>DASWGT010000206.1:0-22015 GCA_036393575.1 Rhodospirillales bacterium | reverse complement strand
CCGTTCTATTTCCGCATCATCGGCCGCCAGATGGTCGAGATCGGCTACTACTCCCTGCCCGTGGTCGGGCTCACCGCCATCTTCGCCGGCATGGTGCTGGCGCTGCAAAGCTACACCGGTTTCGCTCGGTTCTCGGCCGAGGGCGTCATCGCCAACGTGGTGGTGCTGTCGATCACCCGTGAGCTCGGGCCGGTGCTCGCCGGTCTGATGGTCGCCGGGCGCATCGGCGCCGCCATGGCCGCCGAGCTCGGCACCATGCGCGTCACCGAGCAGATCGACGCGCTGACGACGCTCTCCACCAACCCGATGAAATACCTGGTGGCGCCGCGGCTGATCGCCGGCCTAACCATGATGCCGTTCCTGGTGCTGATCGCCGACGTCATCGGCGTGTTCGGCGGCTACATCGTCAGCGTCTACAAGCTCGGGTTCAATCCGTCGATCTATCTGCAGAACACCTGGGACTTCCTCGAGGCCCACGACGTGATTTCCGGCCTGGTCAAGGCCGCCGTGTTCGGCTTTATCGTCACGTTGATGGGCTGCTATTACGGTTATACCTCCAAGGGCGGCGCCCAGGGCGTCGGCACCGCCACTACCAACGCCGTCGTCTCCGCCTCGATCCTGATCCTCAGCTTCGACTACATCCTGACCGAAATCTTCTTCACCGACTGACGCCAGGGACCGCCACCGACGATGACCGAGAAACCACCCAGGATCAGGATGCGCGGCGTCAAGAAGTCGTTCGGGCAGAAGGTGGTGCTCGACGGCTTCGACCTCGACGTGGCGGATGGCGAGTCCGTGGTCGTCATCGGCGGCTCCGGCTCCGGCAAGTCGGTCTCCATCAAGTGCGTGCTCGGGCTCCTGAAGGCCGACGGTGGCTCGATCCGGGTCGACGGCGTCGAGGTCGTCGGCGCCGACGCCGACACCCACGAGCAAGTCAACCGCAAGTTCGGCATGCTGTTCCAGGGCGCCGCGCTGTTCGACAGCTTGCCGGTGTGGGAGAACGTGTCGTTCGGGCTGTTGGCCCAGAAGCGCGTCGACCGTGCCGAAGCGCGAGAGATCGCCGTCGCCAAGCTCGGCCAGGTTGGCCTCGGCCCGGAGGTGGCCGATCTGTGGCCAGCGGAGCTCTCCGGCGGCATGCTGAAGCGCGTCGCGCTCGCCCGCGCCATCGCTGCCGACCCAGAGATCATCTTCTTCGACGAGCCGACCACCGGACTCGACCCGATCATGGCCGGCGTGATCAGCGATTTAATCGCGAAGATCACCCGCGAGGTCGGCGCGACGGCGCTTTCCATCACCCACGACCTGGTGAGCGCCCGCAAGATCGCCAACCGCATTGCCATGCTCTACGAGGGGAAGATCATTTGGGCCGGCCCGACCAAGGACATCGACAATTCGGGCAACCCCTACGTGGATCAGTTCATCCACGGCCGCGCCGAAGGCCCGATCAAGATGGCGATCAGGAAGTGAAAACCGGGTAGAATGGCGCGATTCGGGTATCCGGTAAGGAACCAATCGCTTGCCCCGTAAAGCCGTCAATTACGTCTGCCAGTCGTGCGGCGCCAGCGCGCCGAAGTGGGCCGGCCGCTGCGAAAGCTGCGGCGCGTGGAACACGCTGATCGAGGAAGCCCGGCCCGAATCGGCGCCGAAGGGGCTCGGCGGCAAGAAGGGCCGCAAGATCGTCTTCGAGGGCTTGAAGGGCAAGTCCAGGCCGGCCGAGCGGGTCAAGTGCGGCATCGCCGAGTTCGACCGCGTCACCGGCGGCGGCATGGTGCCGGGCTCGTCGCTGCTGGTCGGCGGCGACCCCGGCATCGGCAAATCGACGCTGATGCTGCAGGTGGCGGCATCGCTCGCCAAAACCATGCCCTGCGCCTACATCTCCGGCGAGGAGGCGGTGGACCAGCTGCGGCTGCGCGCCGAGCGCCTCGGCATCGCGGATTCGCCGGTCAAGCTGGCGTCGGCGACCTCGGTGCGCGACATCGCCGCCACCCTCGACGACGCCGACGGGCCGGACCTCGCCATCATCGATTCGATCCAGACCATGTATCTCGACAACCTCGAATCGGCGCCAGGCACGGTGGCGCAGGTGCGCTCCTCGGCGCAGGAGTTGATCCGGGTCGCCAAGCGGCGCGGTTTCGCGCTGATCTTCGTCGGCCACGTCACCAAGGAAGGCTTGATCGCCGGCCCGCGGGTGCTCGAGCACATGGTCGACACGGTGCTCTATTTCGAGGGCGAGCGCGGCCACCAGTTCCGCATCCTGCGCGCGGTCAAGAATCGTTTCGGGCCGAGCGACGAAATCGGCGTCTTCGAGATGACCGATCTCGGCCTGGCCGAGGTGGTGAACCCGTCGGCGCTGTTCCTCGCCGACCGCACCCAGCCGGTGACCGGCGCCGCGGTGTTCGCCGGGATCGAGGGCAGCCGCCCAGTCCTCGTTGAAATTCAATGCCTTACCGTGCCATCGGCGCTCGGCACTCCGCGTCGGGCGGTGGTCGGCTGGGACGCCGGTCGGCTGGCGATGGTGATGGCGGTGCTCGAGGCCCGGTGCGGCCTTGCACTGGGACCGAACGACGTGTATCTGAACGTCGCCGGCGGGCTCAAGATCGGCGAGCCGGCGGCGGATCTTGCGGTCGCCGCGGCGTTGGTGTCGGCGACCAGCCGCGTGCCGGTGCCGCCGGGCGCGGTGGTGTTCGGCGAGATCGGACTTTCCGGCGAAGTGCGGGCGGTGTCGCGCGCCGATGCCCGCCTCAAGGAAGCCAGCAAGCTCGGGTTCGAGCGCGCCATCATCCCGGCGCAGACGCGCGCCGGCGCCAAGAAGGGCAAGGTTGAAAAGGAGGCCCGGGACGGGATCATGAAGATCACCGAAATCTCCCGCCTTGAAGACCTGCTCCTGCTGTTCGCCAAGCCGGGTGCGAAAAGCCCCCGGCCGACGGCGGGCGACGGCCCGGCGGCGGAGCGCCGGCGCCATGGGTAGTCCCGCCGTAGCGGCCGTCGAGCTGCCGCCGGTGGTCAACTGGCTCGACATCGGCATCTTCGCGGTGCTGCTCGCCTCGGCGGTGTTCGCGTATTTCCGCGGCCTGACCCGGGAGGTGCTGTCGATCGTCGACTGGATCGGCGCCATCTTCGCCACCATCTACGGCTTCCCCCTGGTGCGGCCGTTCGCGCGGCAGTTCACCGAATACGCCATCGTCGCCGACTTCGCCGCCGGCATCGTGTTGTTCGTGGTGTCACTGATGATGTTGTCGCTGGTCACGCGGATGATCTCGAAGCGCATCCGCGAAAGCGCGCTGAATGCCGTCGACCGCTCGCTCGGCTTTCTGTTCGGACTGCTGCGCGGCGCCCTGATCGTGCTGGTCGCCTACCTGGCGTTCGACTACATCTATCCGATGAAGGAGCAGCCGAAATTCATCAAGGAGGCCCGCGCCATGGCCCTGGTGAAACCGGGCGCGGCGCTGCTGGCGACGCTGATCCCCGAAGGCTTCGGCGGCGCCGGCGCCGACGAAAAGGCCGCCAAGGCCGGGAAAACCGGGGCCGGCAAGAAGGCCGCGGAACCGCCCCCGGGAACGTCCGCGGGCAAGCGCCGGGTGGTTCAGGACCTGCCGATGCCACAACCGAAGGGCCAAAAGGACAGCGACGTGGTAGGATACGGCGAGAAGGAACGCCGAGACATGCAGCGGCTCCACGACAGCATCAAGGACCGGTGACGGAGACCCATCGCCCGATGACCCAACGCCCGCTCCCGCCCGCCATCCTCCGCCCCGAGGACGACGACCATCCGAAGGAGGAATGCGGGTTGTTCGGCATCTACGGCATGCCCGATGCCGCCACCCACGCCGTGCTTGGGCTGCACGCGCTGCAGCACCGCGGCCAGGAGGCGGCCGGCATCGTCGCCTACGACGGCGAGCAGTTCCACAGCCACCGCGCGCTGGGCCTGGTCGGCGACAACTTCAACTCGCCGGAGACGATGGCGAGGCTGTCGGGCCACGTCGCCATCGGCCACGTCCGCTATTCGACCACCGGCGACACCATATTGCGCAACGTGCAGCCGCTATTCGCCGATTTCAAATTCGGCGGCTTGTCGATCGCGCACAACGGCAACCTCACCAACGCCTACCAAATCCGGAAGGAACTGGTGCAGCGCGGCTGCATCTTTCAGTCCACCAGCGACACCGAGACCATCATCCACCTGATCGCCATCAGCGAATACGGCCGCGTCGTCGACCGGTTGACCGACGCGCTAAGCCAGATCGTCGGGGCGTATTCGCTGGTCGCCATCACCCAGAAGAAACTGATCGGCGTGCGCGATCCGTGCGGCGTCCGGCCGCTGGTGCTGGGACGGCTGGGCGACGCCTGGATGCTCGCGTCCGAGACCTGCGCCCTCGACATCATCGGCGGCAAGTTCGTGCGCGACGTCGAGCCGGGCGAAATCGTCGTCATCGACGACAAGGGCCTGCACAGCTTGAAGCCGTTCAACAAGGCGCCGAACAGGTTCTGTATCTTCGAATACATCTATTTCGCGCGTCCCGACAGCGTCATGGAAGGCCGCAACGTCTACGAGGCACGCAAGAGTATCGGTGCCGAGCTCGCCCGCGAAAGCCACATTCCCGCCGACGTCGTGGTGCCGGTGCCCGATTCCGGCGTGCCGGCGGCCATCGGCTATTCCCAGCAGGCGGGCGTGCCGTTCGAGTTCGGCATCGTCCGCAACCATTACGTCGGCCGCACTTTCATCGAGCCGACCGATCAGATTCGCCATCTCGGCGTGCGCCTCAAGCACAACGCCAACGCCTTCGGGCTGAAGGGCAAGCGGGTGGTGCTGGTCGACGACTCGATCGTCCGCGGCACCACCAGCATGAAGATCGTCGACATGGTCCGCAACGCCGGCGCCAAGGAGGTGCACATGCGCATCTCCAGCCCGCCGACCACGCATTCCTGCTTCTACGGCATCGACACCCCGCAGCGCGACGAGCTGTTGGCGGCGCAATACGACGTCGCCGCCATGGCCCGCCACATCAACGTCGATACGCTGGCGTTCCTCTCCATCGACGGCCTCTATCGAGCGCTCGGCGAAGCGCGGCGCCGCGGTGATCTGCCGCAGTACTGCGACGCCTGCTTCACCGGTGAGTATCCGATCCCGCTGGTCGACCACGACAAGGACCCGGTGCAGCGCCAGTTGTCATTGCTGGACGAGCGGGAATAAGGAATGCCCCGGCCGGGCGCCAAGCCGCAGCCGTCCAAACGCCTCGACGGACGCGTCGCCCTCGTCACCGGCGCGTCGCGGGGCATAGGCGCCGCCGTCGCCACACGCTTCGCCGAGGAAGGCGCGCATCTGGTGCTGACCGCCCGCACGCCGGGCGCGCTCGAGGAAATCGACGATCAGGTCCGTGCCGCGAGCGGCCAGCGGGCGACCCTGGTGCCGATGGACCTCACCGACTACGACGCCATCGACCGGCTCGGCGCCGCCATCTTCGAGCGCTTCAAGCGGCTCGACGTGCTGATCGGCAACGCCGGACTGCTCGGCACCCTCAGCCCGCTCGCCCACACCGAGCCTGCGGTCTGGGACCAGGTGATGGCGGTCAACGTCACCGCCAACTGGCGGCTGATCCGCAGCATGGATCCGCTGCTGCGCGCCTCGCCCGCGGGCCGCGTGGTGTTCGTGACATCGGCCGTGGCCCGCGAGGCCCGCGCCTACTGGGGCGCCTACGCGATCTCCAAGTGCGCGCTCGAGATGCTGGCGCTGATCTACGCCGCCGAGGTGGCGAAGACCAACGTGCGGGTCAACCTGCTCAATCCCGGCGGCACGCGGACGGCGATGCGCGCCGCCGCCTTCCCCGGCGAGGATCCGATGACGCTGAAGACCGCCGACAGCATCAGCGGCTTCTTCGTCGAGCTGGCGGAAGCCGCCTGCAGCCGCCACGGCGAGCTGATCAAGGCGTTCTGACGGCGCCAGTCGGCGCCTTTGCCGATTCTTACCGTTTTTGACCGCAAACGCGCTTTTTCTCCGGCACGCGGCGGTTATACTGGCGTTTTCGGCAAGGGAGTTTCGCCATTTCGGCCACCGGGTTCCTGATCAACATCGTCGGCGCCGTCGCACTGTTGCTGTGGGGCATGCGCATGGTGCGCACTGGCATCGAGCGCGCCTACGACAGCGATCTGCGCCAGATCGTCGCCCGCAGCGTCTCCAACCGGCTGCGGGCGCTGCGCGTCGGAATCGGCGTCACCGCGGTGCTGCAAAGCTCGACCGCGACGGCACTGATGGTGGCATCATTCTGCGCCCACGGGCTGATGGCAACGGCGCCGGCGCTAGCGGTGATGCTGGGCGCCGACGTCGGCACCACGCTCGTCGCCCAAGTGCTGTCTTTCGACGTCTTTTTCCTGTCGCCGGGGCTGATCGCCGTCGGCTTCGTCGTCCATTCGATGGCCGAGCGCACGCGGCCGCGGCAGCTCGGCCGCGCCGCCCTTGGTTTGGGGCTGATGCTGCTGGCGCTGAAGCTGATCGTCGCCACCTCCGAGCCATTGCGCGAATCCGAGGTGCTGCGCGAAATCCTCGGCTCAATGGTCGGCGAGCGCACGATCGCGGTGCTGGTGGCGGCACTATTGACCTGGCTCGCGCACTCCAGCCTCGCCTTGGTGCTGCTGATCATGGCCTTCGCCCACGCCGGCACGGTGCCGATGGACCTGGCATTCGCGCTGGTGCTGGGGGCGAATTTGGGCGGCACCCTGGCGCCGATCCTGGCGACTCTCGCGGGAGGCGCGGTCGCCCGCCGGGTGACGTTCGGCAACGCCGCCTTCAAGCTGATCGGCGTCGCCGCGGTGCTGCCGGCGATCGACGTGGTGCAGCCGGCGATTGCGTGGCTCGGCGCCGACGCGGCGCGCCAAGTCGTCAACTTTCATACCGCCTTCAATCTGGCGATCGCGGTCGTCTTCATCGGTCTCACCGACCTCGCGGCCAAGGTTGCCGAGCGCCTGCTGCCGGTGAAGCCGGCGGCCGACGATCCCGGCCGGCCAAAGCACCTGGAGCGCGCCAGTCTGTCGTCGCCGCCGGTGGCGCTGGCGGCCGCGGCGCGCGAGGCGTTGCGGGTCGGCGATGTCGTCGAATCGATGCTCAAAGACACCATCAAGGCGCTGAAAGAGGACGACGGCGGGCTGGCGCGCGAGATCATGGTCCGCGACGACACCGTCGACAGGCTCTATGAGGCGATCAAGCTTTACGTTACCGAGATCAGCCGCCACGAGCTCGACAGCGAGGAAGGTCGCCGGGCGACTCAGATCCTGACCTTCACCACCGACCTCGAGCACATCGGCGACATCATCGAGAACCTGATGGAGCTGGCCGGCAAGAAGTCCGAGCAGGGCGTGCGGTTCTCGGAGGACGGCCTTGCCGAGCTCGAGGCGCTGCACGCCAAGGTCGCCGCCAACATGAAGCTGGCGCTTGTCGTGTTCATGTCCGGCGACGAGAGGATGGCGCTCCGACTGCTGCAGGAAAAGCGCGAGGTCGTCGAACTGGAGCGCGCCGACGCCGCCCGCCACCTCGCCCGGCTGCGCGAGGGCCGGCGCGAGAGCATCGAGACCAGCGCACTGCACATGGACGTGCTGCGCGACCTCAAGCGCATCCACTCGCACATCGTCGCCGTCGCGTATCCGGTACTTGCGCAGGCGGGCCTGCTGGAACCCAAGCCGCCGACGGACAAGAAGCCCTAAGCCCGCTTCAGCGTTTTTTGTTTCCCGCCACCAGGAGCTCGGCCGAGAGCTTGGCCAAGCCTTTGGCCATCGCGCCCTCCGGTTTCAGGTCGGTGATCACGTAATTGACCTGGTCGAGGTTGGCGACGCGCACCGGCGCGGTGCGGTTGAACTTGGTGTGGTCGGCGAGCAGCACCGCGGTGCGCGCCTGTGCCAGCATCTCGGCGCGGAGTTCCGCCCCCTCGCGCGAATAGTCCATCAGCCACGGGTCCGTACTCAGCGCGCTGGCGCCGATGAACGCGAAATCGGCGTAGTAGTTGGCGAGCATCTGGGTGGCATCACGGCCCAATGTCGCGCCCTCGCCGCCCTGTACCTCGCCGCCCAACAGCAGCACCCGGTTGTTGTTGCGCCCGGCCAGCCGGCCGGCGACGTGGATGTCGTTGGTGTAGACGGTGAGCCCGCGGCGCGGCGCCAAGGCTTCGGCGACGCACAGCGTCGTGGTGCCGGAATCGATGATCAGCGACGCGCCGTCCGGCACCAGGTCGGCGGCCGCCCGGCCGATGGCGCGCTTGCCGTCGATGTTGACGCTCATCCGCTCGGCGAACGCCGGCTCCACCTGGTCGATGGACAGCGCGCCGCCGTGGGTCTTACGCAGCCGGTTGTCGGCCGCCAGCCGCGTGATGTCCCGGCGGATGGTCTCGCGCGATACCTTGAGGCGGCGATAGAGCTCGTTGACCGAAACCGATCCTTTTTCGCCGAGGATGGTCAGGATCTGGTCGCGTCTCTGTTCGGCGAGCATGGCCATCC
The DNA here is from genome assembly GCA_036393575.1 of Rhodospirillales bacterium. GTDB lineage: Bacteria > Pseudomonadota > Alphaproteobacteria > Rhodospirillales > Casp-alpha2 > JACPJY01. Next base: position 13,537 of record DASWGT010000206.1, on the reverse strand, counting down.
CCTCCCCGTCCGGCGGCCCCGATCACCCCCAGGCCGTCCCGGGCGCCTCGGTACACTGCCGAACGCCTAAGCGGGCGTCAAGAAATCGCGGCAAACCGATGATTGCGGCATGGCGATGTGCATTTCTGTGGAAAAATGTTGTTTTTTGTGCGATTCTTTGTGTACCCGTACTGTCCGCTTAGGTATGCCGCGACGCCGACCATGCCCGCCCGCCCGCCGTTTCCATCCCGTCCTGCCGCCGCGCCGCCATGGCATCCCGGCAGCCATCCCGACGAGGGCGACAGCAACCTGAGCCCACACCGGCGGCAATGGACGGAGCGGGTCGCCCGCGATCCCGGTCATGAGCTGGTCGATGGCGACGCTGAGTTCTTCTTCCACCAATCGCTGTCGACGCCGTGCCTGGCCGCCATCGTCAAAGCCGAGGGCATCTGGATCGAGGATACCGCCGGCCGCCGCTACATGGATTTCCACGGCAACAACGTCCATCACATCGGCTACGGCCATCCGCGCCTGATCGCCGCGGTCAAGAAGCAGATCGACGAACTGCCATATACGCCGCGCCGGTTCACCAGCGAGCCGGCGGTCGCACTCGCCCGCAAGCTGGCCGAGATCACGCCCGGTCGGCTGAGCAAGGTGTTGTTCGCCACCGGCGGTTCGGACGCCGTCGACATGGCGCTGAAGCTGGCGCGCGCCGCGACCGGCCGCTTCAAGACCGTTTCGTTTTGGGATTCGTTTCATGGCGCCGGCTTCGGCGGCATGAGCGTCGGCGGCGAATCACTGTTCCGCGGCGACATGGGGCCGCTGTTGCCGGGCACCGAGCACGTGGCGCCGTTCGCCTGCTATCGCTGCCCCTACGGATACCAGGACATCGACGGCCGTCCCGATCTCGATGCCTGCCATCTCGCCTGCGCCGAGATGGTGCGCTACGTGCTGCAAAAGGAGAAGGACGTCGCCGCGGTGATCGCCGAGCCGGTGCGCGCCGTTCCCTACGTGCCGCCGCCCGGGTTCTGGCAGACCGTGCGTCAAGCCTGCGACGAGGTTGGCGCGCTCCTGATCTTCGACGAGATTCCGACCGGGCTCGGCAAGACCGGCCGCATGTTCGTGTGCGAGCATTTCGACGTGGTGCCGGACATCCTGGTGCTCGGAAAGGCGCTCGGCGGCGGCGTGATGCCGATCTCGGCGATGATCGCCCGGCCGGAACTCGACGTCACCGCTGAACGCGCGCTCGGACACTATACCCACGAGAAGAACCCGGTTTCGGCGCAGGCCGCGCTCACCACCATCGAGATCATCGAGGACGAAGGGCTCACCGACAACGCCGCCCGCGTCGGCGGCCGCGCCTTGGAACGACTCCAGGAAATGAAGGCCCGCCATCCGCTGATTGGCAACGTCTGCGGGCTCGGCCTGGTGATCGGCGTCGAGTTGGTCGAGGACCGGGAAACCAAAGCGCCCGCCGTCCAGGTCGCCGACCGCATCATGTACCGGGCGCTCGAGCAAGGCCTCAGCTTCAAGACCACCATGGGCAACGTGCTAACCCTGACGCCGCCGCTGATCGTCACCGACGACCAGATGGACCGGGCGCTAGATATCGTCGAGGCGGCGATCGCGGACGAGGAAACATGACGTTTCGGCGGCATTTCGGCGATGGTTTGGAGACGCGGCGGGCGCCGGGATAGCTGTGGAATAATCGTCGCCGGTATGGAACAATGCCTTCAGCGCCGGGCCGCCCCGTCGGCCGACACCGAAGGCCAACGAGGCGATCCCAACGGCCGACCGCGTGAACGGCCGGTGGCCGACGGGACAAAATGCGGGCCGGTGCCCGCCAACCAGGGAGATGGAGATTTCATTCATGCTGACGAATTTCTTTAAACGGCTGACCGCGGTCGTTGCCGGCGGCCTGATGGTGCTCGGCTTCGGCGCCGGCGCCATGGCCAAGACCGACCTTTTGGTCTACACCGCCGTCGAAGCCGACGAGCTCGCCAAGTTCAAGTCCGCGATCGAGAAGGCGGTGCCCGAGGTCGAAATCAAGTGGGTGCGCGATTCGACCGGCATCATCACCTCGAAGCTGCTGGCCGAGAAGGACAACCCGCGCGCCGACATCGTGTGGGGCCAAGCCGCCACCAGCCTGGTGCTGCTCGCCAACCAGGGTTATTTCCAGGGCTACGCGCCGAAGGGTCTGGATAAGCTCGACAAGCGCTACTACGACACCAAGAACAACCCGCCGCTGTGGGTCGGCCAGCGCACCTACGGCGCCGCCGTCTGCTACAACAGGGTCGAGGGTAAGAAGAAGAACCTGCCCATCCCGGCTTCCTGGCAGGACCTCACCAAGCCGGTCTACAAGGGCAGCGTGATCATGCCGAACCCGAACTCGTCGGGCACCGGCTTCCTCGACGTCTCCAGCTGGCTGCAGATGTGGGGCGAGGACAAGGGCTGGAAGTACATGGACGCCCTGCACCAGAACATCTCGCGCTACACTCACTCCGGCTCGGCACCGTGCAAGCTCGCCGCCTCCGGCGAAACGCCGATCGGCGTGTCGTTCGCCTACCGGGTCGTCAAGTCGATGGAGGAAGGCGCGCCGCTGCAGCTGGTGCTGCCGTCCGAGGGCCTGGGCTGGGAAGTCGAAGCCTTCGGCATCGTCCGCAACACCAAGAAGCTCGCTCTTGCGAAAAAGGTCGCCGATTGGTCGGTCAGCAAGGCGGCGATGGTGCTCTACGCGCCGGGTTACGAGGCGGTCGCCATGCCCGGCGTCCCCAACCCGACCCAGGCGCTGCGAGGCATCGACAAGCAGTTCGTCAAGAACGACTTCGGCTGGGCGGCGGACAACCGTATCCGCATCCTCAACGAATGGGCAAAGCGGTACGACGCCAAGTCCGACCCGAAGAAGAAGTAAGCGGCACGGGCCTTGCTTGACAGGCCCGCGCCACCGACGTGAAATCCTCGGCCGCCCGCACACACCGGGCGGCCAGGGTTTGCGGGGGGGCTGTGTCGAGGGGGCCGGGAATCATGGCGCTGAGCAACACCAAGACAACGGCCGCGCGCCGGTCCTACCTCGAGATTCGCGGCCTGACCAAGAAATTCGGCGATTTTGTCGCCCTCCGTGACATCTCGCTCGATGTCTTTGAGGGCGAATTCGTTTGCTTCCTCGGGCCGTCCGGTTGCGGCAAAACGACGCTCTTGCGCGCCATCGCCGGCCTCGACATCCAGACCGCGGGCACCGTCGCCCAGGCGGGACGCGACATCTCGGCGCTGCCGCCGTCCGGGCGCGACTTCGGCATCGTCTTCCAATCCTATGCGCTGTTTCCCAACCTGACGGTCAACAAGAACGTCGCCTACGGGCTCGAGAATCGCAAGACGCCGAAAGCCCGGGTCGCGGCGCGGGTCAACGAGCTGCTGCAGTTGGTTGGCATGCCCGAGCAGGGCGACAAGTACCCGGCGCAGCTTTCCGGCGGCCAGCAACAGCGTGTCGCGCTCGCCAGGGCGCTTGCCACCAGCCCCGGCCTGCTGCTGCTGGACGAGCCGTTGAGCGCGCTCGACGCCAAGGTGCGGGTGCGGCTGCGCCAGGAGGTCAGGGATCTGCAGCACCGGCTTGGCGTCACCACCATCATGGTCACCCACGACCAGGAAGAGGCGCTGACCATGGCCGACCGTATCGTGGTCATGAACCAGGGCGTCATCGAGCAGATCGGCACACCGGAGGAAATCTACCGCCGGCCCGCCAGCCCCTTCGTCGCCGACTTCGTCGGCACCATGAATTTCCTGCCCGGCACCGCCGCAGGCCACGGCCGTGTGCGGATGGGCGGCGTCGAGCTGACGACCGCCAACGGCGTGCCCGCGGTTTCCCAGGGCGACGTGGTGACGGTGTGCATCCGGCCCGAGGACGTGGTCACCCGCAATATCACGGCCAAAACGCCGAACGCCATCCAGGCGATCGTCGACGAGCTCGAATTCCTCGGCTCGTTCTATCGTGCCACGCTGCGTCCGCAGGGCCCCGATCAGACGCGGTTCCGGGCGGATTTCTCGATCAACCTGATGCGCGATCTCCATATCGCCGAAGGCGGCGAGGTCACGGTGGCACTGCCGCCGGAGCACCTGCGCATCTACAAAGATACCTTCATCACTACCGGGGATGTCATCTAGGGGATCATGGGCAACGCCGCGCTAGCCGCCTTCATCGCCGCCCCGGTCAGGGCCAAGGTCAGCCGCGACGACTGGGTGTTGCGCGGCGTAATGGTGGTGGTCGCGGCGCTACTGGCGGTCAGCATCGTGCTGCCGCTGTATGCGCTGCTGTCGAAGAGCTTCCACGATGCCGACGGCAAGTTCATCGGCTTCGCCAACTACCAGAGCTATTTCTCCAACCCGGCGCTGTTCCAATCGATCGAGAACAGCGTCACCGTGACGGTGGTCGCCACCGCCATCACCGTGGTGCTGGTGTTTCTATACGCCTACGGGCTGACGCGCACGTGCATGCCGATGAAGAGCCTGTTCAAGGGCATCGCCCTGATCCCGATCCTGATGCCGTCGCTGCTGCCGGCGATCTCGCTGGTCTATTTCTTCGGCAACCAGGGCGTCATCAAGGGATTGCTGATGGGTGAAACCATTTACGGTCCCATCGGCATCGTCATGGGCGAGGTGTTCTACGTCTTTCCGCACGTGATGACGATCCTCTTGATCGCCATGTCGATGAGCGACGCCCGGCTCTACGAGGCGGCGACGGCGCTCGGCGCCAGCCGCACGCGCACCTTCTTCACCGTCACGCTCCCCGGCATCCGCTACGGCTTGGTGTCGGCCTTCTTCGTCGCCTTCACGCTGGTCATCACCGATTTCGGCGTGCCGAAGGTGATCGGCGGCCAGTACAACGTGCTCGCCACCGACGTCTACAAGCAGGTGGTCGGCCGCCAGGATTTCGAGATGGGCGCCGTCGTCAGCATGGTGCTGCTGGTGCCGGCGGTGATCGCCTTTTTCGCCGACCGCATTGTGCAGCGCCGGCAGGTGGCGCAGTTGACGTCGCGCGCCGTGCCCTACGTACCGAAGCCGGCGCGCGGGCGCGACCTCGCGTTCCTGATCTACTGCTCGGTCATCGGCGCGATGATCCTCGCCGTACTGGCGATGGCCGCCTATGCCTCGGCGGTGCGGCTGTGGCCGTACAACCTGACGTTCTCGACCTATCACTACCAGTTCGACCTGCGCGATGGCGGCGGCTGGGCGTCCTATCGCAACTCCATCGAGATGGCGGCGTGGACCGCCGTCATCGGCACCGCCATCGTCTTCGTCGGCGCCTATCTGGTGGAGAAGAGCCGCGGCTTCCGCGAAGGCCGCGCTGCCCTGCAGCTGCTGGCCATGGTGCCGATGGCGGTGCCGGGGCTGGTGCTGGGGTTGGCCTACGTCTTCTTCTTCAACAACCCGAACAACCCGCTCGGTTTCCTCTACCACACCATGCCGATCCTGGTGATCTGCACCGTCACCCACTTCTACACCGTGGCGCATCTCAGCGCGGTGACCGCGCTGAAGCAGATGGACCCCGAGTTCGAGTCCGTGTCGTCGTCGCTCAAGGTGCCGGTCTACAAGACCTTCTGGCGGGTAACGGTGCCGGTGTGCGTGCCGGCGATCCTCGACATCTCGATGTATCTGTTCGTCAATGCCATGACCACGGTATCGGCGGTGGTATTCCTGTACTCGCCGGATACCGCGCTCGCCTCGATCGCCGTCCTCAACATGGACGACGCCGGCGAGGTCGCGTCGGCGGCCGCCATGGGCATGATGATCGTGTTCACCTCGGCCGCCGTGCGCCTGGTCCACATGGTGCTCACCCGCGGCATCGCCCTGAAGACCCAGGCGTGGCGCAAACGTTAGGGATCCCGCCGCTCCGGCCCAGTGTTTATTCTTGTGGAAATATGACCGATCTTGACCGATAATGTCGGCGGCCCGCAAGGCCGCCCGAACGAGGCTGATCCATGACCGACAAAAACCGAGACCCGTGGCTGCTCACCCCCGGCCCGCTGACCACCTCGCCCGAAACCAAGCAGGCGATGCTGCACGACTGGGGCTCGCGCGACAAAGCCTTCATCGATGTCAATGCCGCTTTCCGCCGCCGCCTGGTCGAAATCGCCGGCGGCGCCGGCACTCACGTCTGCGTGCCGCTGCAGGGTTCCGGCACGTTCGCCGTCGAGGCGACGCTCGGCACCATGATCCCGAAGGGGGCCAAGGCGCTAGTGCTGATCAATGGCGCTTACGGCCAGCGCATGGCGAAGATCCTCGACTACGCCGGCCGGGCCTATGTAGTGCTGGAGACGCCGGAGGACACGCCGCCCGGCCTCGACAGGCTCGACGCCATGCTGAAGGCGGACGCCAAAATCACCCACGTCGCCGCCGTCTATTGCGAGACCACGTCCGGCATCCTCAACCCGATCGCCGATATTGCCGGCATCGTCACCAGGCATCGCCGCGGGTTGCTGATCGACGCCATGAGCGCCTTCGGGGCGCTGCCGTTGGACGCCCGCCAGGTGCCATTCGACGCCATGATGGCATCCTCCAACAAGTGCCTCGAGGGCGTGCCCGGCGTGGGCTTCGCCGTCATCCGCAAGGCGGCGCTGGAGAAGGCCAAGGGCAACGCGCATGCGCTCAGCCTCGACCTCTATGACCAATGGCAGGCGATGGAGAAGAACGGCCAGTGGCGGTTCACGCCGCCGACCCACGTCATCTTCGCCTTCGCCGCCGCGCTTGACCAATTCGAGGCCGAAGGCGGCGTCGCCGGCCGTCACAAGCGCTATGCCGCCAATTGCAAGCTGCTGGTCGACGGCATGCGGGCGATGGGGTTCGAGACCCTGCTCCCCGACGCCCTGCAAGCGCCGATCATCGTCACCTTCAAGATGCCGGCCGATCCGGCGTTCGATTTCCAGGCCTTCTACGATGCTCTCAGCCGCCGCGGCTATGTCATTTATCCGGGCAAGCTGACGGTGGCGCCGAGCTTCCGCATCGGTTGCATCGGCCATCTCGACGCAGACGTGATGAATGGCGCGCTCGGCGCCATTCGCCAAGCCATCAAGGAAATGGGCGTCAGGACCGGCGCCCCTGTCGCCGCCTGAATAAAACTCAATCTGACCGAAGAGGAACCGCTATGAACGCGCAAGCCGATTACGTCTACAACCGCAGCTATCGGGGCCCGGTGAAGGCCCTAGTACTCGATTGGAGCGGCACCACCGCCGATGCCTACGTGCTCGCCCCGGCGACCGTATTCGTCGAGGTGTTCAAGAAGCACGGCGTCGAGATCAGCATGGAGGAGGCGCGCGGGCCGATGGGCCTCCGGAAGGACCTGCACATCAAGGCGCTCACCGAGGTGCCCGAGATCCGCGATCGCTGGAAGAAGATCAAGGGCAAGGAGCCGACTCAGAAAGACGTGGATCGGATGTTCAAGGACTTCGTGCCGATGCAGCTCAAGTGCCTGCGCCAGTACACCAAGCTGCTGCCCGGCGTCGCCGAGGTTACCCGGCGTTTGCAGAAGAAGGGCATCAAGATCGGCAGCTCGACCGGCTTCGTGCGCTCGATGGTGAGCATCCTCGAGAAGGACGCCAAGAAACAGGGCTACGTGCCCGACGCCTCGGTCGCCGGCGACGAGGTCGAGCACGGCGCCCGGCCGAAGCCGTTCATGGTCTACAAGAACCTCGACATGATGGACGTGCATCCGATCCAGTCGGTGGTCAAGATCGACGATACGGTTTCCGGCATCGGCGAGGCCTTGGAGGCCGGGTGCTGGGGTGTCGGCGTGGCACGCTATTCCAACTACATGAACATCAACAGCATGGCCGAGGAGAAGCGCCTCCCCAAGGCCGACATCGAGCGGCGCCTGGAAAAGACCCGCGACATCCTGAGGAAAGCAGGTGCGCATTACGTGATCGACAGCCTGGCCGACATCGAGCCGGTCATCGACGACATCAATACCCGCCTCGCTCGCGGCGAGAAGCCGTAGCGGGAACCGACCCCGTCCCGTCCTTTAGAGACGGCAACGGCGGAAAGGCGTATCGTACGAATCCGGCCACTGCAAACGTGTCTGGAATCGGCGTTCGGCTGAACGGGCGCCGAAAACAGGGAGAAAGACCATGATGAAACGTCGTCTACTATTGGCATTGGCCATGGGCTTCGGTTTCGGGTTGCTGATTCCGACGACCATCGCACCCGTGTCCGCAGCCGAAAAGGTCATCCGCTTCGGCCTGATTCCATCGGAGGACGCCGAGAAGCTGATCAAGGATTCCGGGCCGTTCATCGCGGCGCTGGAGAAGAGCCTGGGGATGAAGGTGCAGCCCTTCGTCGCCATTGACTATAGCGCCGTCATCGAGGCATTGAAGTCCGACAAACTGGAGATCGCGTTCCTCGGACCAGCCGCTTACGTGCTGGCCAAGGACAAGGTGAAAGCCAGCGTCGAACCCGTAGCCCGCGGCGTCATGAAGGAGACAGGCAAGTCGTCCTACAAGGGGTTGATCATCGCCAATCCGGCGACGCCCATCAAGACACTGGCCGACCTCAAGGGCAAGACCTTCGCTTTTGTTGATCCGGCGTCTACGTCGGGCAACTTCGTGCCACGCTACGTCTTTAGCAAGAACAACATCGACCCCGAGAAGGACTTCAAGTCGGTGTTCTATTCCGGCACCCACCAGGCGACCCTGATTGCCGTCAAGGAAGGCAAGGTGGAGGCCGGCTCGATCGCCGACGAGGTCTACGATCTCGCCATCGCCAGAGGCCAGTTGAAAAAGCCCGACGTCCGGATCGTCTACACCTCCGACCCGATCCCGGGTTCGCCGTTCGTGGTCCGCACCAACCTGCCGGCCGACTTGCAGGCCAAGTTGAAGGCTGGTCTGATGGGGCTTAAGGATGTCCGCTTCGGCAAGCTCGGGGTGGTCACCTCCATGGACCCTGCGACGGATGCCGACTACAACATTGTCCGCGACCTGATCGCCCTCCAAGCGAAGTTGAAGGCGGCCAAGAAAAATTAACGGAACGGCAAGCGCCCGTCATCGGGCTACGACGTTACTGTCGACATCGGTCTTCAATCCCAGGAAGCGCCCGCGCCGCCAAGCGCGGGCGCGTGGGGGATTTGCGTTGTTCGCCCGAAAGGCCCACGGGAGTGATTCTGCATGATTGCTTCGGACCAGGTCCCTATCCTGGAAATCAAGGGGCTGAGGAAGAATTACGGGTCCACCGTAGCGCTCCGCGAGGTGAACCTGACTGCGCGTAGGGGCGAACTTATCGTCATCCTCGGCCGCAGCGGCGCCGGCAAATCAACCCTCATGCGCTGCATCAACCGGCTGGTGACCCCGACCGACGGCGAGATTCGATTCAACGGCGTGCCGGTGAGCGGCAACAAGAAAGCGTTGCGCGCTTATCGGCGCAAAATCGGGATGATTTTCCAGCACTTCAACCTCGTCAGGCGCCTGCCGGTGCTGGAGAACGTGCTGACCGGAATGCTGGGTTACAAACCGACGCTGCCGTCAATTTTCAAGGTCTTTAGCCGCGACGAAAAGTTGCGGGCGATCGAATGCCTCGAGCGGGTGGATATGGCGCACAAGGCGTTCCAGCGCGCTGACACACTCTCGGGCGGCGAGCAGCAGCGCGTCGGCATCGCGCGCGCCCTCAATCAGAACCCGGACCTTCTGCTTGCAGACGAGCCGGTAGCCAGTCTCGATCCCACAATCGCCCGCACGGTGCTCGGCTATATCAAGCAGATCAACGAGGAGATGGGGATCACGGTGCTGTTGAATATCCACCAGGTGAACTACGCCCGCGAGATCGGCCACCGCATCGTCGGACTGGCCGACGGCGTCATCACTTTCGATGGCGACATATCGAACCTCACCGACGACGTACTCAACCGGATTTACGGCGGAAAGCCGGAGGATACCTATGATGTCTAGTGCGATTGCCGACCAACGATTGACCACCGATCCGGATTACCGGGCGCGCCTCCAGCAACGGTTGGACTCGGAGATGACGCCGGCGGAAAGATATCGAAAGATGGCCGTACAGTTCGCTACCTTCGTCGTCGCCGCTGTCGTTCTTTATTGGACCGCCGTCGATACCAACGTCAGCCTCGGCGAGTTGGTGCGCGGCATTCCGGCGATCGCCAACTACGTCGCCCGGATGTACCCGCCGGACTGGGCCTATTCGCGCGCGCTCCTGGGTCCGACCATCGAGACCATCGAGATCGCCATCTGGGGAACCGTGCTCGGGATCGTGCTCGGGCTGCCGCTAGGGCTGCTGGGCGCGCGCAACATCACGCCGCACGTCACAATCTACGCTGCCTCGCGGTTTATCCTCAATGCGCTGCGCGGGGTATCGGAGCTGGTGTTCGCGCTGATCTTCGTGTCCGCCGTGGGTCTCGGCCCGTTCCCCGGAATTCTAGCGCTAGCGCTCCACAATGCCGGGATGCTCGGAAAGTTCTACGCCGAAGCCATCGAGGCCATCGATCCGGGGCCGGTGGAAGCCCTGCAAGCCACCGGCGCCAACTGGATACAGATCATCGTGTTCGCCATCATCCCGCAGGTCACGCCGCATTTCATCACCTACAACATGTACCGCTTCGAGGTCAGCATCCGCTCGGCCACGGTGCTGGGACTGGTTGGCGCCGGCGGCATCGGCTTCTATCTGATCTCGAGCATCCGCCTGTTCGACTACCAGGAGACGGCGATCGTGCTGATTATCATCGTGCTCTTGGTGGTCATCACCGACTACCTGGGGACGCGCCTGAGGGCGCGGATCATCTGAGGCACCGGCAGGAGCGGCGGAAAACCGGGAAGATGGGGAGATAAGGTGGGCGGCGCGACCGGAATCCCCGATCTTTCAGCGGACCCTGGCGTGGTCTAAGCTGCCCGGGCGGCGTCCAACGAGACGTCGCCCGGAACCTATCCGGCACCAGGGAAGATCGTCATGGCCGCCGCCCGCGAATCCGTCACCGTCAACGGCCGCACCTATGCGTGGCCATCGCGACTGGTGGTCGTCGTCTGCATCGACGGCTCCGAGCCCGCCTACATCGAGAAGGCGGTCGCCGCCGGCCGCATGCCGTTCCTCAAAAAGGCGCTGAAGACCGGTGCCGATTTGCGCGCCGACTGCGTGGTGCCGTCGTTCACCAACCCCAACAACATCTCGATCGTTACCGGCGTGCCGCCGAAGGTGCACGGCATCGCCGCCAACTACTTCCTCGACCGCGCGACCGGCGAGGAAGTGATGATGAACGAACCGAGGTTCTTGCGCGCCGATACCATTTTCAAGGCGTTCTTCGACGCCGGCGCGCGCATCGCCTGCGTCACCGCCAAGGACAAGCTGCGCAAGCTGCTCGGCCACGGCCTCGACATGACGAGCGGCCGCGCCGTCAACTTCTCATCCGAGAAATCGGACCAGGCGACCGAAGCCGAGAACGGCATCGCCCGCGCCGACAAGTTCACCGGGCTCCCCGTCCCCGACGTCTATTCGGCGGAGCTCAGCGCCTTCATCTTCGCCGCCGGGGTCAAGCTGCTGAAGGAGTTCAAGCCCGACATCATGTATCTTTCTACCACCGACTACATCCAGCACAAGCACGCGCCGGGCACGCCGGTCGCCGACGATTTCTACGCCATGATGGATGGCTACTTGCAAAAGCTCGACGCGGCCGGGGCGGTGCTGGTCTTGACCGCCGACCACGGCATGAACGCCAAGCACGACAACACGGGCGCACCGGACGTGATCTATTTACAGACGGTGCTCGACGATTGGCTGGGCGCGGGCGCGGCGCGGGTGATCCTGCCGATCACCGACCCTTATGTCGTGCACCACGGCGCGCTCGGCTCGTTCGCCACCGTGTACCTGAGGAACAGCGCCGCGCGCGACAAGCTGATCGCACGGCTGAAGAACCTCGACGGCATCCTCGCCGTCTATTCGGGCTCCGACGGCTGCCGTGAATTCGAGCTGCCCGAGGACCGCATGGGTGACGTCATCGTGGTTTCCGGCAAGCATAAAACGCTCGGCACCAGCGCCGACCGCCACGACCTCACCCAGCTCAAGGAGCCGCTGCGCTCCCACGGCGGCACCACCGAGCAGCGGGTGCCGCTGATCATCACCCGGCCGCTCAAGGGCTTGGCGAAGGGCCGGCGATTCCGCAACTTCGACGCATTCGACTTGGCCCTCAACCACGCTCGCTAGGTATTCCACGGCGTTCCACCGACGCAAAAAATTTCGCAACAAATGACCGGCGTCAAATGGCGGCCGGTCGGTGGTTGCTAGAATCCGCTGGTCGGAAGCGGGCGCGCCAGCGCCGCATCCGGGGGGCGCTTCCGCCGCATTAGGAGGTGTGTCATGGCGATTGCAATCACGCTCGAACAATATCTGGCGGATAGCGGCGTCGATTATGAGACGCTCACCCATCCGCGTGCAGTGTCGTCTTCGCAAACGGCGCAGGCCAGCCACATCCCGGGCGGGCGCCTCGCCAAGGCGGTGCTGTTGAAGGAAGGCAAGGATGTGTACCTGCTGGCGGTGCTGCCGGCGTCGCATCACATCCGGCTCGACCAGCTCCGCGAGTGGCTCGGCCGGCCGGTCGAACTGGCGACGGAGGAAGAGATCGAGGCGCTGTTCTCCGACTGCGACCTCGGCGCCGTGCCGCCGATCGGCAACGCCTACGGGATTGACGTGGTGGTGGACGATAGCCTCGTCGGCGACGACGACGTCTATTTCGAGGCCGGCGACCACGCCACCCTGGTCCGGGTCGCCGGAACCACGTTCGAGAAATTGATGGGGAGCGCCCGCCAGGGGCAGTTCAGCCGCAACCCGTAGGGACGGTGCAGACACCGGCCCCATCGTGGTCTATAACCGAGCGGGATCTGCCTGAATTGGGGTAAGTCGGAACCGCGTCATGGCCGGCAAGCTGAGGACCATCTCGCCCGTCAACGGTCGTGTCTACGTCGAGCGCCCCTATGCCGCCGACCACGACGTGGCGGTGGCGCTCCACCAGGCGCGGCGCGCGCAAGAGGTGTGGCGCGCCGTGCTGCCAGCCGAGCGCGCCGAGGTCGTGAGCCGCGCCGTCGACGCCGTGGTCGCCGCCAAGCAGCCGATCGCCGAGGAGATCACCTGGCAGATGGGCCGCCCGATCAGGTATTCGCCGGGCGAGGTCGGCGGCTTCGAGGAGCGCGCTCGGCACATGATCGCGATCGCCGCCGACACGCTGAAGGACGTCGCCGTCGGCGCCAAGCCGGGGTTCAACCGTTTCATCCGCCGCCAGCCACTGGGCGTGGTGTTCGTGATCGCGCCCTGGAACTACCCATGGCTGACCTCCGTCAACAGCCTGGTCCCGGCGCTGATGGCGGGCAACAGCGTCATCCTCAAGCACTCGGCGCAGACGCCGCTGGTCGCCGAGCGCTACGCGGAAGCCTTCGAGACCGCCGGCCTGCCGACCGGAGTGTTCCAGTTCCTGCACCTCGACCACTCCCAGACCGAGCGCGTCATCAAGGCGCCGGAGGTCAACTTTGTCGCCTTCACCGGCTCGGTCGCCGGCGGCCGCATGGTCGAGGGCGCGGCCCAGGGC
>DASWGT010000205.1:0-39729 GCA_036393575.1 Rhodospirillales bacterium | reverse complement strand
GCGTGCTGGCCGATGCGCACGCCGGCGCCGTCGGCATGCTCACTGGCGCCGCGGCGGAGGCCGACTGCATCGGCCGCGCCGACTTGATCGTTTGCTTCGGCCTCGATCCGGTGGAGATGATTCCCGGCAAGTGGCGCTACAGGGCGCCGATCCTGGATTTGCGCCGGGCCGCCGGAGCCGAGCTGCCGGCGACGCCCGAATGCCGCGTCGTCGGGCCGCTTGCAGCCACGGTCGCGGCGTTGCTGCCGCTCGCGGCGACGGCGTGGACGGCGGCAGAGATCACGGCCTTGCGTGACGCCATGCGGGCGCGGGTCGCCATCGGCGGCGCCGGCCATACTGCCGGCACCGTGGTCGAGGCTCTCGGCCGGGCGGCGCCGGCGGGATGCCGCCTCGCCGTCGATGCCGGTGCCCACATGTTTAGCACTCTCGCGTTGTGGCGGGCGGATCGGGCCTTCGGCGTCCTCAAGTCAAACGGGCTTTCAACCATGGGCTTCGCCCTGCCGGCGGCGATCGCGTCGGCCCTGCAGGAGCCGGATCGCCCGGTGGCTGCCGTCACCGGCGACGGCGGCCTGATAATGTGCCTCGCCGAATTGACTACGGCGGTCGAGCGGCGCTGCCGCGTCGTCGTCGTGGTCGTCAACGACGCGGCGCTGTCGCTGATCGACATCAAGCAGCAGCGCCAACAGCGCATGAGCCGCGGCGTCCGCTATCCGGCCGTCGACTTCGCCGGCGCCGCCAGGGCTCTCGGTTGCCGGGCGTGGCGCCTCGACGCCGGCGACGCACTTACACCGGTACTCGGGGACGCGTTCAAGGGCGACGGGCCAGCGCTCATCGACGTCGCCATTGATCCCAGCGGCTACGGCGACCAGCTGGTGGCAATCCGGGGATAAGCCGGGAACAAGCGACCGGCTTCCGAGACGATCACGGCACCACGACGACGCCGGCGGCGATCAGCGCCTTGATCGCTGTATCGTCGTAGTCGAGCGCGCGGAGGATTTCGACGCCGTGCTCGCCGAGCCGCGGCGCCAGCGGCGGCTTGCGCTCCGGGGCGGCCGAGAAGCGCACCGGAAACGCCGTCCCTTTCAACCGGCCTTCGCTCGGGTGGTCGTAGGATTCGAAGAAGCCGCTAGCGGCGAGCTGCGGGTCGCGCAACAGGCTTTCGAGGTCGTTGACCGGGATCGCCGGGATGTCGAGGCGGCGCAAGTCGGCCATCCATTCGGCGGTGGTCTTGTCGCGCATCGCCGCGTCAATCACCGCGTAGAGTTTGTCGATGCGGGTGCTGCGCTGGCCAGAATCCACCACCCAGTTGGCGTCGGCGAGGTCGTCGCGGCCGATGTGGCGCAGGAACCGCTGCCACTGGGCGGTCGTATACGGCAGCACGGCGATGTGGGAATCCAGGGTCGCATACGGCCGCCGGCCTGCCGCCAGGGCACGCACGTGGCCGGGCGGCCCCTTCGCAGGCTCGAAGCTGGCGGCGCCCAGGTGTTCGGCGAGCACGAACCAACTCAGGCATTCCATCATCGGCACCTCGATGAACTGTCCGGCACCGGTCTGCCGCCGCTGTAGCAACGCCGCCATGATGGCGTTGGCCGCGAACAGGCCCGTCACCTTGTCAGCAACGATAGTGCGCACGTAGCGGGGCGCGTCGCCGGCGGCGCCCGCCAGCGTCGCCAAGCCGGAGGCAGCCTGGATGATGTCGTCGTAGGCGGGCATGTCGGCGTAGGGGCCGCGGCGGTCGAATCCCCAGGCGGCGCAATAGATGAGGTCGCATTTCAACGTCCTGAGGTCGTCGTATGTCAGCCGCAGCCGCTCGACGGCCGGTTGGCGCATGGAGTGGACGAACACATCGGCGGTCGCCGCCAGGCGCTCGAGGATTTCGTGGCCGCGGTCGTCCTTGAGATCGACGGCGAGGCTCTTCTTGCCGCGATTGAGGTTCATGAACATGGTGCCCATCGCCTTCGAGCGCATCGGCTCGACGTGGCGCGCCACGTCGCCTTCGAGCGACTCGACCTTGATCACTTCGGCGCCAAGCTCGGCCAGCACCTGCGTCGCCAGCGGCCCGAGGACGACGGCCGTCAGATCGATGACGCGCACTCCATCAAGCGGCCGGGTCATGGCGGGGGCTCAACCGCGGGGCAGCGGCGGGCTGTAGACGATCAGCAGCCGGAGCGGCTCCGGGCCCAGGCTTTCTACCGCGTGGTCGAGACCGGGCGGAATCCGGAAAATCGTGCCGGGCCCATGCGTCTCCGGCGGTGCGTCGCCGAGAGCCACCCGCGCGGCGCCAGCGATCACGTACATCGCCTGGGTTTCCTTGCCGTGACTGTGGCGGCCGGCGATGCCGCCGGGCTCGATAGTGCCGATCACTAGTTCGTAATTGCCGGCGAAGGCGCGGTCGATCAGGCGCACGTTCGAGGTACCGCTATGGCCGGGCGGCGCGTAGGTCGGCATCTCAGATACATGCTCCACGACTTTCGTCTTGCCGCCGTCCTTGTCCATCGCTGGTTCCTCTCCGGCCGTAAGTTTCATTTTGCCGGTCAAAGGGTCAAGAAGCCAGCGTCAGCGCCGCACGTCTGGCACGTTGCGCAACAGAACCAGCCCGACGACGAAGAACCCGAGGATCGTCGCCATGCCGGCGCGCTGGCTGCCAGCGGCGGCCGTGGCCCACGCCAGCACCGCTGGTCCCATGAACGCGGTCACCTTTCCCGACAGCGCGTAGAGCCCGAACATTTCGTTGCGGAGCGTCGGTGGCGCCATGTGCGCCATCAGCGAACGGCTCGCCGACTGCGCTGGGCCGACGAACAGCCCGAGCGGCAGGCCGAACACCCAGAACATTGTCTTCGATTCGATGACCAACAGGCTGCCGCCGAGCACGGTCAGCATGACAACCGCGCCGAGGATGGTGTGTTTCGGGCCGAACCAGTCGTCGAACCAGGCGAACAGGGCGGCGCCGATGCCTGCCGTCAGGTTCATGGCGACGCCAAACATGATCAGTTCCGAAAAGCCCATTCCGAAGCTGCCGGCGGCGTAGATACCGCCAAACGTGAACAGGGTGTTCAGGCCTTCGGTGTAGAACATGCGCGCCACCAGGAACCAGATGATTGGCCGGTACCGTCGATAGTCGCGGATCGTCCCGGCCAGTGTCTTCAGGCCGCTGCGGACGGATTCCCCCCACGACGCGGTGGTTCGGGCGGTATCCGGCGTGAACAGGAACAGCGGCACCGCGAACACAGACAGCCACACCGCCACCATCGGGCCGGTGACGCGCACATGCTCGGCCGCCGTCTTGTCGAGGCCGAACCACGGCTCCTCGGCGTCGACGAAGCCGACGAAGGCGAGGCCGAGGCAGGCGAGGCCGCCGATGTAGCCGAATCCCCACGCCCATCCTGAGACGCGGCCGATGCGGTCGCGTCCCGCCAAGTCCGGCAGCATCGCATTGTAGAACACCGTCGCCATCTCGAACGCCACCGTGGCGACGGCAACCAGCACCAGGCCGAAAAGCGCGTAGGCCGGGTCCGGCTTGACGAACCACAACGCCGCCGTCGCCAGCGCCAGCACCACGGTGAACCAGAAGATCCACGGCTTACGGCGGCCGGCTTGGTCGGCGATGGCGCCCAACGGCGGGCTCAGGACGGCGATGAAAATTCCCGCGATGCTGATCGCATAGCCCCACATCTCGGTCCCGCGCACTGGGTCGGCGGCGACGCCCTTCACAAAGTAGGCGCTGAAGACGAAGGTCGAGATGACGGCGGCGTAGGCCGAGTTGGCCCAGTCGTACATCGCCCAGGACACGAGTCCGAGATGGTGAGCCGGTGGGCGCAGTTCGGGGTTGGCCATGGGTGGTCCCGATCCGGGTGATCGCGGGCCGTGCTTCGGCATCGTTCGCGAGGGGCCCGGCGCCCGCTTCTGCTTGGCTGTTTGGCGTATTTTCGCGCGCCGCACAAGAGCAGCTTTCTCGACCCATAGATCGGCGGCGGCCGAGCGGGCCGGGCCCGACGGCAAAGCCCTTTCCCAACCGGCCGGGTCGGGCGAGGATGGCCGTCCGATGCTGGTCCTCGATGAAAAGCGGGTGCGTGCCGCGATCACCGTCGCCGACCTGATCCCGGTGATGGAGCGGGCGCTGATCGACTTCTCCGCCGGCCGCATCGTCCAGCCTGTGCGCCAGATGCTCGAGGTTCCCGATCGCGGCGGTCTGTTCGCGCCAATGCCGGTAATCATGGACGACGTCATCGGCGTCAAGGCGCTCACCTATTATCCCGGCAACGCGGCGCGCGGGATTCCCACCCACTATGCCCAGATTCTGCTGTTCCGCGCCGACACCGGCGAGCCGCTGGCGACCATCGACGGCCGGCTGATCACGGAGATGCGTACCGCTGCGGTGTCGGCCGCGGCGACCAAGGTGATGGCCGCAACCGACGCCCGGGTGCTCGCCATCCTCGGCAGCGGTGTCCAGGCGCGAAGCCATCTCGAGGCGCTGCGTCTTGTCCGCAAATTCGCCGAGGTGCGAGTGTGGAGCCCGACCGCCGCCCACGCTCGTCGGTTCGCCGACGCCACCGGCGTCCGGTTGGCGACGAGCGCCGCCGCCGCTGTCGCAGACGCCGACGTGATCGTCACCGCCACCGCCGCAACCCGGCCGGTGCTTGCGGGCGCGTGGCTGAAGGCGGGCGCGCACGTCAACGCCATCGGCGCGCCGCGCCCCACCTGGCGCGAACTGGACGACACGGCGATGGGGAACCTCTTGGTGGTCGACTCCCGCGAGGCGGCGACTAAGGAATCCGGCGATGTGATCCTTTCTAAGGCAGTGATCGCCGCCGAGCTGGGCGAGGTGCTGGCCGGTCACAAGATCGTGAACCGCGCACGCACGACCGTATTCAAATCGGTCGGGCTGGCGGTCGAGGACGTGGTGGCGGCGCGGCTGGTTTTCGAGCGAGCCCGGCGCTGAGGCCGCAGGGGCGCCGCATCGATATTAGATATGGCGCCGCGGCAGATCGTTAACGTCGCGGGCCGGGGGCGTGCGACGGTTCTTTGACAGGCCGCCGAAAGCGGCGCTAGGATGGTCTTACCGGGTCGATACCCGGGCGCACGGGGTATCGTCCCACGCCTGTCGCAAGACCGAATTCGGAGTTCTTAGACCAAAGAGAGTGCCAATTCGGGTGCAGGCAAATCGGTTGCCGCTCCGGGCAACGACTGGCCGGGCGACAGCCGGACGAAAACAAGTCTTGCGACGGCATCTCGTGGTGGATGTCATCCACGCAATTGAACTGGCGGGCACATCGCATCCGCCAAGGGAGGATCTCAATGGAGAAAGACCAAAAGCAGTTCAGTCGCCGTGACTTCCTGAACGGCCTCGGCGCCACCGCCGGTGCCGCCGGGCTTGCGGCAGCGGTCGGAGGAGCCGCCTATTTCGCCGGGCCGCGTCCGGCGGGTGCGGCGGCTAAAGTCAAGGGCAAAATCGCGGACAAGCCGTACAAGACTGGCCACATCACGTTCTTGACCGGCCCCGCCAACCTGTTGGGCGTGCCCGGCCAAAAGGGACACCTGTTGGCGGCTGAAGAGATCAACGCCGAGGGCGGGCTCCTGGGCAAGCGCAAGATCGAGACCATCGTCGCTGACGAGGCCGCCGGCACCGACGCCAACGTGAAGGAACTCCGGCGCATGAAACTGTCGGAGAAGATCGACTTGTTCACCGGCGTCATCTCGTCGGGCAACACGCCGGCGCTCGGCCCGGTCGCCGAGGAGCTGGGTGTGCTGACAATATTCAACGACGGCTGCACCGACTTCCTGTTCGACAAGGCGGTGCCGAAGCCGAAGTACGTGTTCCGCATCACCAACATCCAGTCGGCCGACGGCATCACGACTGCGGTCGGCGCGGCCAAGGCATGGCCGAACTTGAAGAAGGTCGCCTCGATCCAGCCGGACTACAGCTACGGGCGCAATGTGCACGAGCACTTCTTGCTGGCGTACCAGCACATGGTCCCCGGCTCCACTTTGGTCGCCGAGGCGTGGCCGAAGCTGTTCACCACCGACTTCACACCGCACATCACCAAGCTGCTGTCCGCGCAGCCCGACGTGCTGAACTGCGGTCTGTGGGGCGGTGACTACGTGGCGTTCTACAAGCAGGGGCTGCGTTACGGCCTGTTCGACAAGATGAAGGTGGCGACGACGCTCGCCTTCGGCGGCCAGCCGCACGCCATCGGCAAGGACCACCCGGAGGGCGTGCTCGCCGGCGTCCATGCCAACTACTTCTTCTTGCATCCTGGGAACGGGCAGTGGCCGATCAACGACGGCTTCGTCGCCCGCTATCACAAGCGCTGGAACGAGTACCCGAGCTTCGAGTCGGACGGCGCCTACGCCGCGTTGTACGCGCTCAAGGCCGCCATCGAGAAGGCCAACCAACTGGTCGGCGGATGGCCGGACGACGAGGCGATCATCGCTATGCTCGAGGGCATGGGCATCAATGCGCCGTCCGGTTACACGTACATCCGGCCCGATAACCATCAGGGCTACAAGGACACCGTGATCGGCATGACCAAGAACGATCCCAAGTATCCGTTCCCGGTCTGGGATCCGAAGTCGGTCGTCACGATTCCGATCCGCGACATCACGGCGCCGCCAAACTGGCCGAAGCCGGGCACGACGCACAACGAGTCGACGGCGGCCGCCAACTGGCTGAAGACGACTTGGAAGCACGCTTAAGTACGACTCTCTATGGCAGGGGCGGCCGTGTTCCAGAGACACGGCCGCTTCCTTTCCCGGGTAACGGAAGAGCCTGATCATGGAGCGGGGCCTCGATCGGCAGGCCGCGCGGCAACGCAGGGGCGTCGCCGGCTTGGCGCTCGCCATCACTCTTGCCGCGGGCGGCGGGGCGGCGCTCGCCGGCCACACGATTGGCCACTACCCGTCCTACTACCCCGACGAAATCCTGATCGATACCGTCGATCCGGCAACCGCCGCCAAAAGGCTCGCCGACAACACACTGCATGCCTATATCGGCGTCGCGCCAGCGTTCCATGGCAGCCCCGCCGACCATGTCAGGGCAGTCGACTCGCTGGGATCGTTGCTGGTACTCCGCTTCGATAAGGACAGCGAAGCCGGAGGCAACCGTTGTGCCGCGGCCCGCGCCGCGATGGCGGCGTTCCGGGCCAGCAAGGCCGATGGCTTCGTCTTCCATCCCTATCCGATAACGCCCTATCACGCTGATCACATCTACCACCTGGACCGCATCGAGGCGGCGTTCGCTGCCGTCGCGGGCGCGGCGCCAGCAACACCGCCGAGGATCGAGACCAAGGGCCGGCTCGCCGAAGCGGTGGCCGGGGCCAACCGCGTACCCGCCGGTGGTGGCGACGCGGTACTCGAGGAGGTGGCGGTCGACGACCTGATCACCGACGCCGCCATCCAATTCGACGGCTGGCTCGGGCCGCCATGGCTGAAGGAAGGCTGGTTCCACGCCTGGCGCCTTCTCGGCGAAGGTCTGGCCGGAAAGCCGAAGGCGGCGGCCGAAGAAATCTACGGTGCCGTGCTGCGCGGCGACTATGGCGGCCTGGCCGAGCAGGCGAACCTAGAGCGGCGGCTGGTGGCGGCGCTCACCGGCGGCTGCCGGCGGCTGATCGTCGGCTACGCGCTGAGGCGGGAATATCTCAACGACGCGTTTTCGGATGGCGTCGAAAACATCGCCTTCGACACGCTGGCCGGCCTGAACGCACCGATATTCGTGCGCACCGCCAAGCTCAAGGACTATCCGTGGAACGGCAGCTTGCACCTTGGCGTCCCGACCCGCGCCGCGTCGGCATGGAATCCGGTGGCCGGATTCACGGACCCGGCCGGCCGGCTGATGTGGTCCGCGCTCGGCGATCCGGCGCTGATTCCTTTCCCCTATAACGCCAGTTGGGTCGCCAATCGGCTGCCGTTCACCGTCACCTCCGCGAAGGGCCAGTCGGGTGGCGTCAGGGTTCCCGCGGATGCGATCTTACCGATGCCCGGCGGCGGGCTGTTGGTGCCGGTCGGCGGCCGCGCGTTCGCGTCCGCCAAGGTGCTCTACGAGGTGATTACGTCGCCCTATCTCGACGGCAGCGAGACCGAGATGGCGGACCTGATCTATCCGTTCGCATTCATTTACCGATGGGGCGCCGGCGAATCCCGCGAATCCAGACTAGAGGCGACTTTAGCCTCGCTGCGCGGCCGGCTGATGGGATTGAAGCCGTTGCGCGTAGAGAGCACGGTTAAGGCCATCGCGCCGGGGTTTGACATCGTCCAGAAAACGCCGGTGCTCGAGGTCTATCTGCGTGACGCGCCCGGCGACGACCACCAGGTGGCGGCGCTGGCGGCGCCGTGGAGCACGGTGCCGTGGCACCTGCTGGTGTTGATGGAGGAAGCAGTTGCGCGCGGTTACGCCGCGTTCTCGCGGGAACAGGCCGCAAAGCGGCGGCTGCCGTGGATGGATCTTGCCCGCGACGCGGCGCTGCTGACCAAGCTGAAGGCGCTGATCGCCGACCTCGAGCGCCGCAAGTTCCGTCCCGAGGCGCTGAAGAACCTGGTGACACCCGACGACGCGGCGCAGCGTTGGCGGGCGCTGGTCAAGTTCGCCGATGCCAACGGCCATCTGCTGGTCACCAACGGTCCCTACCGGCTGCACTCGTGGACCTCCGACTCGATGGTCCTGAAAGCGGTGCGAGTGGCCACCTATCCGCTCGGCTTCGGCTCGTTCGATCGCTACGTCAACCCGCCGCAAGGGGTGATCCGCGAGGTGCGCCGCGACGGCGACGGCATCGCCGTCGTCGCCGACGCCGACATCACCTTCAAGGTGGGGCGCCACTACGAGACGCGCCGCGAGCCGCTAAGCCGCAACACCGCGCACGGGCTGTACCCGGTGCTGGTGGTGTCGCGCTATTACCTGGTCGGGCCAAAGGGCGACGTGGTCAGTGCCGGCAAGATGACGTGGATGCCGGACAACCACTTCGTGGCGCCCGTGCCGGCGACCCTGCCTTCCGGCGGCTACAAGGCGCTTGTCGGCGTCTTCCTCGACGGCAATGCGCTGCCGCCGTCGACCCGCATCTTCAGCTTCCAGGCAGGCACGCGGAACTGACGGGCAAGGGCCGCGACGGCCCTAATCTTCCTCGTCTTCGCTGAACTCGACGATCATGCCGAAGGCGTCGGCGATGCGCAGCCGGCCGCCGGCCTTCCCGAACGTCACCGCGTTCTTCGTCAGCAGCGTTGCGACACGGCCTAGGTCGGCAACCGCCACCCGGTAGGCGGCGAACCGCGGCGCCGCGCCAGCAGCGGGCACGGCGGCCGCCGGGAAACGGCGGGCGAAGGCACTCAGGGTAAGCACGACGATCCGACCGCGGGCCGTATTTACCGTCAGCGATCCGTCACCTGCCTTAACATTTTCGGCGCCCTCCAGCTTCTCGAACAGAGCGCGAAGCGCCGCCGGTTCGTCGGCGACCATGACGACCTCGGACACTATGGCAGCGCCGTTGGCATGGCGCTGGTATTCGGGTTTCCAGAAATATTCCGGAGCGTGCTGCTGGCAGACGAAGAGGGCGATGCCCGGCAGCCGCGCGTCGGTGACGTAGGCAAGCGAGAAGGCGACCGTTACCTGGCGGCCGTCCTGCAGCGTCGCCCGGCGCGAAAAGTTGAACACCGGATAGGTGTCGAGGCCATTGGCCGCGAACTCGCCCTGGTCGCGGCGGGCGTCGTCGCTGAACAGCGCCAGCATCGACATCCCCTCGCCTCCCTTCAGGAACCGCGCGTTGTGATCGCCGAAACTGAATCCCCCCGGCTCGGCGGCGACAATTTTCGCCGGCTCGACCACGGCGAGCAGTTCGATGAAGTTACCCTCACACTGGATCAGGTGGTTGCCGGTACCGAACGGATGCAGGGCCCGGGGCGTCACCGTGAAGCCGAGCCGTTCGTAGAGGCGCCGCGCCTTATCGAGGTCGTGGACGCATAACACCAGATGGTCGATGCCCCGGATCATAGTCTGGTGGCCGTTCCTTCCCGGTCTCGTCGCCTTCGTAGGGACGGTGGATGCCGGCCTAGACCCGCTCCGCGACCCCGTTCGGGCAGTTCTTGCAAGTTCCCCCGATCATAGCCTATCCTCAAAAAAACGGGCATTCCCAGGCTTTTTCGGGAATTTCGGGCCAACGGATTTCGCCACAAGAAATTTACAAAAAACAGCCGTTAAAAAATCCCGGGGGAGGAAAATGGACATATTCATCATCCAATTTTTGAATTCCGTTTTCTACGCCTCCATCCTGTTCCTGATCGCCGCCGGACTCAGCCTCATTTACGGCGTCATGCAGATCGTCAACATGGCGCACGGAAGTTTCTACGCTCTCGGTGCCTACGTGACTGCCTGGGCCATCGGCACGGCGGCCGCCGGCGCCCCCGTGGCGCTGCTGTTCGTGCTGCTGCCGGTGGGCGCGGTCGCGGTCGCGGCGGTCGGCGCCATCGTCGAACCGATGCTGTTGCGGCCGCTTTACAACCGGCCGGAAGAATATCAGCTGCTCATCACCTTCGGCTTGTTGCTGATCCTCGAGGACGTCATGCACTTCGCGTTCGGCGGCGTGCCGCTGACGGCGGGCGCGATCATGGATGCCACCGGAACGTTCCCGGTGTCGAGCCTGCGCTATCCCGTCTACAACCTGATCGTCATCGTCATCGGCGTCATCGCCGCGATCGGGCTGTGGGCGTTCATCTATCGCACCAAGTTTGGGGTGATCCTGCGGGCGACGTCCCAAAACAGGCGGATGGCCTCGGCGCTGGGCCTAAACGTCAAACAGGTCTACGTCCTGGCTTTCGCCATGGGCTGCTTCATGGCTGGGCTCGGCGGCGCCATCGTGGTGCCCAGCCAGGCGGCGCAGTTGGGAATCGGGGTGGACGCCCTGATATTGGCGTTCGTGGTAGTCGTTATCGGCGGCCTCGGCAGCCTGGAAGGCGCCCTCGTCGGGGCGTTGCTGGTCAGCTTCGTGCGCACCGCAGGGATCCAGTTCTTCCCCGAGATCGAACTGGCGGTGCTTTACCTGATTGCCGCCGTGGTGTTGCTGATCCGGCCCACCGGCCTTTTCGGAAAGGCCTGACGATGGCCGAACGGGTTGCCAAGGTGTTCAGCAAGCCGCTCCCGCGCCTGATGGCCTGGATGGGGCCGATCGTCTTCGCCCTGCTGTTGGTGCCGGCACTCGCCGGCCCTTACCAGACGCAACTTTTCACCTATGGCCTGATCTTCGCCATCGCGGCGCTCGGGTTCAACCTGCTCCTGGGTTATACCGGCCTGTTGTCGTTCGGGCATTCCGCCTATTTCGGCCTCGGCGCCTATTCGGCAGCCTTCATGGTCCGGTATCTGGGCGTCGGCTCCATGGAGATGTTCATCGTCGGCGGCGTTTTGCTGACTGCCGCCGTCTCCGCGTTGTTCGGCTACATCTGCGTCCGCCACACCCGAATCTTCTTCGCCATCCTGGCGCTGGCGCTGTCGCAGGTGCTGTGGACGGTGGCCTACAAGTTTTTCTGGGTCACCGGTGGCACCGACGGCATCCGGGTGGCGTTCGCCAAAATGACCCTGCTCGCCGGGACGGTCAATTTCACCGGCGCCGGAGCGTACGAGAAGTTCGTGGGCTATTATTATTACTACGTGCTGGTCCTGTTCGTTTTCTGCACCGTCCTGATGTGGGTGATCGTGCATTCGCCATTTGGCAAGGCCCTGCAGGCGATCCGCGACAACGAGACGCGGGCGCAGTTCGTCGGCGTGCAGGTCAAGCGGTACCGGTGGTTCGCGTTCCTGATCTCCGGCACCTTCACCGGACTCGCCGGCGTCCTGTGGGTGCCGCTCAACGGGCTGGTCACCCCCGATATCCTGTACTGGCCGTTCTCCGGCGAGATCGTATTCATGGCGGTGCTCGGCGGCTTCCGCAATTTCACCGGACCGATCGTCGGCGCCGTTGTGTTCAACTACCTCAAGGCCTATGCCGTGGCGTCCACCCAGTACTGGCAGTTCATGCTCGGATTCGTCCTCGTGGTGCTGGTTCTGGTGCTGCCGACGGGCATAGTCGGCGCCGGCTCCAAGCTGATGGAAAAAATCCGCGGCAAGGACAAGGCCGGCGCCGAGGAGGTGGCGCGATGACGCTGCTCCGCACCGTGAATTTGAAGAAGTACTTCGGCGATACGCGGGCCGTTGACGGCGTCAATTTCACCGTCGCCAAGGGCGAGTTCCTGTCGCTGGTCGGGTCCAACGGCGCCGGCAAGACGTCGCTGGTCAACCTGATCAGCGCTTATCTGATTCCGGACGAGGGGCAGATCATCCTGGACGAAGTGGACATCACACGCTCGACCGTGAACGACCGCGTGCGGGCCGGTATATCCCGCAGCTTCCAGCTGGTGAACCTGTTTGACGACCTTTCGACCTTCGACAACGTGGCGTTGGCGATCTTCTCGCGCCAAGAAAAGACCCGCAATCCGATGACGCTGGCTGACAACGACACCGAGGTGACGGAGGAAGCGTTGGGGCTGCTTCGCCAGTTCGGACTGAACCGCCATCGCGACGTGCAGGCCCGCGGGCTGGCGCAGGGCGAACGCAAGCTCCTGGACGTGGCCGTCGCCTACGCGCTGAGGCCGAAGCTGCTGTTCCTCGACGAGCCGACCAGCGGCGTCAGTACGCGCGACAAGCTGACGATCATGGACACCATCTCGCATGTGGTACGCGGCGGCAATGTGACGGCGGTGGTCATCGAGCACGACATGGACGTGGTGTTCAAGTATTCCGACCGCATCGTCGCCATGCACGAAGGCAAGATTTTCGCCGACGGCACGCCCGAGGAAATCCGGCGCAACAAAGAGGTGGCGACGACGCTAATCGGCGCCGCGTTCACGGACTGACGGCGGGAGAAGTCCCATGCCCTTGCTCGACATCAGCGGCGTCAACACCTTCCGGGCCTCAGCTCACGTGCTGCGCGATGTTTCGCTGTCGGTCAACGACCGCGAGGTGGTGTGCCTGGTCGGCCGCAACGGCGCCGGAAAGACAACGACCATCGAAAGCATCATGGGATTGCTGCCGGTAAAATCCGGCACCATCCGCTTCCAGGATCAGGACATCACCGGCTTGCCGGCCCACTTGCGCGCCCGCCTTGGCATCGGTTATTCGCCCGAGGACTCCGGCATTTTCCCCGATCTCACGGTGGCAGAGAACCTGATGATCAGCGAATGGCTGGTGGCGGAGAAGGCCAAAGACGCGGGCGAGGCCGCGGTCGCTGACACGGAAGCCCGCATCTACTCAGTCTTCCCGGAGGTCCGCAGCCTAACCAGCCGACGGGGGCTGAACTTGAGCGGCGGCCAGAAGAAGATGGTGGCCGTCGCCCGCGCCATGGCGCTGCTGCCGAGCCTGTTGCTGCTGGACGAGGCGTTCGAGGGCTTGGCCCCGGTGGTGGTCAACCGGTTCCGCGACGCCGTGAACAAGATCAAGGATCTCGGCATCTCGATCCTGATCGCGGAATCGAACGTGGTGACGGCCTCGGCGGTGGCCGACCGGCTCTACGCCATCGACCGCGGCGAGATCATCTTCCACGGCCGGCCCGATGAGGCGCTCAAGAACACCGAGGTGATGCGGACGCTTCGCGGTTGATTCCGATGGCGGCGCCGTCACCGACGGCGAATACGGAGCCTTCACCGTGACGAGCCCGACGACCACGAAGAGTTTCGCAACCATGGTGCTGGTGGCGGCCGCGACGGCGGCGGTGTTGTTGCCGATGTCGTCCGTGCTGGCGCCTTATTCGCTGATTCTCTTGTGCGAGGTGCTGGTATTTGCCATCGCCTGCATGGGCATGAAGCTGGTATTCGGGACTGCCGGGCTGCTGTCGTTCGGGCATGCTACGTTTTTCGCCGTCTCGGCCTATGCCGGCGCTTTTCTCTGCCGGTTCACGCCCGTCGACTCGTTCGAGGTTTACCTGATCTTTGGCCTGTCTTTTTCCGTGTTGCTGGCCATTGCCCTCGGGTTTTTATGCGTTCGCGCCACGCGTATTCATTTCACCATCCTGACGCTGGCATTTTGTCAGATCGTCTACTCCCTGTTCATTAACGGTGCCGTGTTCGACCTGTTTGGCGGCGAGGGCCGGGCGATTTACTACGTCACCGAAGGCAGCATGTACCTTCCGCGGCTGACCCTGCTCGGGGTGCAGGTCGGGCCGCATGCGTTTATTCCCGTGTTCTACAACGTCATCGTCGTCGGCTTCGTCGCCGCGGCCGTCCTGTTGTGGCGGATTGACGGCTCGCCGTTCGGACTGGCGCTGCGGGCCATCCGGGACAACGAGGTGAGAGCGGCCGCCGTCGGTATCCGGGTACGGCGCTACCGCTGGTACGCTTTCATCCTCTCCGGGGCGTTCGTCGCCCTTGCCGGCAGCCTTTATGGGCAGCTCAACCGGCAGATCACCCCCGATCAGCTGGACTGGCTGTTTTCGGCGAAGCTCGTCCTCGCCGTCGTGCTCGGCGGCTCGCGGCAGTTCCTCGGACCGATCCTCGGTGCCGTCCTGTTCGTCGGCTTGGAGGAGGTGGCGCTGGGCTGGATCGTTTACCACAACGCGATGCTCGGCGTCCTGTTGATCGCGGCAGTGTTCTTGTTCCCGACCGGCCTCGCAAGGGCGGTAGCGGCCGTTGTCGCGCGTCTTCGCCCCGGCACCGGCGGTGGGCGATGACGGCGCCCGGCCGGTGATCTACTATCCGGGGATGGATCCGAGGCGGACCATGAAGTTATTGACGGGGATCGTCGCAGTTGTAGGCACGATGGCGGCGGTCGCCTTCGCCGTCCGCGCCGGCCACGAGATGCCGGTCTATCCGTCATACTACCCGCAGGAAATCCGCATCGAGCCGATGGCGCCGGCAGCGGCCGCGGACGCACTCGCCAAGACGCGCATCCAGGCGTACGTCGGCGCCATGCCGCCGCCGGGCGCCGAGGCAAAGGCGGTGCGTGCCGTCGACACGCTTGGCGCCTATCTGGTGGTGCACATCAATCCCGACTTGCCTTCGGCCAAGGACGCGGCCGGGCGCTGCGCCACCGCGGCGCGGGCGATCGCCGACCTCGCCGTCAACGACCGGGAGTTCCGCCGCCTTCCCTATCCGGTGACGCCGTTCCACGCCGACTATTTCCATCACGCCGATTTGGCGGAGGCCGCGAATGGCCGTATCCGCCAACCGTCGGGCGATGCCGGCAGGCTGAAGATGCGGGCCCAAGGTGCGCTGGCCGGGCGCGTGCTGAGGGTGCAACCGGCGCCGGCAGCGGCCGACTGGGACGCCGCCCTCGAGGAGATCGGCCTCGACCGTCTGCTTGCGCCGCACCGGCTCGACGTCAACGGCTGGTCGGGGCCACCGTGGCTGAAGCAAGGATGGTTCCACGCCTACCTGCTGCTGGCCGATGGGCTCGCTGATGCCACCGCTAAGGAGCGCGTCGAGGCGCTGCTGGTGCGCCTTAAGCGCGACGACCACGCATCGCCCGAGGAACGCATCAACCTAGAGCGTGAATTGGTCGGCCTGTTGACCAGCGACTGTCGGCGCGTCGTCGCCGGATACGGCATCCGCCGCCATTACTACACCGCCGAGTACTCCAACGGAGTCGAAAACGTCGCCTATGATTCGCAAGCCGGATTCGACTCGGCGATCTTCATGCGCACGATCAAGCTCAAGGACTTTCCGTGGAATGGCTGGCTCACCGTCGGCGTCGAAGGCCAACCGAAGGCAGCCTGGAATCCGATCGGCGGCTTCAACGATCAGGCCGGGCGGCTGATCTGGCACGCCCTTGGCGATCCCGCGTTCTTCCCCGAGCCCTACGCCGATGGCTGGAGCATGAACCGCATCGGCGACGTCAAGAGGCCACCGAAATGACCCGAAGGCCGAGCGCGCGTCGCTGGTTGATCGGCGTCGCCGCGGCGGCGCTGGCGCTTTGTTCCGCGACACCAGCCCTCGCCCACGCCTTCGGCCAGCGTTACGACCTGCCGGTGCCGTTGTTGCTGTATCTGGTTGGCGCCGGCGCCGCGGTGGCGTTGTCGTTCGTCGTCATCGGCGCATTCATTGGCGGCGGTGTGATGCGGCGCGACTATTGGCGGCTCAATCTT
Source organism: Rhodospirillales bacterium (assembly GCA_036393575.1). Classification (GTDB taxonomy): domain Bacteria; phylum Pseudomonadota; class Alphaproteobacteria; order Rhodospirillales; family Casp-alpha2; genus JACPJY01. Next base: position 23,644 of record DASWGT010000205.1, on the reverse strand, counting down.
CTTGCCCACCCGCTCGGCCGGTTCCTAGCCGGCGATTTCGTCGTCGCCGCCGTCAAGGCCGCCGCGGCGGCGCTGTTCGTGCTGGTGGTGGTGGCCGGATTCCTAGGCGATCAACACCCGATGCGAAATATCGCTCCCGTCATGGTGTGGATTATCGGTTGGGTCGGATTGGTCTACGTGCAGGCCTTCGTCGGCGATCTGTGGACGCTGATCAACCCGTGGCGGACGCTGTTCGCGTGCGCCGAGGTGCTCTACCGCCGCCTCGCCGGCGGCCGCGACTTTGCCCTCGGCCTGCCCTATCCCGTCCGTTGGCAGGCGTGGCCGGCGGTGGCGTTGTTCGCGGCTTTCGCGTGGGGTGAGCTGGTGTTCCCGGAGCCGGCCAAGCCCGTCAACATCGCCTGGATGCTAGTCGGCTACTCGGCGATCACCTGGGCGGGCATGGCGGCATTCGGCCGCGAGCGGTGGCTCAAACATGGCGAGGTGTTCAGCGTGCTGTTCGCCATGCTGGCGCGCTTCGCGCCACTCGAGGCACGCGTCACCCGGCCGGAGATTTGCGACCGATGCGGGCTCGGTTGCCTGGACCACGACTACGTCTGCGTCAACTGCCCGACCTGCTATAGCCTTGCCAACAACGCCGAGCGGCAATGGGCGTTGCGCCCCTTCGCCGTCGGGCTGCTGCGTAACGACACCGTTTCGACCTCGGTGATGGCGCTGGTGCTGCTGTTCCTGTCGGTAGTGCTCTACGACGGTCTGATGGTCACCCCAGGCTTCCGGCAGTCGGAGGATGCGTTGCTGTCGGTCATTTCCGCCACCGGCGAGGGTTGGCAGATGGTCGGCCGGACGTTCGGGCTGATTGGTTTCTGGCTGTTGTTCGTGACCGCCTATCTTGTCACCTGCCGGCTGATGGTGGCGCTGGTCGGCAACCGACTCGGCGCCATGGAAACGGCGCGGCGGTTTGCGCCGACGCTGGTGCCGATCGCCATCGCCTATCACCTGGCGCATTACCTGACCTTCCTCTTGGTCCAGGGCCAGTACGTAATCCCGCTCGCCTCCGATCCGTTCGGGTTCGGCTGGAACGTGTTCGGCAGCGCCGGCTACCGGATCGACATCGCCATTGTCGGCGCCAAGTTCACCTGGTACGTGGCGGTCGCCGCCATCGTCATCGGCCACGTGATCGCCGTCTATCTGGCGCATCGGCAGGCCACGGCGACGTTCGTCGAGCGCCGGCCGGCGATGCTCAGCCAGTACCCGCTGACGGCGCTAATGGTGGCGTTCACGGTGATCAGCCTGTCGATCCTGGCCGAGCCGATCGTCACCCAGCCTGCCGCCGCGTCGGCCGCGACGCCGGGCCGCGCCGTGGTCCAAGTGCCCGCCGACGCGCTGCTGCCCGATGCGGCGAGCGGCCGCTTGAAGCCGGTCGGCGGCGGCCAGCAGGCGATGCTGGCACTCCGCTATGGGGCGATGACGTCGATCTTCCACGACGGCACCAAGACCGAGGCGGCGGACCTTCTCTACGCTTACGCCGTCGCCTACCGCTGGGGCATCAAGGGGGCCGACGGCCGCCGCTACGACCCGGAGATCGACCGCACCACGGCGCTGCTGCGTGGCCAGCTCGCCGGCATCCGGCTGGCCGGCGTTGACAGCGCGTCGAAGACGTTCCGGGTCGGCGAGACGACGTTCGTGCGCGAGCTGCTGCTGATCGACGTCTATCTTCGTGACGCATCGGCCAATCCCGGCCATGCGGCGGTGGTGGCACCGCCGTGGAGCCCGGTGCCGTGGCACGTGATGGCGTTGATGGAGGAAGCGGTCGGCCGCGGCATGGCTGCGTTCTCGGAAGCCGAGGCCAAGCGCCTTGGCGTGCCGTGGCTCGACATGGTGCGCGACAAGACGCTGACGGAGAAGCTGGCGAAGCTGGCCGACGAGTTCGAAGGCCGCGCGTTTGTGCCGGAGCCTCTCGCCGGCTTTGTCACCGCCGAGCAGGCCAAGGCGCGCTGGCGGGCGCTGAAGGCTTTCCACGCCAAGCATGGATACTTCCTGGTCACCAACGGCCCGTATTTCCTGAAGAGCTGGACCAAGGAGGCGACGGAGCTGACAGTGTTCCGGGACATGAGCTATCCGCTCGGCGTCGGCTCCTACAACGCCTACGCGACGCCGCGCCGTGCCTTCATTTCGGCGATCGAGACCGACGCCAAGGGACTGAAGGTGACGGCCGAGGTCGAGACTATCGAGACTTACGGCCGCGAATACAAGGTCGTGCGGCGGCCGTTGAAGGAAGTGCACCGCACGCTGCTGAAGGGCGGCAAGTTGGATTGCGTCTATTTCGCAGTCGACGGTGGCGGCCGAGTGCGCCGGGCTGGTGTCGGCGTCCTCGAAGGTGACGGCAGCATCGTCATCGCCTTGGACGGCAAGCTGCCGCCGGGCGATTACCGAGTCATGGTGACGCTTTATCTCAACGGCAACACCGTCGACCCGGACATCCGCGCCGTGCCCTTCCGGGTGCGCGCCGGACCGTGATAGGGTGATCGGACACCGCAAGAACCATCGATGAACAACCTCGGACAATTCGATTACGTCATCGTCGGTGCCGGCAGCGCCGGCTGCGTGCTCGCCAACCGGCTCAGTGAAGACTCTAACACGACGGTCGCGTTGCTCGAGGCTGGCGGCAACGACAACTACATCTGGATCCACATTCCGGTCGGCTACCTGTTCTGCATGGGCAATCCGCGCACCGACTGGGGGTTCGCTACCGAACCGTCGCCGGGTCTCAACGGCCGCTCGCTCGGCTATCCGCGCGGCCGCGTGCTCGGCGGCTGCTCGTCCATCAACGGCATGATCTACATGCGCGGCCAGGCGCGCGACTACGACCATTGGCGCCAGCTCGGCAATCGCGGCTGGGGATGGGACGACGTGCTGCCCTATTTCCTGAAGTCCGAGGACCAGGCGGCAGTGTCGGTCGACGAACTGCACCGCGCCGGCGGCGAGTGGCGGGTCGAACGGCAGCGGCTGCACTGGGATATCCTCGAGGCCTTCCGCGACGCCGCTGAGCAGGCCGGCATCCCGAAGACCGAAGACTTCAACCGCGGCAACAACGAGGGCTGCGGCTACTTCCACGTCAACCAGCGCCGCGGCTGGCGCGTCAATACGGCGCAAGCGTTCCTGAATCCGGTGCGGCACCGCCCAAACCTAAAGGTGTTTACCCACGCCCAGGCGACACGCATCCGATTCGATGGCAGGCGCGCCACCGGCTTGGAGCTGGGGCTTGGCGGAGAGCCGGCCGTGATCGAATCCGGGCGCGAACTGATCCTGGCAACGGGCGCTATTGGCACGCCACAGCTGTTGCAGCTTTCCGGCGTTGGCCCTGTGAAGCTTTTGAAGGAACACGGCATTGGCGTCGTCCACGCGCTTGAAGGCGTCGGCGAGAACCTGCAGGACCATCTACAAGTCCGTTGCGCCTACAAGGTCGAGGGCGTGACGACGCTTAATGAGCGCGCCAATAGCATCCTCGGCAAGATCGGCATCGGGCTCGAATATGTGCTGTTCCGGTCCGGCCCGATGTCGATGGCGCCATCGCAACTCGGCGCCTTCTGCAAGACCGATTCGGCGTTCGCGACGCCGAACGTCGAATACCACGTGCAGCCGCTGACTCTCAACAAATTCGGCGAGCCCTTGGACCCCTTCCCCGCCTTTACTGCCAGCGTCTGCAACCTGCGTCCGGAAAGCCGCGGCCACGTCCGCCTCAAGAGTCCGGACCCACTCGCAAAGCCGGCGATCCAGCCCAACTACCTGTCGGCGCCTGCTGACCGGCTCATCGCTGCCGCTTCAATCCGCCTCACCCGCCGCATCGTCGCTCAGCCAGCGCTAGCCAAGTACAAGCCAGAGGAGTTCAAGCCCGGCCGGGAAGTGCAAAGCGACGAGGACCTCTCCGTCGCCGCCGGCAATATCGGCACCACCATCTTCCACCCGGTCGGCACCTGCAAGATGGGCTCCGATGACGCCGCGGTGGTCGACGACCGGCTGCGCGTCCGCGGCGTTCAGGGTCTGCGGGTTGTCGACGCCTCGGTGATGCCGACCATCACCAGCGGCAATACCAACTCGCCGGTGATCATGATCGCCGAGAAGGCCTCCGACATGATCCGCCAGGACGCGAAACCGACCTGAGGCATTCGGCCGCCCCGGCGGCGGGAAACACGGCACCGCGGCCGCGAGAGGGCCCGTAAAAGGCGCGATCTTCGGCCGTTTCCAAGCCCATCTTGAAAGTTTATTTTTTGGGGTTATATTGTGACTTCTAAGGTTTAAATACACATTTCTAATGTATAGTACATGATAACCGCCGCACAGCTACGGGCCGCCCGCGCGCTGCTTGGGATCGACCAGCGTACGCTCGCCGAGATGTCCGGACTCTCGGTGCCAACCATCCAGCGGATGGAGGCAAGCGAGGAGATGATCCGCGGCAACGTCGATTCGCTGATGAAGCTGGTGGCCGCCCTCGATGCCGCCGGCATCGAGCTGATTGGCGAGGGCGCTGCCAGCCAGGGCACCGGTCGCGGCGTGCGGTTGAAATCATGACAACGCCGAAAGCCTGAGAATGAATCGTCGCATCCATTGCCGCCGCAGCCTCGTCATCGGCTGCGGCCGGAACGAAGCAAGAGGCAAGGTCCCGTGTCCGTCGTCCTGATGCTGTGGTGTGTTGCGGCGCTGCTCGCCACGAGCGTCGCCGCGATCGCGCTGGTGACCGTCCGGCCCGCAGCCAGCGCGCGCTTCGTCTATTCGGCGTGTCTCGTCGTCACCGTGGCTGCTATCGCGATCGCGCTAGTCCGTCTCGCCGACGATTGGGGAGCGGCGCCGACGCTAAGGCTGCCACTCGGCCTACCGTGGCTGGGTGCCGATTTCCGTATCGACGCGCTGTCGGCTTTTTTCCTAATCGTCGTCAATCTCGGCGCCGCGGCGGCAAGCCTCTACGGCATCGGCTATGGGCGCCACGAGCCGGCGCCGGAGCGGGTGCTGCCGTTCTTCCCAGCCTTCCTCGCCGGCATGAACCTGGTGGTGCTGGCGGATGATGCCTTCACGTTCCTTTTGAGTTGGGAGTTCATGTCGTTGAGCTCGTGGGCGTTGGTCATGGCTCATCATCGCATCGAGGACAACCGGCGGGCCGGCTTCATCTATCTGGTGATGGCCAGCTTCGGCACCCTGGCGCTGCTGCTGGCCTACGGCATTCTCGCCGGCGCTGACGGCGGATACGGATTTGATGCCATCCGGAGCACGGTGCATGAACCTCTCGCCATCGCCATCGTCCTGGTGTTGACGCTATTCGGCGCCGGGTCGAAGGCTGGTCTGGTGCCGCTCCATGTCTGGCTGCCGCTCGCCCACCCAGCAGCGCCAAGCCACGTCTCGGCGCTGATGAGCGGCGTCATGACCAAAGTCGCCGTCTACGGGTTCGTGCGCATTGTCTTCGACCTGCTTGCCCAGCCGACGTGGTGGTCTAGCATGGTCGTGCTGGCACTCGGCGGAGTCACGGCGGTGCTCGGGGTGCTCTATGCCCTGATGCAGCACGACCTGAAGCGGCTGCTGGCCTACCACACGGTCGAAAACATCGGCATCATTTTCATCGGCCTCGGCTTGGCGCTCGCGTTTCAGGCCAACGGTATGGTGCTGGCGGCGGCGCTGGCGCTGACCGCCGCGCTGTTCCACGTGTTCAACCATTCGGTCTTCAAGAGCTTGCTGTTCTTCGGCGCCGGTGCGGTGCTGTCAGCGACCGGCGAGCGCGACATGGAGCATTTGGGCGGCCTCATTCACCGCATGCCTCAAACGAGCTTCACCTTCCTCGTCGGCAGCATGGCGATTTCGGCGCTGCCGCCGCTGAATGGCTTCGTCTCCGAGTGGTTGGTCTTCCAGGCCATCCTGCTCAGCCCCGAGCTGCCGCAATGGGGCCTGAAGATCATGATCCCGGCGGTCGGCGCTCTGCTTGCGTTGTCGGCCGCCCTTGCCGCCGCCTGCTTCGTCAAAGCGTTCGGCATCACGTTCCTGGGACGGCCGCGCAGCGAGGCGGCGAAAAATGCCGCCGAGGTCGATCGTTTCTCGCTTGCCGCCATGTTCGCCTTCGCCTTGCTTTGCCTCCTTGCCGGTGTCTTGCCGGGATACGTCATCGACGGCCTAGCGCCAGTGATGGATTCCCTGATCGGGGCGCAGATGCCGGTGCAGGCGTCGGTACCGTGGCTGTCGATCGTGCCGATCGCCGAGGCCCGCAGCTCCTATAACGGGCTGCTGGTGTTCTTGTTCCTGATCATCTCAGCGTCGTTAGCCGCGTTTGTGATCCATCGCTTCGCCTCCCGCGCTTTGCGCCGCGGTCCGGCCTGGGATTGCGGCTTTCCGGACCCGCGCCCGGCAACGCAGTACACAGCGGGCAGCTTCTCCCAGCCGATCCGGCGGGTGTTCGGAACGCTGGTGTTCCGGGCCCGCGAACATGTCGAAATGCCGCCACCCGGTGACCTGCGGCCGGCTCGCCTCACCGTCGATCTCCGGGATTTGGTCTGGGACGTGCTTTACGCGCCGGTGTCCGGCACCGTCAGCTTCGTTTCTGATCGGCTCAATCACTTCCAGTTCCTGACCATCCGGCAATATCTCAGCCTAGTGTTCCTGGCGCTCGTTCTCCTCCTGCTGGCATTGGCAATATGGCCCTGATCCTCGATTTCGCCATTCAAGGCCTGCAGATGGTGCTGGTCCTGCTGCTGGCGCCGCTTCTCACCGGATTCATCCGTAAGGTGAAAGCGCGATTACTGCGCCGTCGCGGACCATCGGTCATCCAGCCCTATCGCGACATCCTCAGGCTGCTGCGCAAGGAAGTGGTGTTGGCCGTTAACGCATCCTGGTTGTTCCGCACCATGCCTTATATGGTGTTCGCCGCGACCTGGGTGGCGGCGGCCCTGGTGCCGACCTTCGCCAAGGGGCTGATGTTCAGCTGGTCGGCCGACCTGATTGCGATTATCGCCCTGCTCGGCAGCGCGCGCTTCTTCCTGGCGCTCGCCGGCATGGATATCGGCACCAGCTTCGGCGGCATCGGCTCTAGCCGCGAAATGATGATTGCCTCGCTGGCCGAGCCGGCGATGATCATGATCGTATTCACGCTGGCGCTGGTTGCCGGCTCGACGCAGCTTTCGACGGTTGCCGATTTCATGGGCTCGCCCGCCGTCGGGCTTCGGGTGTCTTTGGGGTTGGCGCTGGTGGCGCTGATCATCGTCGGCATCGCCGAAAATGCCCGCGTTCCCGTCGACAACCCGGCGACGCACCTGGAGCTCACTATGGTGCATGAGGCGATGATTCTCGAATATTCGGGGCGCCACCTAGCGGTGATCGAGCTCGCCGCTTCGCTCAAGTTGCTGCTTTACGTCTCACTGATCGCGGCCGTGTTCATGCCGTGGGGGCTGGCGCCAGCCGGCGCAGCGCCGACGGCTTACGCGGTCGCCGCCCTTTCCTACGTCGGCAAGGTCGCCGTCGCCGGGTTCCTGCTCGCCTTGTTCGAAACTGCGGTCGCCAAGATGCGGGTGTTCCGGGTTCCTGAGTTCCTGGGCGCGGCGCTGATGCTCGGGCTTCTCGGCACGCTGTTGCTGTTCGTCACGCGGAGCTTTTAGATGCCCGGCCTCGAATTCGATATTGCCCACCTGCTCGCCGGCGGCCTGGTGCTGGTCAGCTTCATGCTGCTTTATCAGGACCGCATCTCGGCATTGCTCAACGTGTTTGCGCTGCACGCGTTCGTGCTCGCCGTCTCGGTCGCGTGGGAGGCTCACATCCAGGACGCTCCGCACCTGTACGTGACGGCGGTGATCGCGCTCGTCTTCAAGGCCATCGTCATCCCGGTCGCGCTGCACCGGATCATGCGCCGTCTCGGCATCCACCGCGAGATCGAGACCGTGGTCGGCATCGGGCCGACAATGCTCGCCGGTATCGGGTTGGTCGCGCTCTCCATGGTGATCATGCTACGGGTCACCGAGGAAGCCGACCCGCTGGCCCGCGAGGATTTGGCGTTTGCGCTCTCGGTGGTGCTCCTCGGTCTCCTGATCATGGTCACCCGGCGCAACGCGGTCAGCCAAGTGGTTGGCTTCATGTCGCTGGAAAACGGCTTGGTGCTGGCTGCCACTGGCGCCAAGGGCATGCCGCTGGTGGTCGAGATCAGTGTCGCGTTCTCGATCCTCATCGCCTTCATCGTCATCGGCATATTCCTGTTCCGCATCCGCGAACGCTTCGACACCGTCGACGTGCTGGTGCTCGACCAATTCCGGGGAGACCGGCGATGATCGCTTCGCTGTTGTCCCCGGAAATCCTGGTGCTGGCGATCCCCATCGCCGCCGCCGGACTGGTCGCGCTATTGCCGAATTACCGCTTGACGGCCCGGCTCAACGTGCTGGCGGCATTGTGCACGTTCCTGGCGGCGGCAGCGTTGTTCTTCGTCGAGCGGCCTGAGGCCGGTTCCTATCTGTTGATCGACGACCTCAACATCGTTTTCATCGCGCTCAGCACCTTCGTCGGCTTCACCACCAGCGTATTCAGCGCCACTTACATCGCCCACGAAATGGAGACCGGCCGCCTGACGCCGGTCAACCTGCGATTCTACCACGCCATGTATCAAGTCCTGATGTTCGCGATGAATCTAGCGCTGGTGGCAAACAATGTCGGCCTGATGTGGGTGGCGATCGAGATCGCAACGCTGACGACGGTGCTGATGGTCGGCATCTATCGTACCCACGAGGCGCTCGAGGCAGCGTGGAAATACTTCATCCTCGGCAGCGTCGGCATCGCGCTCGCGCTGTTCGGAACGATCCTCGTCTACATGGCCGCACGGCCGGTGGTCGGCGAGGGCCTCGATGCCATGGTGTGGACCATTCTGGTCAGGGAAGCCGTTTATTTCGAGCCCGAACTCCTGAACGTCGCCTTCGTGTTCCTGCTGTTGGGCTATGGCACCAAGGTCGGCCTCGCCCCGGTGCACGCCTGGCTGCCCGACGCCCACGCCGAGGGCCCGACGCCGATTTCGGCCGTGCTGTCGGGGTTGCTGCTCAACGTCGCGCTGTACGCGGTCCTGCGCTTCAAGATGCTGCTCGCCGCCAATCCGGTGGCGATCGCGCCCGGCCCGCTGATGGTGACCATGGGTCTGACGTCGGTGCTATTCGCCGCCTTCATGCTGTATCGCCGGCGCGACATTAAGCGCCTGTTCGCCTATTCGTCGATCGAGCACATGGGCATCATCGCGTTTGCGTTCGGGATGGGCGGCCCGCTCGCCAACTTCGCCGGCCTGCTGCACATGACCATGCACAGCCTGACCAAGTCGGCGATATTCTTCGCCGTTGGCCACATCGCGCAAGTCAAGGGTACCCAGAAGATCGCCGACATCCGCGGCCTCACCGAAAGCCACCCGGTTCTCGGTTGGGGGCTCGTGCTTGGCGTCGTCGCCATCGCTGGGCTGCCGCCGCTCGGAATTTTCATGAGCGAGTTCCTGATCGTGAGTTCGACCTTCGCCCGCGAACCGTTGCTGGCGATCATGCTGGTGCTCGGGCTGCTGGTCGCTTTTGGCGCGCTATTCCTGCGCCTGAACGCGCTCGCCTTCGGCGAGCCAACGGGCAGCCTAGCACCGACCACGGCTTCCTACGCGCCGCTGTTCTCGCACTTGGCGCTGGTGTTGGCCGCCGGCCTCTATTTGCCGGGGCCGCTGGTGACGTGGTTCCAGAACGTCGCCCGCCTGCTCGGCTGACGGAAGCGTGTGAATGACATGGCAACGCTGATCGAGACGATCTCGGAAGGGCGCAAGGTCGAAGGCCATCGTCCGTGGCCGCGTTTCGCCGTCGATGCCGGGACCTGGAACGCCGTCGCTGCCCGGCTGGCCGACGGCCAAGCGACGCTCGCCGGCCTTTGGGGTGCCGCGGACGGCGTTCACATGGCTGTCGTCGATGTCGCGGATAAGGCGCTGGCCGTAATCAGCCTCGATTGTCCGCAAGGGATGTTCCCGTCGGTCGGCCGCGTGCATCCCCCGGCCATCCGCCTGGAGCGGGCGATCGCCGACCTATTCGGCCTGCTGCCCGAAGGCGCGCCGGATGCGCGCCCCTGGCTCGATCACGGCCGCTGGGGCGTGCGCCATCCCCTGGGCCGGTGCGTCGACGTTGCAGGCACGCCCGTCGATTACCCGTTCCTGACCGCGGAAGGTGAAAGCCTGCATCAGATTCCGGTCGGCCCGGTTCATGCCGGAATCATCGAGCCAGGACACTTCCGCTTCACCGCCAACGGCGAGACCGTGGTCCGCCTCGAAGAAAGGCTCGGCTACGTCCACAAGGGCATCGAGGCGCTCGCCGCCGGTGCCGACATCGCGCACGGGGCGAAGCTCGCCGGCCGCACCTCGGGCGACAGCACCGTCGCCTACGGAATTGCCTACGCCCACGCCGTCGAGGCGGCGCTTGCCGTGGCAGTGCCGCCGCGCGCCGTATGGCTCAGGGCGCTGATGGGCGAACTCGAGCGTCTTGCCAACCACTTCGGCGACGTCGGCGCCGTCTGCAACGACGCCGCGTTCACGATCGCCCACGCCCATTTTGGCGTCCTGCGCGAACTTGTGCTGCGCGCCGCCGGTGATTGCTTCGGCCACCGCCTGATGCGCGATCGCGTTGTCCCGGGTGGTGTCGCCGTCGGTCTTGATAGTAATGGCGCGGAACTTCTTCGCGCGCTGTTGCGAGAACTGCGCAGACGCTTTCCAACTCTGGTTGAACTCTACGACGACACCGCGTCGGTCAAGGATCGCACTTTCGGCACCGGGATATTGAGCCAGGCGCTGGCCCGGCAATACGGCGCCGGTGGTTTTATCGGCCGCGCCTCGGGTCGCGACTTCGACGCGCGGCGCTGGCCGGGCTATCCGCCCTACGACCAACTCGAATTCAAGGTCTCGGTGCTGTCAACCGGCGACGTCAACGCACGGGTGTGGGTGCGCATACAGGAGATCGAGCAGAGCCTGTTGCTGATCGGGCAAATACTGGATCGGCTGCCGGACGGTGTGGCGCGAGCCGAGGTGCCGCGGGGCAACGGCGAAGGCTTAGGCCTAGTCGAAGGTTTCCGCGGCGACATCTTGGTATGGGTGCGTCTCGGCGGCGGCAGGGTCGAGCGCTGCTACCTACGCGACCCATCGTGGTTCCAATGGCCGCTGCTCGAGGCGGTGATCAAGGATAACATCGTCGCCGACTTCCCGCTTTGTAATAAATCTTTCAATTGTTCGTATTCGGGACACGACCTGTGAGGACCGACTCTGGTGCGTAAGATTTTGTTCGAAAGCGTGGTCAGCGACCCGTTGACTGAATCCCCGCCGCCGCCGGACGACGCCGCGGTCGTCGAACTCGCCGCCGCCGTCAACCGCGCTGCCCGGCGTCGGCTCGGCCGTAGTCTCGCCATCCGCGAGGTGGATGCCGGCTCGTGCAACGGTTGCGAGCTGGAGATTCACGCCCTCAACAACGCCTTCTACGACCTGGAGCGGTTTGGCATGCGGTTCGTTGCCTCGCCTCGCCACGCCGACGTGCTGCTGGTAACCGGCCCGGTAACCAAGAACATGCGCGAGGCGCTGGAACGGACCTATCGGGCGACACCCGACCCGAAATGGGTAGTTGCCGTCGGCGACTGCGCGGTCGACGGCGGGATTTTCGCCGGCGGGTACGCAGTCGAGGGTGGCGTCTCGAAAGTCGTGCCGGTGGACCTCCATATCCGCGGCTGTCCGCCGACCCCGACGGCAATGTTGAAAGGCCTGCTGGCACTGTTAGAAGTTTCATCGGCTGCGGGACCGACCCGGGTCGGAGAGAAGGATTAGCGAATTTCAGAAAGCGGTGACGTGACCGTCCGGGTTGCGTCATCCTTCGAATGCGTGAAGGATGGCGTTCTTGAGGGTGTTCGCCTTCGGCGGCTTGACCAGGAAACCGCTGACCCGGTGGATGCGAGCGTTCTGGGCATTCTTGTCCGAGTCCTTGCCGGTCAGCATCACCACCGGGACCTCCTTGTAGCCGGGGACGGCGCCAAAGCGGATGCGGCGGATCAGCTCGAAGCCGCCCATTTCCGGCATCTCGATGTCGCAGATCACCAGATGCACGCGGGCCTTCGCGGCCTTGAGCTCGGCGAGTGCGTCGGCGCCGTTGGCGGCCGCCGTCACGGAGGCGACGCCGAGGCCTTCCAGCAGCCGCACCACGAGGGTCTGCGAGAACGTCTCGTCCACGACCACCATGACGTTGAGTTGCGCGAATTCCAGCTCGGCCATACCGTCAGCGCGAAGTTTCGACATCGACGGGTCCAATGGTCGCACCGGGACGACCGATTTGAAAACGGCGAGGGCATCGCGCCGCGACTCGCGGGCGACGGCGTCATTTGACAGCGCGGACAACGTAACCGGAGGTCATGAAGTCGGTGCTGACTAGCCGGCCGAGGACCCACGCCACCGGCGCCGCCGCCAGTGCCAGCAAGACGATCAGCGGCGCCAGCAGGCGGCATGCCGGGTTGTTCTCCTTGATCAGCCGCACCCCGAGCACGTTGATCGCTTCGGCCCAGGTATTGCGGGGCCGGATCGCGAACTCCGAGAAATCCTTGAGCAGCCACGCGAGCCCGTATTGGGTGAATCGGTAGTAGTCCTCGGGCTGGTCATGGACCGGGAAGATGAACGGCGTCGAAAGCACCAGCACGCCGCCCGGCCGCAGGACCCGGCGCACATTCTCGATCGCGCGGGCGGGCTCGCGGACGTGCTCCAACACTTCGCACATAACGACGGCATCGAAGCGCCGCTTGCCGAAGTCGTACTCGGCGACGTCGCCGACGATGTCGGGGCCGCGGCCGGGGTCGATGTCGAGGCTGGTCACTCGAAACGGCCGCCGGCCGGCATGGACCGCCAGCACGCCCGCGACATCGCCGCCGGCGCCGACATTGAGGACTTTGGCGCCTTCGGGCAAGCGCTCCAGGTGCTCATGCAAGAACGGATACAGGCCCTGCCGCGACAGGACCTTCGAGAGTTTGACCACGGTTGAGCGGATTATCGCCACGTCGACGTTCCTTCCTGAGCCGCGCCTTCACGCCTTCCGCAGCGCGAACGACAGATACCGGCGGGACTCGTTGGTCAGATAGGCCAGCCGATAGTCGTATTTGACGCAGATCTCGTTCACCGCCTCGACGACCCCGTAGCGGATGGCGCGATCGACGTTGCCGGCGGCGTAGTCGTGACCGGCGATCAGACCGCCCGCCTTCACCTTAAGCCGGCACAATTCCAACTCTTCCAGGGTCTCGCGATAGCGATGCGAGGCGTCGAGATAGACCCAATCGAAAAAGTCGTCCGCGAACCCTTTCAGGACGTCGACGCAACGACCCCGGTGAATGACCACCTGACCGGAGTCTATCTGTTTTTTGAACTTGTCGCCGACGATTTTCATCTTGCCGTCTCCGTACCGATTGGAATCCCACGGGTCGATCAGATGCAGGACGCGGGGCGCGGCGATCGCCAGGATCTTTTCCGAATATCGGCCTTCATCGACACCCACCTCGGCAACCATCGCATTTTTCGGAAAATGCTCCAGGAGAATGGTCCGGTTGGGAACCAGCCTGGTTTTTTCGATGTGCCGTTGCGTCAGTTCCATGTCCAACTCTCGGGCAGTGGCGCGAGCCTAGAATTCGCTCAACGGCTTGACCACGGCGGTATGGTCGTCGTGCCAACGGTCGTCGAACGGCTTGAAATGGTGGGCCAGCGACCACGCCAGATGATCGCGCTTCACCCATCCGAAAACGTAGTTGTCCGGGCGTTTCCAGTTCTGCCAATCCATGCTGACCGCCGAGCACAGCAGGAACCAGCCGAGATCCCGCCCGCGGTAGGCCCGGCGGACATTGATCGTCCGGTAACGCAGCCAGCGGTCGCTCCACTCCACTAGGTGCGTCACCCCGATCAGTCGGCCGCCGTCGAACAGGCCGTAGGAAATCCGGCGGGGATCGTAGAGGCCCGATTCATGAGCGCCGAGCCGGCGTACAACCTCCCGTATTTTCTTCTTCGGGGTGCCGAAATGGTCGACCTCAATCCAGTAGGATTTAAGCTCGTCGAAGGAAATTCTGTTGACGTCCATATTGGCAATATCCGCGCCGCGCCATAAGCCCCCAAAAAGGGTCTGGGATTAAAGGGTTGCGGGGAAATTTCCCATGTTTCGGCCGTTGAAAAAAAATTTTACACTGATCGCAAGGTATGGCAATCAACTAAAGAAAGCCGTCTGGCCCCCCCCCTCAAACCGCCGAAAACAACCGTGCCGAACCTGCTGCAGATACGGAACCTGAAGGTCGACTTCCAGATTCATGGCGGCGTCGTCCATGCGGTCCAGGATTTCTCCTTCGACGTCCATCCGGGGAAAATCGTCGCCTTGGTCGGCGAATCCGGATCGGGCAAATCGGTGACCGCACAGGCGATCATGGGCTTGCTTCCCGCCAAGGCTCGCATCGCTGCCGGCGAGATGCTGTTCTTCGACCCGGAAACGCCCGATAAACCGCCCATCGACCTCGCCCAACTGCGCCCCGAGAGCAACGCGATGCGCGCCATCAGAGGCGCCCGCATTGCGATGATCTTTCAGGACGCCATGGCCTGTTTTTCGCATCTCCACACCATCGGTGACCAGGTGAGCGAGGCGTTGTTCCTGCATCGCGACGTCAGCAAGAAAGAGGGATGGGAGTTGACCGAGGCGATGCTCGGGCTGGTCGGGTTCCTCAATCCGGCCAAGGCGATGTACCTTTATCCGTTCGAGCTGTCCGGCGGGCTCCGACAACGGGCGATGATTGCGATGGCACTCGTTTGCCGTCCGAGCCTGGTGATCGCCGACGAATCGACGACCGCTCTCGACGTTTCGATCCAGGCCCAGATCCTGAAGCTCATCAAAGACCTGCGCGAAGAACTTAACTTGTCCGTCTTGATGATCACCCATGACCTCGGCGTCGTGGCCAACGTCGCCGACGAGGTCGTAGTTGTCTATCAGGGCCATGTCATGGAAAGCGGAACGGTCGAGGACATCTTCAATGCTCCCCGCCATCCGTATCTGAAGGCGCTGCTCAACGCGGTACCGCATTTCGACATGAAGGACAAGCAGCGCTTGATTCCGGTGAGCGCCATCCAACACAGTATCGGGCCGCTGATCACCGGGCGGGAGCCGTGGCCGGAAACCGAGAACGAGGACGCGCCGATGCTGCTGGTGGGCGACCTCAACAAGAGTTTCGTGTCGCGAAAGGGAAGTTTTTTCGGGGCCGGCGACGCGACCGTCGTCCACGCGGTCAGGGATGTCAACTTCACGGTCAACCGCGGCGAATGCTTCGGCTTGATTGGCGAAAGCGGCAGCGGCAAATCGACCGTCAGCCGCTGCATCATGAGGGCTCTTTCCCCCGACACCGGGCAGATCATCTTCAACGATCGCGGCTCGCTGGTGGACCTGGCTAAACTCGATGATGCGGGCCTGGTTCCCTATCGCCGGAAAATCCAGATGGTATTCCAGGAACCTTTCAGTTCCTTGAACCCGCGCATGACCATTTTCGATGTCATCCGCGAGCCGTTAGTCATCCATAAGGTGGGCAACGATGAAACACAGAGGGAAATCGTCAAGGAACTGATGATGGCCGTCGGCCTCGATCCGCGCTTTCTCAACCGATATCCGCACAGCTTTTCGGGTGGCCAGGCCCAACGCATTGGCATCGCCCGTGCGCTCGCTCTAAAGCCGGATCTTATGGTGTTCGACGAGCCCGTGTCCTCTCTCGACGTGTCGATTCAGGCGCAGGTCCTCAATCTTCTCAGGGACCTTCAGGACGAGCTGGAGCTGACCTACCTGTTCATTTCACACAACCTGGCCGTGGTCGATTACGTCGCTGACCATATCGCCGTCATGTGCCGGGGCCGGCTGGTCGAAATGGCATCGCACGACGCCTTGTTTCGGGAACCCGTCCATCCCTATACTCGGGCACTCATGGCCGCGGTGCCGTTCGCGGATTTGAACCGGCGCCTGGACTTTTCGGCTCTGATGGACGGAAGGATGTCGGATCCGATGGCATGGCCCAAGCCCTTTACCGTCACCGACGAATCCTCGCCCGAATACGTTCAGGTAGGCGATAGCCACTTTGTCCTCGCTTCGTCCGAAGAAGAAGGCGCGGTTCTCGTGCGATGACCCTTCTTAAACGCGCCTTCCTCGTTTCCGTCCTGGTCCTGATGGAAAGCCTGCCCCACCGCGTCGCCGGTGCGGCTACCACAACGCCGGCCCTGGTGGAAACGCCGTCTCTCACCGCGCTGGTGACGGCGGGGCAACTGCCTTCGGTCAGCCAAAGAATTCCCCAAACGCCGTCCATTGTCGCCATGGACGGAAAGACCAAAAGCCTCGGGCGGCACGGCGGCGATTTGCGAATCCTGATGGCCAAGCCGACCGATACCCGTCTGATCACGGTCTACGGTTATGCGCGGCTGGTGGTCTATGACAGCAGCCTGCGGTTCGTTCCCGATATCCTGGAGCGTTTTGAAGTCCGTGAGGGACGGGTATTCACGCTGTATCTGCGCAAGGAACACCGGTGGTCCGACGGCCATCCCTTCACCACCGAGGACTTCCGCTATTACTGGGAAGACGTCGCCAACAACAGTGACCTGTCGCCCCTCGGCCCCGATAAAAGGCTAATCATCGAAAAGGAGTCGCCGTTTTTCGAGGTGATAGACGAAAGGACCGTCCGTTTCACATGGTCGCGGCCCAACCCGTATTTCCTTGCCGCGTTGGCCGATGCCTCCCCGCTGTATATCTATCGGCCGTCCCATTACCTGAAGCAGTTCCACGCCCGTTACGCAGATGAGAAGGCGTTGCTGAAAATGGCCCGCGAGGCCCATCACATGAATTGGGCCGCGCTCCATCAGGCCAGGGACCGCTCATATACCATGGACAATCCGGATTTGCCGACCTTGCAGCCGTGGCTGAACACGACGAGGCCGCCGTCGATACGATTCTTGTTCAAGCGCAATCCATTCTATCACCGCATCGACGCCGCCGGGCGACAGCTTCCCTATATCGATGCCATCACGGTGAACGTCGTTCTCGCCAACCTTATACCGGCGAAGACCGGCGCGGGGGAATCCGACCTTCAAAGCCGCTACATCGCGTTCGAGGATTATACCTTCCTGAAGGATAGCGAGGCCCGCTACAATTTTTCGGTTCACCTGTGGAGCACTACCAAAGGTGCGCACATTGCCCTTTACCCCAATCTCAACACGACCGACCTGACCTGGCGTCAGGTCATCCGTGACGCGCGGTTTCGGCAGGCGCTTTCGTTAGCCATCAACCGCGACGAGATCAACGAAGTCGTCTACTTCGGTCTGGCCAAGGCGGGCAACAACACGGTCCTGGAAACCAGCCCGCTGTTCAAGCCCGCATACCGGACCGCGTGGTCCACGTTCGATCTGAAGAGGGCAAATCAGCTTCTCGACGGAATGGGCCTGACGAAAAGAGGCGAAGACGGCATTCGCCTGCTGCCCGACGGCCGACCGATGATCGTTATGGTCGATACATCGGGGGAGAAGACGGAAACCACCGACGTGTTGGAATTGATCGGCGACACGTGGTCGAAGATCGGAGTCAAGATGCTCGTCAGGCCCGCCCAACGGGACATCTTCCGCAACCGCGTCTTTTCCGGCCAGTCGCTGATTGCCGTGTGGTCCGGGCTGGCCAACGGGGTCCCGACGGCAGAAATGTCGCCCGATGAATTCGTGCCCACACGTCAATATCAACTGCAGTGGCCGATGTGGGGAAAGTTCATCGAAAGTCGCGGCAAGGCCGGGGAACCGCCGGACCTGCCCGAGGCCAAGACGCTTCTCCGCTTGAGCACGGATTGGCGCCGCGCCGCCGATCCGTCGGTGAAAACAGAGATTTGGCATCGCATTCTGGAAATTCACACGTCGCAGGTTTATTCCATCGGCATCATCAATCGCACGCTGCAGCCGGTGGTCGTCAGCAACCGGCTCCGGAACGTTCCCGCCGAGGGCTTCCACAATTGGAACCCCGGCGCCTATTTCGGAATCTATCGGCCGGATACGTTCTGGTTCGCGAACGAATGATGGAGCGGATCTAGCCCCATGCTCCGCTACATCATCCGTCGCGTTCTGTTGATGATTCCGACGTTGCTGGCGATTAGCTTGCTCGTGTTCACCATCATCGAGCTGCCGCCGGGCGATTTCATCGAGAGCTACATAGCCCAGGTCGAGGCCCAGGGCGAGGCGGCCAATCCCGAATTGTTGGATTTTCTTCGCGAGCAATACGGGTTCGACAAACCCGCCTACGAACGTTATTTCAATTGGGTCGTCGGCATGGTTCAGGGTGATTTCGGCTTTTCCTTCGAATACCACCTGCCGGTGTCGGAGGTGGTCGGCGACCGCCTGTTCCTAACCATCCTGATATCGATTGCCACCATCTTGTTCACCTGGCTGATCGCCTTTCCGATCGCCATCTATTCGGCCACCCACCAGTACAGCTGGGGCGATCACGGCCTTACCCTTCTCGGGCTGTTAGGGCTGGCGACGCCGAATTTCCTGCTCGCCCTGATCCTTCTCTATTTCGCCAACGTCGTATTCGGGACGTCGATCGGCGGCCTGATGGACCCGGAATATTTGAACCAGCCGTGGAGCGTCGACAAGGCCATTTCGGTGCTCGAGCACTTGTGGGTTCCGGTCGTGGTCGTCGGCACCGCGGGCACCGCCGGCTTGATCCGCCGGCTCCGGGCCAATCTCCTGGACGAGCTGCAGAAGCACTACGTTGTGGCGGCCCGCGCCAAGGGGCTGCCGCAGGGCCGGCTGTTGGTCAAATATCCGCTGCGCGTCGCCATCAACTTCCTGGTTTCCGACATCGGCCACATCTTGCCGCACATCATTTCCGGTTCGGAGCTAGTGGCTATCGTGCTCTCCCTGCCGACGACCGGGCCGATCCTGATCTCGGCGCTGCAGAGCCAGGACATGTACCTTGCGGGGTCGTTCCTGATGTTCCTGTCGACCCTTACCGTGGTCGGTGTGCTGATCTCCGACCTTGCCCTCACCGCGCTCGATCCGCGCATCCGCCTTGAACGGGGGGCCGAGTCATGACGCCGTCGCCCGGCAACGGCGCCGTAGTCGAACACTTCGTCTCGGACGCGCCGTTCGATCCGCGCGCCGCCGAAAGGCTGACGCCCGAACAGGAACGCTATTTCATGGCGTCCCAGTGGCGGCTGATGTGGTGGAAGCTGAAGCTGCACAAGTTGGCGGTGGTGTCCGGCGCGTTTCTCCTGTTTCTCTACGGCACGGTTTTGATCAGCGAATTTTTGGCGCCTTATAGCGTTCACACCCGCAATACCGGATTCATTTACGCCCCGCCGCAGAGGGTTCATCTGTTTGACGACGGTAAATTCGTCGGGCCGTTTGTCTACGGCATGGACTACCGCCTGAACATGAAAAACCTGAAACGCGAGTACAAGGCGAACCTCAACCGTGTCGAGCGCATCAGGTTCTTCTGTCGCGGTGACCAGTATCAGTTTTGGGGGATGACACCAGGAAGTTTTCATCTGTTCTGCCCGGCGGAGGGCGGCGCGCTGTTCCTGCTCGGAACCGACCGATTGGGTCGCGACGTCCTGTCGCGGATCATCTATGGGACTCGAATCTCGCTGACCATCGGCTTGGTAGGCATTTCGTTCAGCTTCCTTCTCGGAATGGTGATCGGTGGCATCGCCGGTTATTTCGGCGGCTGGGTGGATATTGTCATCCAGCGCATGATCGAGATACTGCAGTCGTTCCCGCAGATTCCGTTGTGGATGGCGCTCTCTGCGGTTCTGCCGTTGTCGTGGAGCCCGTTGCTGATCTATTTCGCCATCACCATCATTTTGGCGCTGATCGAGTGGACCAGCCTCGCCCGCGCGGTTCGATCGAAGCTTTTCTCGTTGCGCGAGGAGGAGTTCTGCACCGCGGCGAAGCTGATGGGGGCGAAGCCCGCCCGTATCATCGGGCGCCACCTGTTGCCGGGGTTCATGAGCTACCTGATCGCCGCGGCGACGCTTGCGATTCCCAACATGATCCTCGGCGAGACGGCCCTGAGTTTCCTTGGGCTCGGTTTGCGCCCGCCGATCACCAGCTGGGGGGTGCTTTTGAACGAGGCCCAGAACATCAATATCGTCGTGCTCTACCCGTGGCTGATGTTGCCCGTGGTACCCGTGGTTCTGACGATTTTGGCCTTCAGCCTGCTGGGCGACGGGCTCCGGGACGCGGCCGATCCCTACAAATAATAAGAAATGCTTCCCATTATCCCGGGAATCCCGTAACGTCTTTGGCTTGCGCGTTACCGCCGTAAATGGCCAAATTGTCGTGCTCCTAAACGCACAAGAACGGATGGGGGGGCCCAGGGAAGTGAGCGAACGTTTACACGCGAAACGTTTGATGATTTACAGCCACGACACGTTCGGTCTTGGCCATCTTCGACGTTGCCGCGCCATCGCCCATTCCCTGGTGGAGCGATTCAAGGGCCTGACCATACTGATCCTGTCCGGCTCGCCGATCATCGCCAACTTCGACTTCCGCGCGCGGGTGGACTTCGTCCGGATTCCCGGCGTCATCAAGCTGTACAACGGCGAATATACCTCACTCGGCCTTCACATCGACCTTGGCGAGACCCTGTCGATCCGCGAGTCCATCATCCGCAACACGACCGCGACTTTTGCGCCTGATCTGTTCTTGGTCGACAAGGAACCGCTCGGCCTGAAGGGCGAGATGCATGATACGCTGCGGATGCTTAGGGGCACCAGCACGCGGGTGATCCTGGGCTTGCGCGACATCATGGACGAGCCGCTGCTCCTCAAGCAGGAGTGGGCGGGCCGCAACGTGCTGACGGCGATGGAGGACCTGTACGACGAGGTGTGGATTTATGGGATGAAGGAGTTTTTCAATCCACTGCAAGGCTTCGACACGTCTCAGGGCCTCAGGAACAAGATCGTTTATACTGGATATCTGCCACGCCCGTTGCCGACCGAACACAGCCTTCCCTACGATTTCGACGTAAAGGAACCTTACATCCTGGTGACTCCGGGCGGCGGCGGCGACGGCGCGACCATGATCGACTGGGTGATGCGCACGTACGAGGCGGGACACGAACTCCCCCATGCCGCCTTCATGGTGCTGGGGCCGTTCATGCCGCCCGAACAACGCCGCGATTTCATCGACCGCGCTAGCCGTCTCTCCCGAGTCAAGGTGATCTCGTTCGATTCCCGCATGGAGGTGTTGATGGCGAATTCCGTCGGCGTCGTGTCGATGGGCGGCTACAATACTTTCTGCGAGGTCCTGTCCTACGACAAACGGGCGTTGGTCGTTCCGAGGATGGCGCCGAGAAAGGAACAGTTGTTCCGCGCCATCCGCGCCCAGGAACTGGGTCTTCTGAAGGTCCTGATTCCCGACGGCGTCCTCGATATCCAGGTGATGGCGGATGCATTGCGAGCACTGCCCCACCAGAAGAAACCTTCGCAATCCCTGCTTCCGGGTATGCTCGGCGGACTCGATCGCGTCGGCACCCTGGTGCGTGCAAACGTCGAAGGGGAGTTCGGTGTCGAACGGCCGTTACGTGTTTTGATGTAACGGAGGCACAATGTCCGCATCCGTTGCCTTTGTCCTCAAGGGTTATCCGCGCCTATCGGAAACGTTCATCGCCCAGGAGATCCGGGCCCTGGAGCAGTGGGGCTTGGACATCGTGATTGTGTCGCTCCGGCGGCCCACCGACGTCAACCGCCACCCTATACACCGCGAAATCAAGGCCCCCGTCGTTTACCTGCCCGAGTTCGTCTGCCGCGAGCCGTCGCGGGTTTTCCGTGCTTGGTTCGCGATGCGGCGGCGGCCCGGCTACCAGGCAGCACGCACCCAGTGGCTCCGTGACTGCCGGCGCGGCCCCGCGATCGCCCGCTTGCGCGGCTTTTTCCAGGCGCTGGTGTTGGCCCACGAGCTGTCGCCGCGGGTCACCCGGCTGCACGCCCATTACCTGCATTGGCCGGCATCGGTAGCGCGCTATGCCGCCATGCTTCTCGGCCTGCCGTGGAGCTGCTCGGCCCACGCCCGCGACATCTGGACCACGCCCGAGTGGGAGAAGCGCGAAAAGTTGCGCGACGTCGATTGGCTGGTGACCTGTACCGCCGTCGGCCGACGGCATCTGGCGGGGCTGACCGATCGCGCGGACGGCATCGAGCTGGTCTATCACGGCCTCGACTTCGGCCGTTTTCCCGAGCCCCGGGTGCGCGCCATCGCCCGGATCGGCGGCAGCGAGTCCACACCGGCGGTGATCTTGTCGGTCGGCCGCGCAGTCGAGAAAAAGGGATACGCGACGCTGCTCGGCGCACTGGCTTGCCTGCCCCGGCATCTGCATTGGCGGTTCGTTCACATCGGCGGCGGCCCGTTGCTGCCGGCGTTGCACCGCCAGGCGGAAGGTCTCGGCATCGACGACCGGATCACGTGGTTGGGGGCACAAGCCCACGACACTGTGGTCGAGAGCTATCGCACCGCCGACATCTTCGTGCTTGCCAGCCAAGTCGCCGGCGACGGCGACCGCGACGGCCTGCCGAATGTGTTGATGGAGGCGCAAAGCCAGGGGCTGCCGTGCGTGTCGACGGACTTGTCGTCTATCCCTGAGTTGATCGAGGACGGCGTCACCGGGCTGCTGGTGCCGTCGAATTCTGATCAACCCCTCGCCGCCGCCCTCGCCCGCCTGATCGCCGATCACGAGCTACGCGGGAATCTGGCCGCCGCCGGCTGCAAGCGGGTGCGCGAACGCTTCTCCCACCACCGCGGGCTCGACCAGCTGGCCCGGAGATTCGGACTCTTGGCGCCGATGGTCCGGGAGTGCGCGTAACAGGCCGTGGTGGAACGCGGTTCTTGGACATCCCTGGCGCTGATCCGTCACGGCCCGACGGCCTGGACGCGGGAGAACCGCTTGCAGGGTCACACCGACGTCCCGTTGAGCGTCGAGGGGCGTGAAACGGTGTCACGCTGGCGGTTGCCGACGGCGCTTTCCGGTTATCAATGGGTATCGAGCCCGCTCAGCCGGGCGACGGAAACCGCGTGGCTTCTCGGCGCGGCCACGCTGCGGGTCGAGCCCCGCCTTAAGGAAATGAGCTACGGCGAATGGGAAGGACGCCGGCTTCAGGACCTCCGCGCCGAGCTCGGCGAGGTCATGGCCGATAACGAGGCCCGCGGGCTGGATTTCCGCCCCGCCGGCGGTGAAAGTCCGCGCCAGTTGCATCAGCGGCTGTCGCCCTGGCTCGCCGAAGTGGCGCATGGCGGCCAGCCGACCGTGGCCGTCACCCATCACGGCGTCATTCGCGCGCTGCTGTCGCTGGCCACCGGCTGGGACATGACCGGGCGGCCGCCCAAAAAGCTGGCGTGGGGGGCGGTACAGTTTTTCCGCCTCGGCAAAGACGGAAAAATCGACATCGACTGCCTCAACGTCAGCCTGGAGGCTTAATGAGTCGTCCCCGCGTCTTTTTCTACGTGCAGTACCTGCAAGGCGTCGGCCACCTTTTCCGCGCCACTCGGATCGTCCGGGCGCTGACCGCCGCGGGGCTGGATGTCGACATCGTCTCCGGCGGCATGCCTGTTCCCGGCCTCGACATCGGCGGCGGC
>DASWGT010000204.1:0-13741 GCA_036393575.1 Rhodospirillales bacterium | reverse complement strand
GCCCCCGGGTCGATCGCCTTGATCAGCGCCGAGTGGTCGAGCTCGCCGTGGCCGGCGGCGATCAGCTTGTCATAGAGGCTCATGCACAGCGCCGTCGCCGGCATCTCGAAGCCGAGCTCCTGGGCCAGCTCCAGTGCCTGGCTCAGATCCTTGCGCTGGGTCGTGGACTTGCCGCCGGGTTTGAAAGTGCGATCGATCATGCGCTGGCCGTGCACTTCGAGGATGCGGCTGTCGGCGAAGCCGCCCTTCAGCGCCTGGCGCACCTTGGCCGGGTCGGCGCCGGCCTTGCGGGCGAGCGTCAGGGCTTCCGCGACGGCGCCGATGTTGAGGCCGACGATCACCTGGTTGGCGGCCTTCGCCACCTGGCCGGTGCCGACCCCACCGACGTGGGTGGTTTCGCCCAGCACATCGAAGATCGGCATTGCGCGCTGCATCGCCTTGTCGCTGCCGCCGGCCATGATCGTCAACGTGCCGGCCTCGGCGCCGATGGTGCCGCCGGACACCGGCGCGTCGACATAGTCGCCGCCGGCCGCCGCGACCGCGGCGGCGAACACGCGCGTCGCCGTCACCTTGGTGGTGCCCATGTCGATGACCAGCGTACCCGGACGCAAGCCGCTGACGACGCCGCTCGGGCCCGTCAGCACGTTTTCGACCGCCGGCGTGTCCGAAAGCATCATGATGATAATCTTGGCCCTGCCTGCAACCGCGGCCGGCGTCTTGGCCGCCGTCATGCCCTCGGCCTTGAGCTCCTTGACCACGCCTTGCGAGCGGTTGTGGATGACCAGCGAGGCGCCGGCCTTCTTCAGGTTCCTGGCCATCGGCTTGCCCATCAGGCCGAGGCCGATGAATCCGATCGTCTGTCCGTCGAGTTTGCCCATGGCTTGTCTCCCTGGTCGCGCCGGGTGGCTGGACGACTTAAAGCGTGCCTTCGCCGGCGCGTCAATCGCCGCGGTCGAGGAAACCGCGGGTCTCGGCGATGGCGTCCTTGAGGCCTACTCGCTTCACCGGCACGCCCGCCGGGAACGCGCCCAGCAATCGCGTCGGCAGCGCCCGGTCGAGCATCACGAACACGCCCACGTCGTCGGCGCGGCGCACCAGCCGCCCGAACGCCTGCTTGAGCCGGAACCGGGTCAGCATCTCGTCGTAGGCGCGGCCGCCGAAGGCGCGCTTGCGGGTGCGGTGCAGGATGTCGGGCCGTGGCCACGGCACCCGGTCGAAGACGATCAGGCGCAGCGAGCGGCCCGGCACGTCGACGCCGTCGCGCACGGCGTCGGTGCCGAGCAGGCACGAGGTTTCCTCGGCGCGGAAGATGTCGACCAGCGTACCGGTGTCGAGCACGTCGACGTGCTGCGCCAGAAGCATCAACCCGGCGTCGTCTAGCGGCCCGGCGATGCGCTGGTGTACGGCCTTGAGCCGCGAGATCGCCGTGAACAGGCCGAGCGCGCCGCCGCCCGCCGCCAGGAACAGCTCGCGATAGGCGGCGGCCACTTGGTCGGCATTGTCGCGATTGACGTCGCCGACCACGAACACCCGCGTCAGCGCCGCGTAGTCGAATGGCGACGGCTCGGCCACCCGCACCGCCGGCGCCGGCAGGTGCTGGGTGCCGGTACGGCGCAGCGCCGCCTGCCAGTCGGCCTCGGCGTCGCCGCTCGAGTCGCGCAAGCTGGCCGACGTCACCAGCACGCCGTGGGCGGGCTCGATCACCGTCTCGGCGAACGGGATCGTCGGGTCGACCCAGTGGCGGTGCAGCCCGACGTCGATGTCGCGGCCGTCGAAGCGCTCGACCCCGAACCAGTCGACGAACTCGGGCGGCGTGTTCTCGGCCAGCGCCTTCAGCATCTGCCGCCACGCGGCGGCGTGCTGGCGGCCGCGGCGCTCGAGGCCGCGGGCCATCGCCTCGATGCGGTTGCGGGTGTTGGTGTCGAGCGCGCCGGCTTCGATATCGAGCAGCGCCAGCAGGAACCCTTGCAGGCGTGCCAGCGGCTCGGCCAGTTGGGCGAGGGCGTCGTCGAGCCCGGTCGCCGCCTCCAGCAGCCCCGGTGCCGCCGGCCGGGTCTCGGATTCCAGGCTGTAGGGGGAGCGCTGGTCCGGGTCGCGGGCGTAGACCTGCTGGCGGGCGCGGGCGAAGAACGCTTCCGCCGCGCCGACCGGCGCGCCGCCGCCGAGGCGCCGGCTCCAGCCGGCGCCGGGCAGCGCGCGCGCCGCCCGCAAGGCGTCATCGAGGGCCGCCGTCGCCGCCTCGTCGCCGGCGATCAGGTCGCCGATGCGCGCCTTCAGTCCGCGCGAGCGCGAGCGGCTGCCCTCCTCGGCGCCGATCAGCCAGCGCCGGAGCTCGGCCGTCTCGCGCGCCGTCAGGTGCGCCGAAAACGCGGCGTCGGCGGCGTCGAACAGGTGGTGGCCCTCGTCGAACACGTAGCGCGTCGGCAGCCGGCCTTCCTCGCCCTCGGCGCCGCCGCCGAGCGCCGCCTGGATCATCACCAGCGCATGATTGGCGACCACCACGTCGGCGCCGCGGGCGCGACGCACGGTCGCCTCGATGAAGCATTTGCGATAGTGCTCGCACGCCGAATAGATGCATTCGCCGCGGGTGTCGGTGAGATCCGTGGTCAGGCTACGGCCGAGGAGGTCGACGAGCCAGGCCGGGAAATCGCCACCGACCATATCGCCGTCGCGGGTAGCGAGCGCCCAGCGCGCCATCAGCCCCAACGCGACCACGGCCGCCGTCCGCTGGCCGCCGCGGCCGCCGCCCAGTTGCTTCAACGCTTCCTCGAAGTTCAGCAGGCAGAAATAGTTCTCGCGGCCCTTGCGGATGACCACGTGCCGCGCCTTGTCGGCCGGGTCGGGATGCAGCCGGTCGAGCTCGCCGTCGAGTTGTCGCTGCAGGTTGCGGGTGAAGGTGCTGATCCACACCGGGCCGCCGTTGGCTTCCGCCCACAGGCTGGCCGGTGCGATGTAGCCGAGCGTCTTGCCGACGCCGGTGCCGGCCTCCGCGATCACCAGCCTCGGCTCGCCGGCGCGGTCGCGGGGCTGGAAGGCGGCTGCCGTGGCCGATGCGTAGCGCGCCTGCTCGGGGCGCTCCTCGGCGGCGCCGCCGAGCAGTTCGGCCAGCCGCGCTCGCGCCGCCGCCGGGTCCACCGGCGCGTTGCCGGGCGGCCCCTCCGGCGGGCGCTCCTGCCAATCGTCGAGGCGGCGCCAGACCCGGAGATCGCCGCCGCCGCGCGCTGATGCGGGCCCGAGCGCCGCCAGCACCGCCGGCGCCCACGGCCAGCCGCCGCGGTCCATGGCGTGCGCGATCGCCGCCGCGGAATCGTCGGCGCCGTCGGCGAGCTCGGCCAACAGCGCGCCCGCCGCCGCGATCAGGCATCCGGCCTCGCTTTCAAGCGAAGCCGGCAGCTTGAGGCCGAGCGCCTGGGCGAGGCCGCGCGGCGTCGGCAGCGCGAATCGCGCCGGCCGCACGAAGGCGTAGAGCTCGAGCACGTCGAAGGCGGCGAACGGCGGTACCCGCAACCGCGCCGCCTGGGTCCGCGCGTGGCATACCACGGGACGCGCCTCGTCCTGCAGGCGCTTGGCCGCTTCGGCGAGGGGCAATATCTCGACCTCGCCGGTCGGATTCAACCATGCCGCCTGGCGGACGCCGGCGACCAGTGCCGGGGCTTGCGGCAACGCCAGGCGTTGCGGGAGAGGATCGACGCTCATATCTCAAATTATAGAGGCGGCTCGCCGATAGGACGACAACGGCCGCAATGCGATGTGGTTCCTAGTGAAGAATTGGCGCGATTTTGCTATAGTGTCTCATTCAATCAGGTGATGGAGGGATCGATGAAAACGAACCCGAACAACACCTCCCGGAACGTCCAGCGGACGGCTTACAAGAGTCTTCTGACTGCCTCCCAACGCGTCACCGAAAGCTGCCTCAGGATGCTGCAAAAGCAGCAGAAGATGCTTGCCAGTGTAAAGCGCCATCGGCGCGCCGAGGACGACGGTTGCAAGCCTGAGTGCCCGGGCGGCGCCGCGGATTTGCAGTACCATTACGGGCGCCGCTGCCACGACGTCGATGTCGAGCGGCTGTGAATTGGAGGGGGAAAACGAACGTCGAGGTTTCCCAGCAACCCCGGACACAAGGAGGTTAGAAAATTGACTCCGCCGGACCAGCCAACGGACATAACGACTTAAAAGACCATATGGACTCGTTCTTTTGATCGAGTGATGCCAAGAGCATCCATGACGAAACCCCGCCCCCAGTGGCGGGGTTTCCTGTTCTGGGCGGCGGGGACAGCCAAGCACGGGACGAGGGCGCGAATCGGACGCACGGTGCTTCCCGACCGAATCGCAACCGGGGCGGGTAGCCGCCGCCCCGGATCGTTCCCCGGATCGGCCCAGCGGCGGCGTCGCGGGACCGCTTCCATGCCGGCAACGTGATTCTGTATTATTGCGACTCAATAGGATAGGTTTACGATTCGGAAGGGGGCCCGGGCATTCGGTCCGGCATCCGATAGAGGAGGCAGCGATCAGCGACACCTTCGTCAAGATGGTGGCCGGTGCGCTCGTCGGCGCGGCGTTCGGC
Source organism: Rhodospirillales bacterium (assembly GCA_036393575.1). Lineage (GTDB taxonomy): Bacteria > Pseudomonadota > Alphaproteobacteria > Rhodospirillales > Casp-alpha2 > JACPJY01. The sequence continues at coordinate 9,177 of DASWGT010000204.1, read as the reverse complement.
TACCTGCTTGGGAGAAGCATCTTCATCCAGTGGGAAGGCACACGGGTGCTGATGGAAATCCCCGGCGCGGCGCTCGGCTCCATCCTCGGCATCACGGTGATCCGCCTGTTTTCCGGCGGCAAGAAGGCGCCCGAACCGACGACCGACCCGAAAGCCCAAAAGGCCAAGAAGAAATAACCCCGCCTTCGCGGCGCCGCGGTTTTCCGATCAGTTCTGCTTCGACGGCGTGTAGCCGAGGTTGGCGGCCAGCCAGCGCTCGGTCTCGTGCACGGAGGCGCCCTTGCGGCCCGCGTAGTCTTCCACCTGGTCGCGGCCGATGCGCCCGACGCCGAAATACTGCGATTCGGGGTGCGAGAAGTAGAACCCGGAAACCGACGCCGCCGGCCACATGGCGAGACTCTCGGTCAGCGTCACGCGGGCGTTCTTCTCGGCATCCAGCAACCGGAACAGATCGATCTTCAGCGTGTGGTCCGGGCACGCCGGATAGCCGGGCGCCGGGCGGATGCCGCGATAGCGCTCGCGGACCAGGTCGTCGTTGGATAGCGCCTCGTCCGGCGCGTAAGCCCAGAACTCCTTGCGCACCCGTTCGTGCAGACGCTCGGCGAAGGCTTCCGCCAACCGGTCGGCAAGCGCCTTCAGCAGAATCGCGTCGTAGTCGTCGTGCGCCTTGACGAACGCCTCCAGCTTTTTCTCGATGCCGAGGCCGGCGGTGACGGCGAAGCCGCCGACGTAGTCGGCTTGGCGCGTCTCCTTCGGTGCCACGAAGTCGGCGAGGCAGCGGTTGACCCGGCCCTTGGCCCGCGCCAGCTGTTGGCGCAGGAAGTGGAGCGTCGCCGCGACGGTCTTGCGGCTGTCGTCGGCATAGACCTCGACGTCGTCACCAACCGCGTTGGCGGGGAAGAATCCGACGACGCCGCGGGCGGTCAGCCACTTCTCGCCGATCAGCCGCTGCAGCATCGATTCCGCGTCGGCATAAAGGTTACGCGCCGCCTCGCCCTGTGCCGGGTCGTCGAAGATCGCCGGGTAATTGCCTTTCAACTCCCAAGTGCGGAAGAACGGCGTCCAGTCGATGCGCGTCACCAACTCGGCCAAGTCGTAGTCTTCGAACACCCGGAGGCCGAGAAACCCGGGTTTCGGCGGCGCGTAGCCGGCCCAAGCGATCTTCGGCGCGGCGGCGCGGGCCTCGGCCAGCGGCACCTGACGCTCGGCGTCCTCGCGGCTGGCGTGGCGAGCGCGGATGTCGGCGTAGTCGCGGGCGACCTCTTTCAGGAATTGCGGCTTCTTCCGCTCGTTGAGCAGGTTCGACACCACGCCCACCGAGCGCGAGGCGTCGAGCACGTGCACCGTCGGGCCTTGGTAGTTGGGGGCGATCTTGACCGCGGTGTGGGCGCGTGACGTGGTGGCGCCGCCGATCAGCAACGGCAGCGTGAAGCCCTCGCGCTGCATCTCGCGGGCGATCGTGCACATCTCCTCCAACGACGGCGTGATCAAGCCGGAAAGCCCGATCAGGTCGGCCTTCTCGCGTTCCGCCGTCTCCAGAATCCTGGCGTAGGGCACCATGACGCCGAGGTCGACTACCTCGTAGTTGTTGCACTGGAGCACCACGCCGACGATGTTCTTGCCGATGTCGTGGACGTCGCCCTTGACGGTGGCCATCACGATCTTGCCCTTGGAGCGGCGGGAAGCCGCGTCCTTCTCGGCTTCCAGGAACGGGATCAGGTAGGCTACCGCCTGCTTCATGACGCGGGCGCTCTTGACTACCTGCGGCAGGAACATCTGCCCCGAGCCGAACAGATCGCCGACCACGTTCATGCCGTCCATCAGCGGCCCCTCGATCACCTCGATCGGATGCTTGGCGGATCGCCGCGCCTCCTCGGTGTCGTCTTGGATGTAGTCGGTGATGCCCTCGACCAGCGCGTGCTTGAGGCGCTCGGCGACCGACGCGGCGCGCCAGCTCAGGTCCTCCGTCGCCTTGCGGGCCTGGCCTTTCGCTTTGTCGGCGATCTCCAGCAATCGCTCGGTGGCATCGGGGCGGCGGTTGAAGATCGCGTCCTCGATGCGGTTCCTGAGGTCGTCCGGGATGTCGGCGTAGACCGCGAGCTGGCCGGCATTGACGATGCCCATGTCCATGCCGTTCTGGATGGCGTGATAGAGGAACACAGAGTGCATGGCCTCGCGCATCGGGTTGTTGCCGCGGAACGAGAACGACATGTTGCTGACGCCGCCGGAGATCAGCACGTGCGGAAGCGTCCGCTTGATCTCGGCGACGGCGCGGATGTAGTCGCGTGAGAAGTTGTTGTGCTCCTCGATGCCGGTGGCGATCGGGAAGATGTTGGGGTCGAAGATGATGTCCTCGGGCGGGAAGTCCACCTGCTCGGTCAGGATGCGGTAGCAGCGTTGGCAGATATCGACCATCCGCTCGCAGGTGTCGGCCTGGCCCTTCTCGTCGAAGGCCATCACCACCACGGCGGCGCCGTAGCGCAGGATCTCCTTCGCCTGGGCGATGAACGGCGCCTCGCCCTCCTTGAGGCTGATGGAATTGACCACGCCTTTGCCCTGCAGGCATTTCAGGCCCGCCTCGATGATCGAGAACTTGGACGAATCGACCATCACCGGCACCCGCGAGATGTCGGGCTCGGCCGCCACCAGGTTGAGGAACGTGGTCATCGCCTGGGCGCCGTCGAGCATGGCGTCGTCCATGTTGACGTCGATCATCTGGGCGCCGTTGGTCACTTGGTCGCGGGCGATGTCGAGGGCGGCGGTGAAATCGCCGTCGCGGACCAGCTTGGCGAACTTCGCCGAGCCGGCGACGTTGGTGCGCTCGCCGATGTTGACGAAACCAGGCACCGAGCCGAAGTTCAGCGGCTCCAGGCCGCTGAGGCGGCAATGGGGCTCGAATTCCGGAATCTTTCGCGGCGGAACGCCTTCGACAGCGGCGGCAATGGCTCGTATGTGGTCGGGCGTGGTGCCGCAGCAGCCGCCGACCATGTTGACGAAGCCGCTGCGGGCGAATTCGCCCAGGTGTTCGGCCATGTACTCCGGGGTATCGTCGTAGCCGCCGAACTCGTTCGGCAGCCCGGCGTTGGGATAGACGCTGACGTTGACACCGGAGACGGCGGCGATCGCCTGCACGTGCTGGCGCAGCTCGCGGACGCCGAGCGCGCAGTTGAAGCCGACGGCGAGCGGCCGCGCGTGCGCCACCGAGTTCCAGAACGCCTCCGCCGTCTGCCCCGACAACGTCCGCCCCGAGGCGTCGGTGATGGTGCCGGACACCATCACCGGCAGACGACAAGCGTGCTCGTCGAAGTACTTGTGGATGGCGTAGATGGCGGCCTTGCAGTTGAGCGTGTCGAACACGGTCTCGACCAGCAACGCGTCGACGCCGCCCTCGACCAGGCCGTGGATGGCCTCGCCGTAGGCCTTGACCAGGCCGTCGAAGGTGATGTTGCGGAACCCCGGGTCGTTGACGTCGGGCGAGATCGAGGCGGTGCGGTTGGTCGGGCCGATGGCGCCGGCGACGAACCGCGGCTTCGAGGGAGTCTTTTTGGTGAAGGCGTCGGCGGCGGCGCGGGCGACGCGCGCGGCCTCGAAATTCAGCTCATGCACCAGCGCCTCGAGCCCGTAGTCGGCCTGCGAGATCGCGGTCGAGTTGAAGGTGTTGGTCTCGATGATGTCGGCGCCGGCCGCCAGGAACCCGGAATGGATCTCGGTGATGATGTCCGGGCAGGTGATCGACAGCAGGTCGTTGTCGCCCTTCAGGTCCTTCGGGTGGTCGGCGAAGCGCCGGCCCCGAAAATCGGCCTCCGACAGTCCGTAACCCTGGACCATCGTTCCCAGCGCGCCGTCGAGCACCAGGATGCGTTCCCTGAACAGCTGGGCCAGCGGATGCGCCATCGTCACGCCCCTTCGGACGCGATGGCGGACTTGGCGGGCGATGCGGCGGCGACCTTGCCGGCGGCCGCAGGGTGCGCGCGGACGCCGAGGATGTGGCAGATGGCGAACACCAGATCGGCCCGGTTCATGGTGTAGAAGTGGAACATCTCGACGCCGTGGGCGTTGAGCGCCCGGCACTGCTCGGAGGCGACGCTGGCGGCGACCAGCGCCCGGGTTTCCGGATCGTCGTCGAGGCCTTCGAACAGGTCCGCCATCCAGCGCGGCACCGAGGTGCCGCACTTGGCGCAGAATTGGGCGACGCGGGCGAAGTTCATCACCGGCAGGATGCCGGGGATGATCGGCACCGTAATGCCGGCCTTGCGCGCCCGCTCCAGGAACCGGAGATAGACGTCGATATCGAAGAAGAACTGGGTGATCGCCGCCGACGCGCCGGCGTCGATCTTGCGCTTCAGGTTGTCGAGGTCGGCGGCGGCGCTCCTGGCTTCGGGGTGGACCTCCGGATAGGCGGCGACGCTGATCTGGAACGGCGCCACCTTCTTCAGGCCGGCGACCAGGTCGGAGGCGTAGGCGTAACCGCCCGGGTAGGGACGGTAGCGGGCCTCGCCCTCGGCCGGATCGCCGCGCAGCGCCACGATGTGGCGCACGCCGGCGTCCCAATAGCCGCGCGCCACGTCGTCGATCTCGGCGCGGCTGGCGCCGATGCAGGTCAGGTGCGCCGCCGGTTCGAGGTCAGTCTCGCAGCGGATGCGGTAGACGGTAGCGTGGGTGCGCTCGCGGGTCGAGCCGCCGGCGCCGTAGGTCACCGACACGTAGGCGGGCCTCAGCGGCGCCAGGCGTTGGATGCTTTCCCACAGTGTCTGGTTGGCCTTTTCGGTCTTCGGCGGAAAGAACTCGAACGACACCTTGACGTTCTTGGGCAGCGGCGCCGACACCGCCAGACGCGACGGCGCGCTCCCGGGACGCCGGGTGGGCGCCCGCTCGCGGCTGCTGTTGGCGGCGCGCTTGCTCATGACGCGCGAACCTTCGACCGGGGTTTGGCCGCCGTCCACACGACGACGGTCAGCGGATCGCCGGCCAGGTGGACGGTGTCCACCGGCGTCAGCCCGGCGCGGGCGAGCCAGGCGCTGATCTCGGCATCGGCGAAGCCGAGCCGGCGGTGCGCGTGCTCGTCGCGCAGGCTTTCCTGATGGTGCGGCGCGAAGTCGGCGATCAGCAGTTTGCCGCCGAACGCCAGCACGCGGCCGGCCTCGGCGACGGCGGCCGCCGGCTGGTCGAGGAAGTGCAGCACCTGGTGGATGGTGGCAACGTCGAACGAGCCGTCGGCGAACGGCAGCTGGTAGAGGTCCGCCTGCCGCACCCGGCAGTGGGCGAGCCCGGCGCGATCGAGGCGAGCACGGGCGATCGCCAGCATCTCGCGCGACAGGTCGATGCCGAGCCCGCGCGCCGCGCGCGGCCCCAACAGCTCGAGCATGCGTCCGGTGCCGGTGCCGATGTCGAGCAGATCTTTGATACCGCGCTTCGGCAACAGGCGGCCGATCGCCCGCTCGACCTCGGCGTCGTCGACGTGCAACGAGCGCAGCTTGTCCCAGCGCGCGGCATTGCGCCGGAAATAATCGGCGGCTGCCTCGGCGCGGTCGCGCTTGACTTCGATCAGCCGGTTGCGGTCGCGGGCCAGCACCGGGTCGCCGTCGCCCGGCAACAGCCCGGTGAGGCTCCGGATCAGCGCCGCCCCCGGCCCGTCCTCGGCCAGCCGGTGGAACACCCAGCTGCCCTCGCGCAGCCGGACCAGCAGCCCGGCCTCGACCAGCAGCTTCAAATGCCGGGAGATACGCGGCTGGCTCTGGCCGAGGATGCGCGCCAGCTCACTCACCGTCAGCTCGCCCTCCGCCATCAGCGCCACGATGCGCAGCCGCGTCGGCTCGGCCGCCGCGCGCAACGCCGCCAGCAGGCCGTCCATGCGGGCCTCCACGCCGCCGCCGGCACCTCGGCGATACGCCCGGCGGCGCGGGTTTTCGAAGACTGTTAAAGACATAAACATGTCCTTATATTGATTCCGTGGCCGGGCGCAAGCGGTTTTTCGCCGCTGCCGGCGGGGCATTGTCGCCGCCGGCTGTGGTATTTCCGCAACAGTGCTCGGGAGGCCTTGCATTCCGCGGCCTACCGCGTCTGGTCAGCAGGCGGGCGGTGTGTTATTTGCTTGCGCCGAGCGCTTCGCCCGCGCGGGCGGTCGCTGCGAGCCTGGGACGCCCAACGGCATGCCAGATTTTGTGAATTATTTTTTAAGATACCGCAATTCATAGTGCCTCAATGACTGCATCCGTTCGCCGGATATTGCCGTCCCGAGCCATCGTGTTTGTGGCGGCGCTGCTGATTCTGACCGGCGGCTGCGCCACCGCGCCGAACCCGGCCGACCGCGAGGCGGTGGCCGAATTCGCCGCCCTCAACGACCCGGCGGAGCCGACCAACCGCGCCGTGTTCGCTATCAACCGCGGCATCGACGCCGTCATCCTGAAGCCGGTGGCGACGTTTTATCGCGATTACATCCCGAAGTTCTTCCAGGACCGCATGAACGACGTGCTCGACAACCTGCGATCGCCGGTGATTTTCGTCAACGACCTGCTGCAGGGCGAGATCGACCGCGCCATCGCCACGCTGGCCCGGTTCGTGGTCAACTCGACCTTCGGGCTCGCCGGTCTCAACGACCTCGCCACCGCGATCGGCATGGAGGGCCACGACGAGGACTTCGGCCAGACGCTGGCGGTGTGGGGCGTGCCGGAAGGTCCCTACGTGATGCTGCCGCTGTTCGGGCCGTCGAATCCGCGCGACACCGTCGGTCTCGTCGTCGATTTCCTGGTCGACCCGTTCAACGTCTGGGCCGGCAACACCAACCGCGATTACGCCATCTTGTCGCGCACCGGCGCGCGCGGGGTCGACCAGCGCGCCGTCCACATGGAGGCGCTCGACGATATCGAGCGCACCTCGCTCGACTATTATGCCTCCATCCGCAGCCTCTATCGCCAGCGCCGCGCCGAGGAGATCCGCAACGGCAAGCCGTCCGCCACCATGCCGGCGCCCGGCCTGAGCCAGGCGCCAGCCGGCGGCAACGCGGCGGCGTCCGACCAGGCGGCGCGGACCCAATAGCCATGATCACTCGGCGTTCCCTGTTGGCCCTTCTGGGGCCTGTCGTCGCGATCGCGTTGCTGCTGGCGGTGCCGGCGGCGGCGGGCGATTTCGAGCAGCGGGCCGAGAAATTCATCGTCTCGCTGGCCCAGCAGGCCATCGATTCGCTGGCCAAGCCGGGCGTCCAGCGCGGCGAGCGGATCAAGCGCTTCCGCGTCATGTTCAACGACCATTTCGCAGTCCACGCGATCGGCCGGTTCGTGCTCGGCCGCCACTGGCAGCAGGCGACCGACAAGGAACAGGCGGAATACCTGGCGCTGTTCGAAGACCTGATGGTGGTCTCGTACGTCGACCGGTTCCGGAAGTACGCCGGCGAGAACTTGCGTGTCGTCAAGAGCCGTATCGAAGGCGACTCTACCGCCACCGTCTTCACCGAGATCGTCCGCCCGGACATCGGCCAGGCGGTTCAGGTGATCTGGCGGATCGGCGCCAAGGGCGACATGCTGAAGATCCTCGACGTCCTGGTCGAAGGAACGTCGCTCAGCCAGACGCTGCGCGCCGACTTCGGCTCGATCATCCGCCAGCGCGAAGGCAAGGTCGCGGCCCTGATCCACGAGCTGCGCCTGAAAACGGCGGAACTTAAGCTCCCCGACAAAAACTGACCGTCGGCGGCCGTCAACGGCCAGGGACTCACCGCTTCAACGGCTTGTACTTGATGCGGTGCGGCTGGTCGGCGTCGGCGCCGAGGCGTTTGTGCCGGTCGGCCTCGTAGTCCTGGTAATTGCCCTCGAACCAGACAACCTGGCTATCGCCTTCGAAGGCGATCATGTGGGTGGCGATGCGGTCCAGGAACCAGCGGTCGTGGCTGATGACGACGATGCAGCCGGCGAACTCGGTCAGCGCATCCTCGAGCGCCCTCAGCGTCTCCACGTCCAGATCGTTCGTCGGCTCGTCGAGCAGCAGCACGTTGGCCCCCGACTTCAGCATCATCGCCAGGTGCACCCGGTTGCGCTCGCCGCCGGACAGCTGGCCGACCTTCTTCTGCTGGTCGGCGCCCTTGAAATTGAATTGCGCCACATAGGCGCGGCTTTGCATGGTACGGGTGCCGAGCTTGATCCCGTCGAGCCCGCCGGAGATTTCCTCCCACACGGTCTTGTTGGGGTTCAGCGAGTCGCGCGACTGGTCGACGTAGCCGAGGCGAGCGGTTTCGCCAATGCGCAATTTGCCGCCGTCCGGCTTCTCGGCGCCGGTGATCATGCGGAACAGCGTCGTCTTGCCGGCGCCGGTGGGGCCGATGACGCCGACGATGCCGCCCGGCGGCAGTTTGAAGCTCAGATCGTCGATCAAAAGCGTATCGCCATAGCCCTTCGACAGGGTCTCGATGTCGATGACATTGTCGCCGAGCCGCTCGCCGGCCGGAATGACGATCTGGGCGTCGCCCGGTCGCCGGTCGTTGGCCGCGCGCACCAGTTCGTCATAGGCCTTGATGCGAGCCTTCGATTTGGCCTGGCGCGCCTTCGGCGAAGACGCGATCCACTCCTTCTCGCGGCTTAGTACCTTCTGGCGCGCCGCCTCTTCGCGGCCCTCCTGGCTCATGCGCTTGGCCTTGGCTTCGAGGTAGGCCGAATAATTGCCCTCGTAGGGAATGCCGCGGCCGCGGTCGAGTTCCAGGATCCAGCCGGCGACGTTGTCGAGGAAATAGCGATCATGGGTGACGGCGATGACAGTGCCCGGGAACTCCTTCAGGAAGCGTTCCAGCCAGGCCACCGATTCGGCGTCGAGGTGATTGGTGGGTTCGTCCAGCAGCAGCATATCGGGCTTTGACAGCAGCAACCGGCACAGGGCGACACGGCGCTTCTCGCCGCCAGAGAGCTTGGTGACATCGGCCTCCCAGGGCGGCAGGCGCAGTGCGTCGGCGGCTTTTTCCAGGATCAGTTCGAGGTTATGACCACCCTGGGTCTGCAGCAATCCCTCGAGTTCGGCCTGGCGCGCGGCCAGCTTGTCGTAGTCCGCGCCTTCCTCGGCGTAGGCCGCATACACCGCTTCCAGTTCCTTCTGCGCATTGATGATGTCGGCGACACCCTCCTCGACATTGCCGCGCACGTCCTTCTTGGGGTCGAGTTGCGGCTCCTGCGGCAGGAAGCCGATCCTGATGCCGGGCAT
>DASWGT010000203.1:0-26619 GCA_036393575.1 Rhodospirillales bacterium | reverse complement strand
AAGTGAAAGATCGAGGCCGCCAGCACGGCGGACGCATGGCCCTCGACGACGCCCTCCACCAGATGGTCGAGGGTGCCGACGCCGCCCGACGCGATCACCGGTACCGTGACCGCGTCGGCGACGGCGCGGGTGAGCGGCAGATCGAAGCCCTGCTTGGTGCCGTCCCGGTCCATGGAGGTCAGCAGGATCTCGCCGGCGCCGTTGCCGGCCATGCGCTTCGACCATGCGACGGCATCCAGCCCGGTGGCGTTGCGGCCACCGTGGGTGAACACCTCGAACCTGCCGTTGGTGGAGCGCTTGGCGTCGACGGCGACGACGATGCACTGGCTGCCGAATTTCTCGGCCGCCTCGCGCACGAAGTCGGGCGTCTTCACCGCCGCGGTGTTAATTGACACCTTGTCGGCGCCGGCCAATAGAAGTTTTCGGATGTCATCGGTGGTGCGCACGCCGCCGCCGACGGTCAGCGGCATGAAGCATTGCTCGGCGGTACCCTTGACGACGTCGAGGAGCGTGTCGCGGTTCTGGTGACTGGCGGTAATGTCGAGGAAGCACAGTTCGTCGGCGCCGGCGCGGTCGTAGATACGCGCCTGCTCGACCGGGTCGCCGGCGTCCACCAGATCGACGAAGTTGACGCCCTTGACGACGCGGCCGGCGTCGACGTCGAGGCAGGGAATGATACGGATCTTCAGCATCGCCCGTTCACTTCGCCAGCAGCCGCACGGCCGCTTCGAGATCGATGCGGCCGTCGTAGAGGGCGCGGCCGCTGATGACGCCTTCGAGCAGGCCGTCGCCGGCCTTCTTCAGCGCCTCCAGATCCGCCATCGACGAGACGCCGCCGGACGCGATCACCGGCACCTTGGTCGATCGGGCAAGCGCCACCGTCGCCTCGACGTTGGGGCCCCGCATGGCGCCGTCGCGGGAGATGTCGGTGTAGATGATGGCGGCGGCGCCGGAATCCTCTATGTGGCCGGCGAGCTCGAGGGCCGTGATCAGCGACTGCTTGGTCCAGCCCTCGACGGCGACACGGCCGTCGCGGGCGTCGATGCCGACGGCGACGCGCCCCGGGTGCCGCCGGCACGCCTCCTTGACCAGCGCCGGGTTCTTGACCGCGACGGTGCCGAGGATGACGCGCTCGACGTCGAGCTCGAGCCAGAAGTCGACGGTCGCCATGTCGCGGATGCCGCCGCCCACCTGCACCGGTATGTCGACGGCCTCGACGATGGCGGCGACCGCTGCTTCGTTGACCGGCTTGCCCTTGACGGCGCCGTCGAGGTCGATGACGTGCAGCCACCCCGCACCGGCGGCGGCGAAGGTGCGCGCCTGGGCGGCCGGGTCGTCGTTGAACACGGTGACCTTTTCCATGTCACCCTGGTAGAGGCGCACGCACTTGCCGTCCTTGACGTCGATGGCGGGAAAGAAGATCACGGCCGCCACTCGAGGAAATTGGCGATCAGGCGCAGCCCCACCGCCTGGCTTTTCTCCGGGTGGAATTGGGTGCCGACCAGGTTGTCGCGCGCCACCGCTGCCGTCTGCGGCCCGCCGTAGTCGACGCGTGCCACCACGGTCGACGGGTCGGCGGCGCGGAAGCAGTAGGAATGGACGAAGTAGACGTGAGCGCCCTCCGGCACGCCGGCGAACACCGGGTGCCGGGTGGCGGCGAATTGCAGGTCGTTCCAGCCCATGTGCGGGATCTTCAACGAGCGGTCGGCGGGTTCGAGCGCCGCCACCTCGCCCTTGACCCAGCCGAGGCCCTTGGTCGTCGTGTGCTCAAGGCCGACGTCGGCCATCAGCTGCATGCCGACGCAGATGCCGAGGAAGGGCTTGCCCTTGCCGATCACCTCTTCGGTGAGCGTATCGACCATGTCCGGCAGCGCATCGAGCCCGCGCCGGCAATCGGCGAACGCCCCGACTCCGGGCAATACGATGCGCTCGGCGCGCTTCACGTCCTCGGGCCTGCTGGTCACGGCGACCTTGCCGCCGCGGCTCGCATCGGCGATCGCGCGCTCGAACGCCTTGGCGGCGGAGCGCAGGTTGCCGGAACCGTAATCGATGATGGCGACGCTCATGGCCCAGGGCTCATGTCGTGAGGTCGTGGGCGAGCGCCGGCTCGCCGTCGAGATAACGCCTGAGTGCCGAATCCGCGTCGTCGGCAATGACCACGCCGGCAAACGCGAAGCCCTGGCGAGCGAGTTTGCGGCGGCGCAGATCGTTGGCGACGAATCCGACGATCAAGCCGAGACCCAGCGACAGCGCGATCTCGCTCACCGGGTCGGCGCCCAGCAATATGACGGCAATGCTCAAGACGGCATGCGCGGCGGCGATGACGGCGGCCGCCAGCCACAGCCGCCGCCATAGCGCCCACAGGAACGACAGCAGGAATGCCGGCCACGAGAACCCCTCCTTGACCAGGACCAGGTCGCGGTCGGGGTCGAGGCCGTGGCGTCGAAGGTGAACCGAATAAAGCCGCATGGATCGAAACCTGGATCAAACCGGTTTGGCCGGCGGTTTTTGGGCCCGGATCGGCGGAGCCCAGCGTGCGTAAGCCTTCGGTCGGCGCTACAGCGAGCCGCCGAGCACGCCCTTGGTGGACGGCACCGCGTCGGCCTTGCGGGAATCGATCTCGATTGCCTGGCGCAGCGCCCGGGCGAGGCCTTTGTAGCACGACTCGATGATGTGGTGGTTGTTCTCGCCGTAGACGTTCTCGACGTGCAGCGTGATGCCCGCGGCCTGCGCGAACGCCTGGAACCACTCCTTGAACAGCTCCGAGTCCATGTCGCCGAGCTTCGGCTTCGAGAACTTGACCTTCCAGATCAGGTACGGGCGCTTGCTGACGTCGAGAGTGACGCGGCTGAGCGTTTCGTCCATCGGGATCACGGCGGCGCCGAAGCGGTTGATGCCCTTCAGATCGCCGAGTGCCTTGGCGACCGCCTCGCCGATGGCGATGCCGGTGTCCTCGGTGGTGTGGTGGAAGTCGATGTGAAGATCGCCCTTGGCCTCCACCTCGAGGTCCATCAGGCTGTGCCGCGCGAGCTGCTCCAGCATGTGGTCGAGGAAGCCGATGCCGGTGGAAACCTTGTATTTGCCGGTGCCGTCGAGGTCGACGACGACCATGATCGACGTCTCCTTGGTCTTGCGCTCGACTTTTCCCTTGCGCATCGTCGTTGCTCCTGGGGCCGACCTCAACGGCGGGCCGGCCTTCGAATACCGGCCTTTTATCAGGAACTTGCCGAGACCGCCAGGGCGTTGCCGAGGCGCCAGGCACCCTTGACCGGGCGGTTTCACGACCCCAAATCACCCGCTATAGTCCTCAAGCAGCCCGCGTTCCGGGCTAAGCCTAAGCAACCGGCGGAACCCCTCCCATGGCGCGATCGCAAGAGAAATCCTGGCACGGCACCACGGTGCTGTGCGTCCGCAAGGGCAAAAGCGTCGTCATCGCCGGCGACGGCCAGGTCAGCCACGGCGCCACCGTGATCAAATCCAACGCCAGGAAGGTAAGGCGCCTCGGCGACGGCAAGGTGATCGCCGGGTTCGCCGGCGCCACGGCTGACGCCTTCACGCTCTTCGAGCGCCTGGAAGGCAAGCTCGAGCAGTACCGCGGGCAGCTGACGCGCGCCTGCGTCGAGCTCGCCAAGGACTGGCGCACGGACCGGTATCTGCGGCGGCTGGAGGCGATGATGGCGGTCGCCGACAAGGACGTGTCGCTGGTGCTGACCGGCACCGGCGACGTGCTGGAGCCCGAGGACGGGCTTATCGGCATCGGCTCGGGCGGCCACTACGCACTCGCCGCGGCGCGCGCGCTGATGGACCGCGACGATCTTTCCGCCGAGGACGTGGCGCGCCGGGCGATGGAGATCGCCGCCGGCATCTGCGTCTATACCAACACCAACGTCACCGTCGAATCCCTATGATCGAGAGCACCAGCTTCACGCCGCGCGAGATCGTCTCCGAGCTCGACCGCTACATCGTCGGCCAGGACGACGCCAAGCGCGCCGTCGCCATTGCGCTGCGCAACCGCTGGCGGCGCCAGCAGCTCGATGACGACATGCGCGAGGAGGTGCTGCCGAAGAACATCCTGATGATCGGCCCGACCGGCGTCGGCAAGACCGAGATCGCAAGAAGGCTGGCCAAACTCGCCCAGGCGCCGTTCATCAAGGTCGAGGCGACCAAGTTCACCGAGATCGGCTACGTCGGCCGCGACGTCGAGCAGATCATCCGCGACCTGGTCGAGAGCGCCATCCACGGCACGCGGGAGACGCACCGCAAGCGCGTCACCGCCAAGGCCGAGCTGCGGGCGGAGGAGCGCGTTCTCGACGCGCTGGTCGGCGAAGGCGCCGGCGCCGACACCCGCGAGAAATTCCGCCAAATGCTGCGCCGGGGCGAGCTCGCCGACCGCGAGGTCGAGGTCAGCGTCGCCGACCGCGGCGGACTCGGCATGCCGACCATCGACATCCCCGGCATGCCCGGCGCGCAGATGGGGATGCTCAACCTCGGCGATGTGCTGGGCAAGGCCTTCGGCACGCCGCAGAAGACCAAGAAGATGACGGTTGCCGATTCTTACACCGTGTTGGTGGCCGACGAGGCCGACAAGCTCTTGGACGAGGAGCGCATGGTGCGCGACGCCATCGAGGCGGTCGAGAATAACGGCATCGTGTTCATCGACGAGATCGACAAGATCACGGCGCGCAGCGAGCGCATCGGCGCCGACGTTAGCCGCGAGGGCGTGCAGCGCGACCTGCTGCCGCTGATCGAGGGCACTACGGTCGCCACTAAGCACGGCCCGGTGAAGACCGACCACGTGCTGTTCATCGCGTCGGGCGCGTTCCACCAAGCGAAGCCGTCGGACTTGCTGCCTGAGCTGCAAGGGCGGCTGCCGATCCGGGTCGAGCTGAAAGCGCTTAGCCGCGATGATTTCGTGCGCATCCTCACCGAACCCGAGGCGAGCCTGATAAAACAGTACACGGCGCTGATGGGCGTCGAGGAAGTGACGCTCGAGTTCAGCGACGACGCCATCGGCGAGATCGCCGATCTGGCGGTCGAGATCAACGCCGGCGTCGAGAACATCGGCGCGAGAAGGCTGCACACGGTAATGGAAAAGCTTTTGGAGGACGTCAGCTTCACGGCCTCCGAGAAGTCGGGCGAGACGGTGAAGCTCGACGCCAACTACGTGCGCAAGCAGGTCGGTGCGCTGGCCAAGGACGCTGACCTCAGGAAATACATTCTTTAGAGTGCGATCCGCTCACCTAATTGCTCACATCGTCACCCCCGCTTGCGCGGGGGTGACGACTTCTCGCACACGGATTTACTCTTACGAGAAACGGCGGGGGCTTAGTGCGTCGGGCCCTTCCGGCGTTTGGCGCCGACGCGGCCTTCGATCTCGTGCAAGATCCAGTCGATGGTTTCGTCGTCCATGTCGCCGATGGTCTCGGCCAATTTGTTGGCGAGCTCGGTCGCCCGCGCGCTGAGGCCCGAGGTGTCGACGACGACCCGCGGGTGCGACAGGCCGGCGAGGCGCTTCAGCTCCTCGGCCTCGTCCCACATCAAATCGAAGTAGCCGCAGATCTGCTGGATCAGGCCGGAGCCGGGGCGGCCGCGGTGGCCGTGCTCAAGGGCGGAGAAATAGGCCGAGGACACGCCCAGGTCCTCGGCCATCTTCTTGAGCGAGATGCCACGCTTGGCGCGGTGTTCGCGGATCTTGATGCCGAACGGCGTCATCGCTTCCTTCTCAAGAGCACGTAGAGCGCGCCCTCGCCGCCGTCCTTCGGCGCGGCATGGCTGAACGCCCGGATCATCGACCGCAGCGCCGGCTCGTTCATCCACCGGGGCACGGCGGCGCGCAGCACCCCGGAGCCGGGCGAAAGTCCCTTGCCGGTAATCACCAGCACCGCCCGCTTGCCGGCCGCCTGGGCGCCTTCGAGGAAGCCCACGAGGGCCCGGTGGGCTTCCACCTGAGTCAGGCCATGTAGGTCTATAACCCCTTGAATTTCAACCTGTCCGCGCCTCAAGCGCAGCCGCGTGCGCTTATCCAGACCAGGTGCCTCGCCGTGCTCCAACGGCGGCTCGGCCGGCGGCTTGGGCGCGAGCGGCGGGGTTGCGACCGGGCGCGGACGCGGCAGCGGCGGCCGCGGTTGCGCCCTGGCAACCGGGGTCGGCGCTGCCGGCGCCTTATCCCTGCCCTTGCCGCGCGGCAACGGTCGCACGGTTTCCATCACTTCCTGCCACAGCGCCGTCTCGTCGGCGCTGACCGGGCGCTCGGGCGGCGGCGGCCGGTCAGGGGCGCGGGATTTCGTCATCGGCGATCACGATGTGCAGCCGTTGCGGGCCGTGGGCGCCGAGCAACAGCATCTGCTCGATGTCGGCGGTGCGCGACGGGCCGGTGATCCAGTTGACGGCGCGCGGCATGAAACCTTTTCCGCCGCCGGCGCCGGCCTTGCGGATGCGCGCCCACACCTCTTCGTAGTCGCCGGCGATGTCGGCGGCGGCGATCACCACCACGTGGGTCGGCGGCAGGAAATTGAGCGTCGTTGGATTGCCCGGCCCCGACAGCATGACCAAGGTTCCGGTCTCGGCGACGCCGGCGAAGGCGCGGCTGACGCCGACCGTGTCCGAACCCTTGGCGCGCCCTTGTTCGACGGTGAGCAGGGTCTGGGTGGTCCATGGGATGACGGGCTCGGCGACGGCGGGGGCGATCTTCAACGTCGTCGGTAGGTTGTTCTTGGAAAGGTAGCGCGCCACCTCGCGCGGCACTCCCCCTAAGCCGGAGACGCGGGCGACGGTGGCGTTGACGCGCTCGGCCTCGCGGATGAACAGATCAATGCGTGCCTTGCTCCCGAGCTTGCCGCGCGCCGGGATCAGGTTGGCGCGATGATCGCCGAGGCGTTCGGCCGGCGATTCGTCGTTATTGGGCCGCGCGCTTTCCGGCAGCCGCGCGTGCCGCAGCGCGTCCTTGATGGCGCCGAGGATATGGGCGCGCGGATCGCTCATCGCCGACCTCCGCTTCTTTCGCGCTGCCAGCGCGACTGGAACGTCCGACCTTCCGGCGTCGGGAAATCGCGCAACCCCGTCCAGGCGCCGCCGAACGGCAGCCAGCGGAACCGCCCTTGCGCGCGCCCCAATTTTCCGAGCACGGCAATGCCCAAGCCCAACGCCAGCCGGTACAGCCGCGGCCGGCGGGCGAGGAACGCCCATAGGCCGAGCCCGACGCGGCTGGTCGCCGAGGTTTTGCGCTGTTCGAACTGCAGCCGGCGCCAGGAGCGGAGCATGCTCGGCAGCGGGATGCGCATCGGGCACACCTCCTCGCATTTGCCGCAGAAAGTCGAGGCGTTGGGCAGGTGTCCGGCCTCGTCGAGTCCGATCAAGCCCGGGATCAGCACCGCCCCCATCGGCCCGGAATAAACCCAGCCGTAGGCATGGCCGCCGACGGCTTTATAGACGGGACAGTGGTTGAGACACGCCCCGCAGCGGATACAGCGCAGCATCTCGTGGAACTCGCCGCCGAGCATGCGGGTGCGGCCGTTGTCCAGGAGCACGACGTGGAACTCGTCGGGCCCGTCCAGATCGCCCGGGCGCTTCGGGCCGGTGCAGAAAGTTGTGTAGACGGACATGTCCTGGCCGGTCGCCGAGCGCGCCAGCACCCTCAGGATGGTCGTCGCGTCCTCCAGCGTCGGCACGACTTTTTCGAGGCTGGCGATGACGACGTGGACCTTGGGCAGCGAATAGGTGAGATCGGCGTTGCCTTCGTTGGTGACCAGCACCGTTGAGCCGGTCTCGGCGATCAGCATGTTGGCGCCGGTCAGCCCGACGTCGGCGGCGATGAACTTGTCGCGCAACTCGCCGCGCGCCTCTTCCAACAACGTGCGCGGCTCCTCCAGCGAACGGTCGGGCGCCAACTGCCTGTGCTTGTCGCGGAAGGTGTCGGCAATCTGTTTCTTGGTGAGGTGAATGGCCGGCGCGATGATGTGGCTCGGCGGCTCCTGGCGCAGCTGGATGATGTATTCGCCGAGGTCGGTCTCGATCGGCTCGATGCCGTGTTTCTCCAGATGCTCGTTGATGGCGATTTCCTCGCCGATCATCGACTTGCTCTTGGTGACGGTGCGTGCGCCTGCTTTGCGGCAGATCGCGAGAACCGCGTCGCACGCTTCCGTCCCCGTGCGGCACCAGTGCACGGTGCCGCCGAGGGCGGTGACGCGCGCCTCGAACGCTTCGAGATAGAAGTCGAGATGCGCGAGCACGTGATTCTTGATGTCGCGCGCCTGGTCGCGCAGCGCGTCGAACTCGGGCAGCCTCGCCGCGGCGTCGCGGCGCTTCGCCGGGAAGCCCTCGGAGAGTCGCGACAGTGCGTCGCGAAGCTTGCCGTCGGCTAGCGCCTTCTTGGCGTTTTCCTCGAACGTGGCGGCGGTCGAACGCATGCGCGTCGCCCTATCCGTCGTCGCCGGGGGCGGCGCCGATGGCCGGCGTTTCGGTCATTTCCGCCAGCACCTCGGCGACGTGGCGGACGCGCACGGTCGAGCCGCGGCGGCTGAGCCGGCCGGCCATGTTAATCAGGCAGCCCATGTCGCCGGCGAGCAAGGTGTCGGCGCCGGTGGCCAGGATGTCGTCGATCTTGGAATCGACCATGCGGCCCGAAATATCCGGGTACTTGACGCAGAACAGGCCGCCGAACCCGCAGCATGCCTCGGTTTCCCGGCCTTCTTTCAAGGTCAATCCGCTGATCTTGTCAAGCAGAGCCCGCGGTTGAGCCTTGATGCCGAGCTCGCGCAAGCCCGAGCACGAATCGTGATAGGTGACGGTACCGGCGTAGGACGCCGCCACCGCGTCCGACTTCACGACATCGACCAGGAACGACACCAGTTCGTGGGTCCTGGCGGCCAACGCCTGAGCGCGGCTCGCCATCGTCGGGTCGTCGGCGAACAGCCGCGGATAATGGACCTTGATCATGCCGGCGCAACTGCCCGACGGCGACACCACGTAGTCGAAGCCCGCGAACGCGTCGATCACCTGCCGGGCGATGGCGCGGGCATCGCGACTGTCGCCGGAATTGTAGGCCGGCTGGCCGCAGCACGTCTGCGCCGCCGGCACCGCGACGACGCAGCCCGCGTCCTCCAGGAGCTTGACGGCGGCGAAGCCGACACAGGGACGCGTCAGGTCGACCAGGCAGGTGACGAACAGGCCGACGCGGATCGGCGGCGCGGCGGGGTTCTTCGACATCCCGCGAGCATGGGCATTTCGCGGCCTAAAGGCAAGATGCGACGGGCCTCTTAGGGCGTGCAGGCGGCGCCGGTCAGGACGTTTCCTTTTTGGGCAGCAGCAGGTAGTAGACCCCGTCCTGCTTCATCGCGCCGGCGGTCATCCCGGCGGCGGCGCCGAAGCCGACGAACAGGTCGCCGCGCACCGGCCCCTTGATGGCGCTGCCGGTGTCCTGGGAGATGACGAGCCGGCGCAGCGGCGTCCGGCCACCGGGCTCGGTGGTCGCGAGCCAGATCGGAATCCCGAGCGGCACGAAGGCGGGATCGACGGCGAGGCTGCGGCCGGGCGTCAGCGGAACGTCCTGGGCGCCAACGGGCCCGTCTTCCTTGAGCACGCGGAAGAAGATGAAGGACTTGTTGCGCTCCATCAGCTCGTTGCCGGCGAGCGGGTTGACGTCGAGCCACGCCCGGATCGTCTGCATCGACACCTTGTCCGGAGGCAACGCCCCCATCGCCACCAGCTCGCGGCCGATCGGCGTGTAGCGGTGGCCGTTGCGACCGGCGTAGCCGATGCGCACCGCCGAGCCGTCCGGCAGCACCACGCGGCCGGAACCCTGGACGTGCAGGAAGAAGGCGTCGATCGGATTGTCCACCCACAGCAACTCCAGCTGCCGGCCCTTGAGCGCGCCGGCCTCTATATCGGCGCGGGTGGCGTAGGGCACGAATTCATGGCCGGTGACGCGGCCGGCCAGGTGCTCGCCCTTCCATTCCGGGCGGAAGCGGCCGAGGTCCACCGATACCAGGTCCTCGGGCCGGGAGTAGATCGGATGGCGATGGGTAGCGTCCTGCTTCCACGCGCCGCGCAGCTCCGGTTCATAGTAACCGGTGAACAGACCCTTGGTGCCCGAAGTGTCACGCGCCAGATAGGGCGTGAATCGCGATTCGAAGAAATACTGTGCCTCGGTGCGATTGCCGGGGCGGATCAGGGCGGCATCGGCGCATATCTTGAGCCAGTCGGCGATACGGCCGGCCCGGTCGTCCGCACCGAGGCTGCGGTCCGGCGGCTTGGCACGCAACTTCTCGCACGATTTCAGGAACGGCGGCAGCGCCGCGCTGGCGTCATCGCCTTTCCATCCCGGAAGCTCGTTGAAGGCGGCAAGCTCAAGCCACAGGGCCGCGCGTTCCGGCTTACCCGCCGGCGGCGCGGTCACTGGCGCCGCGCAGGCCGCAAGCGTGGCAACAAGCATCGCCGCCGCAGGCAGATCGAAAAATTTCGACGAGGTCGTCCGTCTAATCAAGGCTGTTGGTCGCAACCAAAGTCCAGTTCGGATCGCGGGACTTGGCGTCACGAGCGAAGGTCCAGAAATCGGTGACTTCGATGACGGCGTTGGGGTTACCGTCAACGACGTCGCCGCTTTCGTCGCGGGTGACGTTGATCTGCTCGCTGACGAACTTGACCGTGACGTTGACGGTGCGGCCGTCCAAGTAGGCTTCGACGATTTCCGCCGACTTGATGCCGACCAGCGTGTCCTCAAGCGTTTCACCGGCCTGCTCGCGGTCACGGATGGCTTGGGAGAAGTTGGCGAACACCTCCGGATTCAACAGCGGCTTCAGGGTCTGGCTGTCGCCCTTGGCATAGGCGTCGAGGATCATCTCGAAGGCGACCCGCGCGCCGGCGACGAACTCGGCGGCGTCGAACCGCGGATCGGCGCGCCGAATCTCGGCCAACCCGCGCGTCAGCGGATCGGCGTCGTTCCCGGCCGCAGGGACTTCCTTGGCGAAGGCATCGTCGCGGCGCGGCTCGGAGCGTTCGCGCAGCGGAATGACCTTCTCCTCAGCGGCCTCGTCCTGCTGGTTCTTGAACCGGTCGCGGACGCTTTGCTCGTGGCCATCACGTCGGCCGAGCACGCTACGCAGCCGCAGCACCAGGAATGCCGCGATCATCGCGAAGAATATGATATCGATGAATTGAAAGCCGTCGCTCATGACCGATCCTGGCTGTCGCGCTGCGGGAATTCCGCCGGGTGGACGAGCCGGCATCCCCAGGTTAAACCCTTGGGGGTCGTGATCTGATACGTTAACGACTCTCGCCTTTCAGGTCCATCAATCTGTCCCGGGGCGAGAATCGTCAACACCAGCATCACATTGGTAGATAAGGCGGTTAGGCGGAAAGCGCAAGCATGGTCGGGTTGCTGTTCATCCTGCTGCTGGCGGTGCCGATCGTCGAAATCGCGCTGTTCATCGAGATCGGCGGGCTGATCGGCGTGTGGCCGACGATCGGCATCGTCATCGCGACGGCGATTGCCGGCGCGACGCTGCTGAGAAGCCAGGGCCTGGCCACGCTCAGGAGCGCCCGCGCCAGCCTGGCCGACAACCGGTTTCCGATCGACGAAGTGTTCGACGGCCTGTGCCTAGCGGTCGCCGGCGCCTTGCTACTGACGCCCGGTTTCTTCACCGACGCGGTCGGGCTGCTGCTGTTCGTGCCGCCGGTGCGCGCGGCTCTGCGCCGCCGCCTCGCCGCATACGTTGCAGCCCGCACCGAGGTCGATATCCACGCCGCCGGCGCATCCGCCGACTGGCAAGCGGGGCCGGTGATCGACGGCGAATACCGTGACGTCAGCCCGGACCACAAGCCGCCCGGCAACCCGCCGGCGGACGACGACGGCCGCGAAAGCCTGCCGAAGTCGCCGCCCGGCCGCGACGGTTGAGGCGGCGGCGGGCGGCTTGGCGAAACGGTTGTCCGCCAGCACAATCCGTGTTAGCCACAAGCCCAGCCACCAGCGGGAGAGCGGACATGGCGAAGAAACCTCCGAAGGACGACACCAGCGACGCGGCGGGCGAAAGCAAGACAGCGACGGACCAGCCGGCATCGGAGTCCGCCGCGCAGGCCCGGGCACCGGCAGGCATGGCGATTACCGTCAATGCCCAGTACACCAAGGATCTGTCGTTCGAGGTCCCGGGCGCTCCCGGCGTCTACTCCACCATGCAGGGCGCGCAGCCCGAGATCGCCGTCAACATCAACGTCAGCGCCAACCCGCTCAAGGAAAAGACCTTCGAAGTGGTGCTGGAGATTCGCGCTGACTGCAAGATCAAGGAGCAGACCGCGTTCATCCTCGAACTGCAGTACGCCGGCGTGTTTACGTTGAGCGTCCCCGACGAGCACGTACAGCCGATTCTGCTGATCGAATGCCCGCGGCTGTTGTTCCCTTTCGCCCGCAACATCCTGGCCGATGTTTCCCGCGACGGCGGCTTCCCGGCACTGTTCCTCGGCATGGTGGACTTCGCCAGCATGTACCAGACTAAGCTGCAGGAACTGCAGAAGAACGCCAGCGGCGCTGCGACCGCCTGACGGTTGCCGGCAACGCGGCCACGTTCACGTTCCGCGACTCAGGTTTTCCAGATCGGCGATTGCAGTTTGTCGACGAACGCCGCGTGCGCCTGTTCTTCCTTAGGCGTAGGCGCGTGCGGCCGCGGCGTCCGGCGGTTCTTCGACTCGGCCTCAGCGCCGCGCCTGCCCTCGGCGACGAGTCCGAGATCGCGCTGGCGGCCGCCGATCAGCTCCAAATAGACCTCGGCCAGCAGCCGCGCATCCTTCAGCGCGCCATGCAGCGAGCGGTCGGAATTGTCGATCTGGAATCGCTGGCACAGCGCGTCCAAGTTGGCGGGCGCGCCGGGGAATTTGCGCCGCGCCAGCATCACCGTGTCGATCGCGCGCTGCAGCGGCAGCAGCGGCCGGCTGAGTTTCCGCAGCTCGGCGTTCAGGAATCCGAGATCAAATTCGGCGTTATGGATGACTAGCATCGAATCGGCGATGAAGGCGTCGAAATCGTTGACGATGGCGGCGAATGTCGGGTGCTCGGCCAGGAACTCCGTGGTCAAGCCATGCACCGCCTGCGCCTCGACCGGGACGTCGCGTTCCGGGTTTACGTAGGAGTGGAAATTCCGGCCGGTCGCGACGTGGTTGACCAGCTCGATACAGCCGATCTCGATAATCCGGTGGCCGGAGGCCGGATCAAGGCCGGTGGTTTCCGTATCGAGCACCACTTCACGCATCGGCTTTTCCTTTTCGGCGCTTGCTCGGCCGCGGGTGGGGTGGCCACTTCGCGCCGCGCCAGCCGGACGCGATTGTGACGATGTTGCGGACCTGATTCAAGCCGAAGGCGTGGCCCAGTCCGGTCAGAACCACGAAATCGGCGCGCCGGCGTTTCTCGGCATCGGGCATCTGCCTAGCCAGGATTGATTCGAACCGCTCCCGCGTCATGCCTGGGCGTTTCAATACCCGCTGCTCCTGGATGAAGCGCGGGCACGACACCACCACCGCCGCGTCGCAGCGCGCCTCGCCACCGGTCTCGAACAGCAACGGCACGTCGAGAACCACCAGCCGGCAGCCGCGGCGTGCGGCGGCGCCGAGGAACGCGGTCTCGTCGCGGCGCACCATCGGATGCAGCACCATCTCCAGCCGCTCGAGCGCGTCCGGATCCTCGAACACTTGACCGGCCATGTAGCCGCGGTCGATGGCACCGTCCTTGACGGCGTCAGGGAACAGCCGGGCGATTTTTTCGACCGCCGCGCCGCCCCTGGCAAGCAGCCCATGGACGACCTCGTCGGCATCGTGGACCGGCACGCCTAGGCGGCGGAAGTTGGCGGCGGCCGTCGACTTGCCCATGCCGATCGATCCGGTCAGGCCGAGGATCACCATCGGGTCATCCGTCGAGACCTTCCAGCACGAATTCCCTGAGCGCCGCCGTCACCTTCGGCTCTACGCCGAACCAGCAGTGGAAGCCGGGCCGCGCCTGATGCAGCAGCATGCCGAGGCCATCGACGGTCTTGTGGCCACGCGTGGCGGCGACCTTCAGCAGCGGCGTTTCGAGCGGCGCATAGACGATGTCGGCGACGATGGCGTCCTTCGGCAACGGCCCGAGATCGAGATCGAGCAGCCCCTTGCCCTTCATACCGAGGCTGGTGGCATTGACCAGCAGCGCCGCGTCGGTGAGCGCCTTGGCGCGGTCCGGCCAGGCGGCGGCGGTGATGGCGCCGCCGATATCGTTGGCGAGCGCTTCCGCCCTGGCCGGCGTACGGTTGACGATGCGCACCTCGGGCGCACCAGCGTCGAGCAGCGCCGCCGCAATGGCCCGCGCCGCGCCGCCCGCGCCGATGATGACGACAGCGCCAGCCGACGCCTTCCAACCCTTGGCGCCGGCCTTCAGGTTCTCCAGGAACCCGAAGCCGTCGGTGTTGCTGCCGGCGAGGCGGCCGTCAGCTTCTACGACGACGGTATTGACGGCGCCGGTGCGCGTGGCTACCGCGTCGAGGGTATCGACGGCCTTCGCAGCCGACTGCTTGTGCGGCACGGTGACGTTGACGCCGACGAAGCCAAGCTTCGGCAGCATCCTGAGCGCCGCCCGGCAATCTTCCGGTCGCACCGGCAGCGGCACGTAGGCGCCGTCGATGCCGTGCTCGGCCAGCCAGTAGCCGTGCAGCCGGGGCGACAGCGAATGGCCGACCGGCCAGCCGATGACGCCCGCCAGTTTCGCCTTGCCGCTGATGGTCATGGCCGACCGTTCCTTCGAGCATTTAACCGTTGCCGCGTCATATTAGCGGCCAGCTGCCGGTTCGTCGCGGCCTATCCGGCCCGGACACGTTCTGCCAAGACACCGCCGTTGGACGGCCGCCCCGGCGTCGCTGTAGGATCGACGGCTTCGCGCCGGGAGGGACCGATGAGCAATGCCGCGGATGGCGTCAAGGCGCTGGTGTTCGACGTCTTCGGCACCGTCGTCGATTGGCGAAGCGCTATCCTGGCCGAGGGTGCGGCGCTCGCCCGGGCCAAGGGCCTGGCCGTCGATTGGCCGGCGTTCATCCGGGCGTGGGAGAGCGGCCGCCGCGCCGCTATGGACAAGGTCAACGCCGGCGCGCCGTGGATCAACCTCAGCGCCATCTACCGCCGGCTGCTGGACGAGACGCTGGCGGCCTTCGGCGTCGTCGGGCTGACCGAGGCCGAGAAGGACCAATTCAACCACGCCCGGTGCCGGCCCAACGTCTGGCCCGACTCGCTTCCCGCCCTCAAGCGGCTGCGCGCCCGGTACACCCTGGCGACGCTGACCAACAACGACTACGCCTGGGCGGTGGCGATGGCGAAGCACGCCAGCCTGCCGTGGGACGCGGTGATCACGTCCGAGCTTTTCCGCCGCTACAAGCCGGCGCCGGAAACCTACCGCGGCGCGCTTGCGCTGCTTGCCGTCGAGCCGGCGCAAGCGATGATGGTCGCTTGCCACAACTACGACCTGCGGGCGGCCCGCTCCCACGGCATGCGCACGGCGTTCATCCCGCGCAAGGAGTTCAGCGACGACCAGACCAAGGACCAAGCGGCGGAAGACGACTGGGACGTCGTTGACGACGACCTTTCGGGAGTCGCCGACCGGCTCGGCGCGTGATCGGCGGCCGCCTCAGCGCTCGAGGACCCGCGCCTCCCTGAGGTAGCCGAGCAGCGGCAGCAGCGGCAGCCCGAGGATGGCGAAGTAGTCGCCTTCGATCACCGTAAACAGTTGCGCGCCTTCCGCCTCCAGCCGGTAGGCGCCGACCGAGGTCAGCGTATCGGGGCCGGCGGTGTCCAGGTAGCGGGCGGCGAAGTCGTCTGAGAACTTGCGCATGGTCAGGCGCGCCGTGGTGACGTTATCCCAGGCATGCCTGCCGTCGCGGCTGACGGCAATGGCAGTAACCAACTGATGGGTACGGCCGCGCAGGGCCTGCAGGGTGGCGAGCGCGTCGGCGCGGTCTTTCGGCTTCTCGAACCAGCGGCCGTCAGAGACCAAAAGCTGGTCGGCGCCGATGACCAGCACGCCGGCGTGACGCTTTGCCACCGCCGTTGCCTTGGCGCGGGCCAGCGCCGTTGCCGCCGCCGCTGCGTCGGTGCCGGATTTCTGCAGTTCGTCGCGGATCGCCTTCTCATCAACATCGGCGGCTTCGCGCGCGTGCGTGATGCCGGCATTGACGAGGATCTGGTGACGCGCCTTGCTGGCCGATGCAAGGATAACCGGAAGAGCTTCGCTCATACGTTCTGCTCCTTGCGGCGGTTGTAAAGCTGGATAATGGTCGCCGCCGTTTCCTCTATCGACTTGCGGCTGACATTGATCACCGTCCAGTTGTGCTTGGTGAACAGGCGTCTCGCCTCATTGATCTCGTTCGACACCTTTTCCAGATCGACGTAATCGGTCTCCTCGTCCTGGTCCAGCAACCGCAGACGCTGGCGGCGGATCTCAACCAGCCGCTTCGGGTCCTTAGTCAGTCCAACGATTAGCGGCCCCTTGGCGAGGAACAGCTCCTCGGGCAGCGCGACGCCGGGGACGATCGGGATATTGGCGGTCTTGATCCCGCGGTTGGCGAGATAGATGCTGGTCGGCGTCTTCGACGTCCGCGATACGCCGAGCAGCACCACATCGGCAACGTCCAGATCCCAGGTCGATTGCCCGTCGTCATGGCTGAGCACAAACTGCATGGCCTCGATACGCGCGAAATATTCCGCGTCCATGACATGCTGTCGGCCGGGCTGGGCGTGGATTTCGGCGCCGAGGTGGGCGCCGAGCTCGGCGATGATCGGGTCCAGGATGGCGATACACGGGACTTGCAGCCGCCGGCAACCTTCCTCGAGAATGCTGCGGATGTCCTCGTTGACGATGGTGTAGAGGACAAAGCCCGGATGTTCCTTGATCGCGGTGATTACGCCTTTGGCTTGGTCTTCGGAGCGGATCATGTTCCACAGATGCTCGGTCGTCTCGATGTTCTCGAACTGCGCCAAGCAGGCCCTGGCGACCAAGCCGACGGTCTCGCCGGTCGAGTCGGACACCAAGTGCAGGTGAAACGACTTCACGTTAGCCTTGTTCATCGCTGCCTGCGCATCGTTTGGGGATAAGTCGGCATTTTTGGCTGACGGCGGAATCTATCCGGAATCGCCAGATGTCCATACACCACAGGATTCACCGGTGCAAAACAATATACCGGCTGTTGAAGTGCCGGCGCGGCTGGCGACCGCAACAGCAGTTATTCTCTCTATTCACGATTCTCTTCCCACCGTTGGCAGCGCGGATACATGTCGTTGCCAACAGGTTTTCAGATAATGCTTCACAGATTTCTGATAGCCACCACCTGCTGACCAGTTTTGACACCAGCCGCTGGGTACAACCTTTAATCCCCGCAGTTTGCGCTACTACTACAACCACTACCTTTCTTTATATAAAGATATAGTTTGTAGTGAGAATGATAACTCCGTAATTCGAAGCTCGGTGATGGTATCTAGGATCGTCGGAAAACCAATATTACAGGCCTTGGCTGGCAAGGTGCTGACGAGGCCGCCGTTGTGGCTGATGCGGCAAGCCGGCCGTTACCTGCCGGAGTACCGAGCGCTGCGCAACAAGGCGACAAGCTTCCTCGACTTTTGCTACGCGCCCGATCTGGCGATGGAGGCAACCTTGCAACCGCTACGGCGGTTCGGCATGGACGCGGCGATCCTGTTCTCGGACATCCTGGTGGTACCGGACGCCCTCGGCCAAAAGGTTGACTTCCGCGACGGCGAAGGCCCGATTCTGCAGCCGATCCGTCAGGCAGCCGATATCAAGGCATTGAAAAAAAATCGCGTTCTCGATCATTTGCAACCTGTCTTCAATACGATCAAGCGGTTGAGCTTGGAGATGCCCCCTGGCGTAGCGTTGATCGGCTTCGCCGGCGCACCGTGGACGGTGGCGGTCTACATGGTCGAAGGCCGCGGCGGCACCGACTGCGGTACGGTCCGCGCCTGGGCCAGAAAGTCCCCCGATGGGTTCGCGGCCTTGATCGATTTGCTGGTCGAAGCGACGGCCGATTACCTGGCCGAGCAGGTGCGGAACGGCGTCGAGGTGATCCAGGTGTTCGACAGCTGGGCCGGGGTGCTCGACGACAACGAGTTCCGCCGCTGGGTGATCGAGCCGACGCGGCGGCTGGTCCGGCGCTTGAAGACCGCCTGCCCCGGGGCGCCGGTGATCGGCTTCCCGCGGGGCGCCGGCAAGCGGGCCGAGGCCTATGTGGCTGCCACCGCCGTCGCCGGCATCAGCCTCGACCACACCCGGCCGCTCGACTGGATCGCCGGCACCCTGCAGCCGAAGTGCACCGTTCAGGGCAATCTCGACAATCAGGTACTGCTCGCCGGCGGTTCGGCCCTTGAGCGGCGGACGCGTGAAATCCTAGAGGCGCTTGCCGGCGGGCCGTTCATCTTCAACCTCGGCCACGGGGTGCTGCCGGAGACGCCGCCGGAGCACGTTGCCAGGCTGGTCGAGATCGTCCACGGCTGGCCGACGGCGGCGGAAAGATCCGTCCGATGACGCGGCTGGCGGTGGTGCTGTTCAATCTCGGCGGGCCGGACAGCCTGGCGGCGGTGGAGCCGTTTCTGTTCAACCTGTTCAACGACCGGGCGATCATCGGCCTGCCGACGCTGCTGCGCTGGCCGCTGGCGAAGCTGATCTCGAAGCGCCGGGCGCCGACGGCGCGCGCCATTTACGCCGAGCTCGGCGGCAGCTCGCCACTGCTGGCTGAAACCGAGGCTCAGGCGGTGGCGCTGCAGCGCGAGGTCGCCAAGGAATCCGGCGCCGCCGAAGTTCGCGTGTTCATCGCCATGCGCTACTGGCATCCGATGAGCGACGAGGCGGCCGCGGCGATCAAAGCATTCGCCCCCGACGAGATCGTGCTGCTGCCGCTGTATCCTCAGTATTCGACCACCACCACCGGCTCGTCGCTCGACGACTGGCGGCGGGCGGCGGCGAAGGCGGGGCTGACGCAGCCGACGCGGGCGGTATGCTGCTATCCGACCGAGGAAGGCTTCGTCCGGGCGCAGGCCGCGCAGATCGCGCCGGCGTTGACGGAGGCGGCAAGCCAGGGCAGGCCGCGGCTGCTGTTCTCGGCCCATGGACTGCCGAAGAAAATTGTCGCTAGCGGCGATCCCTACCAGTGGCAGGTAGAGCGCACCTGCGCCGCGGTCGTCGCGGCGCTCGCCGACAGGCACGGCCGCGCGGATCTCGATTGGGTGGTGTGCTACCAAAGCCGGGTCGGGCCGCTGCAATGGATCGGGCCTTCCATCGAGGACGAGCTTGCCCGCGCCGGCGGCGCCGGCGTGCCGGTGGTGGTCATGCCGATCGCCTTCGTCTCTGAGCACTCCGAGACCCTGGTCGAGCTCGACATCGAATACCGCAAGCGAGCACGCGAATTCGGCGTGCCGGACTACGTGCGGGTGCGCACACCTGGCGTGCACAAGGACTTCATAGCCGGTCTCGCCCGCGTCGTCGGCGTCGCCCGCCAAGGCGCCGGGCTGTGCGCGGCGGCCGGTGCGCGCGTTTGTCCCGCAAAGTATCGACGCTGCCCGCTCGATGGCGGGGCGCCAGCGGCGTGAACGGCGACGGCCCGTTTTGGGGAGGCCCGTTTGGGGGAGGAACGAATGATCGAATTCTCGGCGACCGCGTATTTGTGGATCAAGGCGTTCCACGTCATCAGCGTCATCGCCTGGATGGCCGGGCTGCTGTACCTGCCAAGGCTGTTCGTCTATCACGCGGCGGCCAAGCCCGGCTCGGAGATGTCGGAGACCCTGAAGGTGATGGAACGGCGGCTGCTGCGCGCGATCATGAACCCGGCGATGCTGGCGTCGTTGCTGTTCGGCGGGCTGATGCTGCTGGACAAGAGCCAGGGGATGCGGTGGGGCGACGGCTGGCTCCATGCCAAGCTGGCGCTTGTGGTCGCGCTGATGGCGATGCACATGATGATGGGCCGCTGGCGGCGCGATTTTGCCGCCGACCGCAACACCCGGCCGCAAAGGTTCTATCGCATCGCCAACGAGGTGCCGACGGTACTGATGATCGGCATCGTGATCTTGGCAATCGTCAGGCCTTTTTAGGGGCCGCGGACAAGAAACGGCCGCGGAAATCTCCATTTGACAGGTCGGCTATGTTTGGATAATGCTTTCCATAATCTGTCGAATCCGACACCTGCTGCCGATCAGTTCAACCGTCATTTAGCCCCGCCCTCCGGGTTTCTTTCCCGTTATTTCAGGCCCGCTTGTTCGCCAGATGGGCCGCCTCGCCAGAGACCACCCAACCTTCCCACTCCCGCGCCTCACCCCCGCTATCGGACCACCCCACCCCCGAATTCCCAGACCGCCATGAATCTCAAGGAACTGAAAGCCAAACCCCCCGCCGACCTGCTGAGCTACGCCGAGGAGCTGAAGATCGAGAACGCCAGCTCGCTCAGGAAGCAGGACATGATGTTCGCGATCCTGAAGCAGCTGGCGGAGAACAACATCGCCATCTTCGGCATTGGCGTGCTGGAGGTGTTGCAGGACGGCTTCGGCTTCCTCAGGAGCCCCGAAGCCAACTATCTGCCCGGCCCGGACGACATCTACGTATCGCCCAGCCAGGTACGACGCTTCAGCCTGAGGACCGGCGACACGGTGGAAGGCGAGATCCGATCGCCCAAGGACGGCGAGCGCTACTTCGCGCTGCTCAAGGTTAACCAAATCAACTTCGCCAATCCCGACGACGTCCGCCACCGCATAAATTTCGACAACCTGACGCCGCTCTATCCCGACGAAATGCTGGAGATGGAGCAGGACGACCCGACCATCAAGGACCCGACGACGCGGGTAATCGACCTGATCTGCCCAATCGGCAAGGGCCAGCGGGCGCTGATCGTAGCGCCGCCGCGCACCGGCAAGACCGTGATGCTGCAGAACATCGCGCATTCGATCGCGCTCAACCACCCGGAATGCTACCTGATCGTGCTTCTCATTGACGAGCGGCCGGAAGAAGTCACCGACATGGTGCGCTCGGTGAAGGGCGAGGTCGTCAGCTCGACCTTCGACGAGCCGGCGGTACGCCACGTGCAGGTTGCCGAGATGGTGATCGAGAAGGCGAAGCGCCTGGTCGAGCACAAGCGCGACGTAGTGATCCTGCTCGATTCGATCACCCGTCTGGCGCGCGCCTACAACACCGTGGTGCCGTCGTCGGGCAAGGTGCTGACCGGCGGCGTCGACGCCAACGCGCTGCAGCGCCCGAAGCGCTTCTTCGGCGCGGCGCGCAACATCGAGGAAGGCGGCTCGCTGACCATCATCTCGACGGCGTTGATCGACACCGGCTCGCGCATGGACGAGGTGATCTTCGAAGAGTTCAAAGGCACCGGCAACTCGGAAATCATCCTCGATCGCAAGCTCTCCGACAAGCGCACGTGGCCCAGCGTCGACATCACCAAGTCGGGCACTCGCAAGGAAGAGCTGCTGGTCAGCAAATCGACGCTGTCGAAGATGTGGGTGCTGCGCCGGATCCTGATGCCGATGGGCGTCACCGACGCCATGGACTTCCTGTTGGACAAGCTCAAGCACTCGAAGACCAACAAGGACTTCTTCGAATCCATGAATACCTGACGGCCGCAACGCGCGCAAAGGCGAACGCCGCCGCCCTTTCGGGGCGGCGGCGTTTTCGTTCTTGGTCCGGCAGCGGCCTGATTACGGCATCAGCACCGTCGAGCCGGTGGTCTTACGCGCCTCGAGGTCGCGATGGGCCTGGGCGGTGTCCTTGAGCGGATAGGTCTGGTTGATGGCGATCTTGACCACGCCCTTCTTGACCACGTCGAAAAGGGCGTTCGCGCATCCCATCATCAGCTCGCGGGTGCGTGTGTGGGTGGCGAGGGTCTGGCGGGTGACGAACAGCGAGCCCTTCGGCGCCAGGATGGCGGGGCTGAACGGCTCCACCGGTCCCGAGGCATTGCCGAACGTCGCCAGAATCCCGAGCGGCCTCAGGCAGTCCAGCGAGTCCATGAACGTCGCCTTGCCGATGGAATCGTAGGCCACCGGCACGCCCTCGCCGCCGGTCAGCGCCTTCACCCGCTCCGGCACCTTCTCGGTGCGATAGAGGATGGTGTGGGCACAGCCGTTGGCCTTGGCCAGCTTCGCCTTGTCCTCGGAGCCGACGCAGCCGATGACGGTGGCGCCCAGGTGCTTGGCCCACTGGCACAGGATCAGGCCGACGCCACCGGCGGCGGCATACAACAAAATCGTGTCGCCCTTTTTCACCTCGTAGGTGCGATGCAGCAAGTAATAGGCGGTCATGCCCTTCAGCATCATCGACGCCGCGATCTTGTCGTCGATGCCCTTGGGTAACGGGATCAGTCTGTTGGTGCCCATGACGCGCTCCTGGGCATAGGCCCCGAGCCCCATGGTGTAGGCGACCCGGTCGCCGGCCTTGAAGTCCTTGACCCCCGGCCCGACCTCCTCGATGACGCCGGCCGCTTCCATGCCGATGACCGCCGGCAGCTCCTTGATCGGGTAGAGGCCGGTGCGCTGGTAGACGTCGATATAGTTGAGGCCGACGGCGGTCTGGCGGAGCCGCACCTCGCCTTCCTTCGGCTTGCCGACGGGCACTTCCTCCCACTTGAGTTTCTCGGGGCCGCCGGGTTCGTGGATGCGAATGGCCTTGGTCATGAATCCTCCCTGTTCCATAGCGCCGCGTTGGCGGCCGATTGAAATTGGCCGCCATTCTAGCCGCCGGGCGTTGGCGGGCAAGGGGCAGGCCCAATAGTCAGGCCCAATAGTCAGGCCCAATAGTCAGGCCAGGAGATAGCCTTCGAGAACGAGCAGCGCGCGCTTGGTTGCCGCACCGTCGCCGCCGGAATAGCCGCCGAGGCGCCCGCCTTGGCCGATCACCCGGTGGCAGGGGATGATGATCGGGATCGGGTTCCGGCCGCACGCCCCGCCGACGGCCCGGGCGACGCTGCCGAGCGAGCGGGCAAGATCGCCGTAGGTCCGCGCCTCGCCAAAGGGAATTTCCCGCATGCGGTCCCAGACGGCACGCTGGAACCGGCTGCCGGCGGGTGCCAGCGGCAACTCGAAGCGCTTCAGCCGGCCGTCGAAATAGGCGTCGAGTTGACGCTTGGCATCGCCGAGCAATTTCGACGGCCGCGCCTCGTCCACGCGGCCCCATTCGACGGCGACGACGGCGTCCGCATCCTCGAATACGGTCAGAAAACCGAGCGGGGTCGCCAGCGAAATGTAGAACGGGCCGGGCGGCTTCACGGTCGGGCGAGGTCGCGGGCGAGCGCCGCGGCATCGGTGACCGGCAGGCCGCAGGTGCGGCCGGCGCACACGTAGGCCGCGGGCCTGCCCTTGACCAGGCCTTTGCCGTGCGCCGGATGGCCGGCCGGCAGCTCGGCGCCGGGCGCGACGCGGGCGATGGTGCGGTTGACCAGGCCGGCGTCGAACACGGCGCGGCACAATTTGTAGGTCGCCGGATCGTCGTCGCCGACGATGACGACCTGCTGGCCGGTCTCCAGCAACTCGAAGGCGCCGAGCAAGGTCGGCTGGTGGATCAACTGCCGCGTCTCCTTGGCGGCGACGGCGTGAAACAGCACGTCGGCGCGGTCGCGCACCGCGGCATCGCCGGTCAAGTGATAGAGCCTGGCCAACACCTCGGCCATGATGCCGTTGCCGGACGGCACCGCGTTGTCGTGGACGGGCTTCGAGCGCGCGATCACGTCGGCGGTGTCGTCGGCGCCGAGGAAATAGCCCTTGCCGTCGGCGTCCCAATAGTGCGCGTCGGCGGTCTTCACCCAGGCCTGGGCGTGGGCAAGGTAATCGGCCTTGCCGGTGACGCCCAGCAGCACCAGCGCGGCGCGCGCCATGTTGGCGTAGTCGTCGACCACCGCCGGGTGGCGCAGCTTGCCGGCGCACCAGGTATGGCCGAGGCGGCCACCGGATTTGTCGTCCTTGGTCATGTTGTCGCGGACGAACGTGAACACCTGCTCGGCGGCGGCGATCCACTCGGGGGCGTCGAACGCCGCCCCGGCCTTGGCCAGCGCCGCAATCATCAGGCCGTTCCAGTCGGCCAGCACCTTGTCGTCGCGCTGGGGGGCCACGCGCTTGGCGCGCGCCTTGAGCAGCCGGTCGCGGCATTTCCTGAACTTCTCCTCGACATCGGGCGGGCCCAATTGCAGGACGGCGGAACGGTTGAGGATGTTGGCGCCTTCCCAGTTGCCGCCGCCGGCGACGTCGTAGGTCTGCTTGAAAAGTTCCGCGTCCTTGCCGAGGATTTCGTCGATCTCGGCCTCGCTCCACACGTAGTACTTTCCTTCCTCGCCTTCGCTGTCGGCGTCGAGGGCGCTGACGAACGCGAACGGGCCTTTTTCGGCCGAGCGCATATCGGAGAGCGCCCACGCCACCGTCTCGCTGACGCGCGCCGAGTAGAGCGGATTTCGCGTCGCCTGCCAGGCGTCGGTCAGGAGCTCGATCAGCAGCGCGTTGTCGTAGAGCATCTTCTCGAAGTGCGGCACCAGCCAGTCGACGTCGGTGGAATAGCGCGCGAAGCCACCGCCGAGGTGGTCGTAGATGCCGCCCTGGCACAGGTGGTCGAGGGTCACCGTGACGGCGTCGCGGAACATCGGCGAGCCGGTGCGCACGTATGCCCGCCACAGGAACTGGAAGAACGCCGGCTGCGGAAACTTGGGCGCGCCCTCGGTGCCGCCGCGCAGCGGATCGATGCTATGCAGCGCCATCGCCGCCACCTGGTTCAATTTCTCGATCGAGAGCTCGCCGCCGCCTTCCGGCTTGGCCAGCCGCTTGAGCCCGTCGCGCAGGGCGGCGACGTTTTTGGTGATCGACTCGTTGCCGGTTTTGAACGCCTCGGCGACGCCCTTCAGGATGTCGGGAAAGGCCGGCCGGCCGTAGCGGGCGGCGGCCGGGAAATAGGTGCCGCCCCAAAACGGCTCGCCGTCCGGCGTCAGGAACATGGTCAGCGGCCAGCCGCCGTGCTCGCCCATCATGGCGAGGGCCGATTGGTAGATAGCGTCGATGTCCGGGCGCTCCTCGCGGTCGACCTTGATGTTGATGAACAGTTCGTTCATCACGCCGGCGATGGTGTCGTCCTCGAAGCTCTCGTGCGCCATCACGTGGCACCAATGGCAGGCGGCATAGCCGACCGACAGCAGGATCGGCTTGCCCTCGCGCCTGGCCAGCGCCAGGGTGATGCTGTTCCACGGCCGCCAATGGACGGGGTTGTCCTTGTGCTGCAGCAGGTAAGGACTGGTCTCTTCGGCGAGCATGTTGCGGGTCATCGGGGGCCTAACGTCCGCTGTCGGGGTTGCTGCCAATGCGCCTGTCCTTGGTGCCCGCCGGGGTCCGTTGCCTCGTGGGCGTCGCTAGCTTAGTTTGGGCCTCGGCCGTCTGGATACAACCCCTTTTCCTCGGCCGGAAAGACTTGCGGAGGCGCCGCACCGTGACCGCGAAGCCCACCGATCCAGCACCGTTCTACCAGTGCCATGTGTTCTTCTGCGTCAACCGGCGCGCGCCGGGAGACCCCCGCGGCTGCTGCGCCGAGAAGGGATCCCAAGAGCTGCGCGACTACATGAAGGACCGGGCCAAGGCGATGGGGCTGAAACGGGTACGCATCAACCAG
The DNA here is from genome assembly GCA_036393575.1 of Rhodospirillales bacterium. Classification (GTDB taxonomy): domain Bacteria; phylum Pseudomonadota; class Alphaproteobacteria; order Rhodospirillales; family Casp-alpha2; genus JACPJY01. Next base: position 989 of record DASWGT010000203.1, on the reverse strand, counting down.
TCGGGCTGCCTCGACCGTTGCGAGTTGGGGCCGTCGGTGGTCGTCTATCCAGACGGCGTCTGGTACCGGTGTGCGACCAAGGAGGACGTCAACGCGGTGCTGGAAACCCACGTCCGCGACGGCGGTCGGGTCGAACGCCTGATGATGGACAAGAAACCAGCCCGGTAACCGGCACGGACGGTCGTTGAGCCGCCATGAGGACCGACACCATCTACGCGCTTTCCAGCGGCGGCGGCCGCGCCGGCATTGCCGTCATCCGCGTTTCCGGACCCGACGCCGCGGACGCGCTTTGCCGATTCGCCGGCGTCAAGGCGACGCCGGCGCCGCGGCTGGCGACGCGGGTGCGGCTGGCCGATCCGGAAACCAGGGAGCTGCTCGACGACGGCCTGGCGCTGTGGTTCCCGAAGCCCGCCAGCTTCACCGGCGAGGACGTAGCCGAGCTGCATGTGCACGGCGGCCACGCCGTCGTCGCCGGCATTCTTGAGGCTCTCGCCAAGATGCCGGGGCTGCGCATGGCCGAGCCGGGCGAGTTCTCACGCCGTGCCTTCGAGAACGGAAAATTCGACCTGACGGCGGCGGAAGGGCTCGCCGACCTGGTCGAGGCGGAAACGTCGGCGCAACGCCGCCAGGCGCTCCGGCAATTGCGGGGCGAGCTCGGGAAAATCTACGAGTCGTGGCGCGAGCGCCTGCTCGCCGCGCTCGCCCACCGGGAGGCGGCGATCGATTTCTCCGACGACGACCTGCCGCCCGGCGTCGGTGCCGCCGCTAGGGATCAAGTGCTTGAAATAAAAAGAGAAATTGCAGATCACCTGAAAGACGGCCGGCGCGGCGAGCGGCTCCGCGGCGGGTTGCTGATCGCCATCATCGGCGCCCCCAACGCCGGCAAGTCGACACTGTTGAACAAGCTCGCCCGGCGCGACGCGGCGATCGTGTCGGCAACCGCCGGCACCACCCGCGACGTGATCGAGGTGCATCTCGATCTCGGCGGC
>DASWGT010000202.1:0-1795 GCA_036393575.1 Rhodospirillales bacterium | reverse complement strand
GCGCCGGGATGACGCATTCCTCCCCGGCGAGGGGCGCTAGAAGTCGATCAGGCGGCGGACCTTGTCGGCGCTGCCGCCGGGGCCTTTGCCGACCGCCAGCGGCCGGCCGGCCGGCGTCTGCTGGACCGCGGCCAGGATGTCGAGCCGGCCCCAGCCGTAGGTGTTGTTGGGCACGCTGGTGCCCGGCACGCCGCCGCACGTTTGGGTCAGAGTCGTGCGATCTAGGGCGCTCTGATTGAGGATCAGCTCGGTCAGATCGGTGTCGCCGATCAGATCGGGCTCGGCCGACCACAAAAGGCCGACGGCGCCGGCGACGTGCGGGCCTGCCATCGACGTGCCGCTCGAAAAACTGTACCCCGTACCGGGAACGGAGGAGAGGATGCTCACGCCGGGGGCGCTGATGTCGGGCTTGAGCCGATTCGAGCCGTCGACCACGACCGGGCCGCGGCTGCTGAAGGTGGCGATGACGTCGGTGGGGCCGACCGCGCCCACGGAGTACGAGGCATCGTAAATCGCCGCTGGATCCTCCACCGTCTCGCAGGCCGATCCGGCGTTGCCGGCCGAAACCACAACCATGATTCCGGCGGCGCGGGTGTTTTCGACCACCATCTTGAGAATGTTCGGATTCTCAACCGGACACCCTTCGCTCGGCGGGCAGCCCCAGGAGTTGTTGATCGCGTGCGGCGCCTTGGTCGGATCGCCGCCCGCCGGGCTGCCACCGATCGCGTACGGCGCGATGAACCACTCGAAGCATTCGGTGTAAGTCGCCGGCGTGCCGGCGCCGAACTGGTTCATGTTGCGGCATGCGATCCACTCCGCGCCCGGCGCCATCCCGATCCGATTTGTGCCCCCATCGTCGCCGACCATGGTCCCGACCGTGTGCGTGCCGTGGCTGAACGGGTCGCACGGCGCGGTGGCGTTCGGGCCGCACGACGAGCCGTCGTTCACATGGATCGAGTCGTGCCAGTTGAAGTTGTGGTCGGCGGGCGAACCGTTCGAGCCGCGGTACTGGTTGATCAGGGCCGGGTGGTCCCAATCGACCCCGGTGTCGGCGCCGGCCAGGACCATCCCCTGCCCGGTGAAGCCGAGCCCCCAGACGTCGTCGGCGTTGACCTGGAGCAGGTTGGGTTCCGGATTCGGGTCGACTCCCCTTGCCGGCTCGAATGTTGATGCTGGGCTTCGTTCCACCGGCCCGTCGAAGCGCACCCACGGATTGGCGTCGATCCGCGCCACATCACCGCGCGCGGCCAGCTGGAGCACCAGGTCGAGGCCGCCTTCCACCTCGATCATGTTGACGATGTAAAACGGGCGATGCGGCGCGCCGAGCTGGCGCAGCCGCTCGAGGATCGGGCCCTGGGTTGCCTGCGCCGCGGCGCGCAGCTCGGCGACCACGTAGGCGCCCTTTTCGGCCTTGGTGTGCAGGCCGCGGGCCAAGGTCAGGTCCGCTTGGTCCGTGAGCACCACCAGGAAGCTGGCGCGGCCGCCGTACGCGGTCTTTTCCCACACCCAGGGCGCGATTTTCTCGTTCACCGCCGGCGCCGCGGCACCCGCGAACATGCCGGCCAAGCCCAGATAAACGGCTAGTTGCATTCGAACCCTCCAGGGCCTCCGCGGCCCAAGAACAGCACGCGAGTTTCCCCGCGTTTCGCATCGCTGTCAACTCGCTCGGCAACGAGTGGAGCACAGCCTGGGTGGACAAGCCCGAAGAACAGACGGGCGGGGACGAGCCCCGCCCCTACATCTCGCGCCAGGTCGAATACGGTGGTGACACCGCGGGCCGCGCCAGAGTCGCGCG
>DASWGT010000201.1:0-2703 GCA_036393575.1 Rhodospirillales bacterium | reverse complement strand
CTTACGATCGCCCAGTTGGCGGCGCGCGCCCGGCGTCTCAAGCGCCAGCGCGGCCTCGATCTGGTCGTCGTCGACTACATCCAGCTGCTGCAGGGCTCGTCGCGGCGCGGCTCCGAGAACCGCGTGCAGGAAGTCACCGAGATCACCAATCACCTGAAGGCGCTGGCCAAGGAACTGAACGTGCCGATCCTTGCCCTTTCGCAGCTTTCGCGCCAGGTCGAGAACCGCGACGACAAGCGCCCGCAACTTGCCGACCTCCGCGAATCGGGCTCGATCGAGCAGGACGCCGATGTGGTGATGTTCGTCTTTCGCGAGGAATACTACCTGAAGAACAAGGAGCCGAAGCCGGGCACCACCGAATACCTGCAGTGGCAGGACCAGATGGGAGCCGTTCATGGTGTCGCCGAGGTGATCGTCGGCAAGCAGCGCCATGGCCCGACGGGCACGGTCCGCCTGCATTTCGAGGATACGCTGACCCGCTTCTCCAACCTCGCCAACGAGGATTCGCTGCCGGTGCCCTTCGAAGGCTAGGAGGCGCGACTACATCCGCAGGTTTCCGCCTGCAACTACTACCGGGATGTGACATCAGCCACTCCCAAAGCGCCCCAAAGTCGTATAAGTCATACCAATGTTCAAATGGCTTTTCGGCAAGAAGGACGAAACCGCCGAGGCTGGCGGCACCGCCGAGATCATTGTCGTGAATCGGCGAGTCAAAGTGCCGGCCGAGCGTGCCTTCGCGGTGTTCGTCGATGAGCTCCACGCCTGGTGGCCGAGCGACCTGACCTGGGCCAAGGAAAACCTCGATCAAATCGGCATCGAGGCGAAGATCGGCGGACGCGCTTTCGAGCGCGACAAGTCTGGCCAGACGGCGACCTGGGGCACCGTGCTCAGCATGAAGCGTCCCGAACACATCGTCTTCGCCTGGCAAATCAGGGCCGACCGCACGCCGGAGCCATCCGAGGCGGCCGCCAGCCGCGTCGACGCGCGATTCGTCACCATCGATCCAGAGGTCACCGACGTGGTCGTGGTGCACCGCGACTTTCCCCGCCACGGTGATGGCTGGCAAGCCTACAAGGCCGCGATGGCGGGCAAGCAGGGCTGGCCCCGTTTGATCGAGGCGTACGCCAAAGCCGCCGGCGGCTGAGCGCGGCGGCTACGTTCCAAACGTCGGCTTCACGAAACAATAGATCCTGCGGCTCGGGCTGGAACAGACGTACGCTTCGCCGTCGATCGATTGCTTCTCAAGCTCCCTGTCGGGCGGGATTGCCGTCCACTCCCCGCCGACCACCGCCCACCACTGTCCCTCACGCCAGTTGGCGTCGGTGCGGCGGCAGTCCGAGATATCGCAACATGAGAAACCGGTGTCGGGTTGGCGGAGGCTCTTGAACCACGCACCGCGGTCTTCTTCCGCGGCGGCCGGCAAAAGGGAGATAAGAAGGGTGCCCAGGGAAACGCAACACAGGATGCGATGTAGATGATCCATGTTTCTCGCTCCGAGAACGAATCATCCTCCCGTCCCCAAAGTGTGCACCGCAGCATCCGGATTGTCCCGGCGGAATTGTCACAGCCTCGTCAATTCTATCATGGTTGCTGGCGCCCTCCGCCAGCAGGGCCGTCGCAGAATCGGGCTAGTGTCATCGTATGAAACCAGCATCGGTCAGCGATCGATCCAGCCTTACCGGCGGACGGGTTACCGTCGATCTGGGCGCGCTGGTCGATAACTGGCGCACGATGGCCTTGGCGGCCAGCGGCGCGGAGACTGCGGCCGTGCTGAAGGCCGACGGATATGGCGTCGGCCTCGAACGTGCCGGCACGGCGCTCGCCAAGGCCGGCTGCCGGACGTTCTTCGTTGCGCTGCCGGACGAAGGAATGCGGCTGCGAGCGATCGCGCCAGGGGCTGCCATCTACGTTCTCGACGGCCTGCTGCCTCACGCGACAGCCGACTACATCGCCGCCGATCTGAGACCCGTCCTCGGATCCCTGCCGGAGGTCGCCGAATGGGCCGCGGCGAAGCGGCAGGGCGCGCCCACCGGCTCGGCGATTCACGTCGATACCGACATGAACCGGCTCGGCCTGACACTCGCCGAGGCGCGGGACGTTGCCGGCGACCCCGCCCTCGTCACCGCCCTGGCGCCGTCGCTGGTGATGAGCCACCTCGCCTGCGCCGACACGCCCGATCATCCGATGAATGCCCGACAACTCGCCGCCTTCCGCGAGGTGCGCAAACTCCTCCCCCAAACGCCCGCTTCGCTCGCCAACTCGGCGGGCAGCTTCCTGGGGCCTGACTATCGCTTCGACATGGTCCGTCCCGGTATCGCCCTTTACGGGGCCAAATTCATCGCCGACCGGCCACCCCTGAAGCCAGTGGTGGCGTTGGAGGCCCGCGTCCTGCACGTCCGCGACGCCCTCCCCGGCGAAACCGTGGGCTACGGCGCCACCCAGACCGTCGACGCGGCCGCCCGCATCGCCATCCTCGCCGTGGGCTATGCCGACGGCTATCACCGTGCCGCTTCGTCATCTGACGGCCGCTCCGGCGCGCGCGTCTTCATCCGCGGGCGTTCGGCGCCGCTGGTCGGCCGCGTGTCGATGGACCTGATCGCCGTCGACGTGACCGGGATTCCCGAGGTGGCGCGCGGCGATTGGGCCGAGTTGTTCGGTCCAAACGTTCCGGTGGACGAAGTCGCCGCCCACGCCGGCACGATC
>DASWGT010000200.1:0-18777 GCA_036393575.1 Rhodospirillales bacterium | reverse complement strand
AAAGAGAGAACAACGCCGCCGAAGCGCCATCGACGAGTCCGGAGGTTTGTCAGCGAATGGCGCAGAACCGCGCGCCGTGGGACGCGCCTCGGCCGAATGGAGAATTTCTCGCAGCGCTAGCTGGCGGAGGGAGAGAAACTGAAATCCAACATTCTCCGAAAACCTCAGAGAATCCGCCAATTTTTGTCTACACCAACGAGCGGCCTTAACCGGCAGAAGCGACCCGGTGCCTCTCATCGACGACGCAGATCGATGTCTCCTTCAACAATAACACGTCCAAGACCGACGTAATGCCTATCATGGCCCTGCTCCATCGCGTGGCTTGCTTGGCGATCGAGTGATTCGATCAAGCCGCCGCCTGGAGGATCATCCGCTGCCCCAGTTCGGCTACTGCTACTGCTCCCGCATGGCCCCAAGGGCGATCATCAACGCCTGAATGAGGCCGACGGCGCCGGCGATCGGCTGGAACCGGTGGGCGTCCATTTCGTCGAGGAGAAAGCTGAGACTAGCGCATTTCGCCAACGGGCTGGTCGGCACGTCGGTGATCGACAGGATCGACACACCGCGGATGTGGACGTCCTGCACGATGTCGACCACCGCCGGCGTGTACTCGGCAAAGGCTACGGCGACGAGAAGGTCGTTGGGCCGCATCGTGGCGACCTGTTGCGGCACCATGCCGCCGACGAAATCGAGAAGCGTGCAGCGGACCTCTAGGCGGATCAGCCCGTAGGCGATGTAAGCGGCGATCGGGAAGGCGCGCCGCTGGCCGATAACGTAGATGTGGTCCGCATCGCTGAGCATGGAGAGGGCACGGCGCAGATCCTCCGACTGGATTGTCTGCTTGAGCTTCTGCAGACTGGCGATCGATGCGTCGGCGAATTCGGTCAGGATCGCGCGCGGATCGACTTCGGCTGCCCCTTCCAGCCGCTCACGATTCTGGAAGGCCTGCCTGCGGACTGCCGGAACGCCCTCGATCAGGCGCAGCCGAAAGACCTTCTGCATCTGCGAGAAGCCGGTGTAGCCGAACTCCTTGGCAAAGCGAATCACCGTCGACGGCTGCACGCTGACGCGGGTCGCGACATCAGTGACGGTGTCGAGCGCGAAATGATTGGGATCCTCCAGGGCGTAACGCGCCAGGCGCTGAAGGTGGGGACTCAGCCCCTCGAAACGCTCCTTGATGCGGCCGCGGAGGGCGTCGAACGTTTCGTCGCCGTCCACAGGTCGTTCGGCGCCGTTTCGTGTCAGCAGATCAGCCACTTTTCTCGCTCTCCTCCCGATAACTCATAGCGAACCCGGCAGCATTCCGAAAATTTCCTCTTGCCATACGGCCTAAAATACAATTCTTTCTATGGAAAGAAAATTCGTTCATAGGGCAGAAACGCTGATTTGGTTGGGTTCCGGTCGCTGGGATCGGGCGCCTGACAGCGACAAACAGGGAGGAAGCGATGTCGCAGAAGTCGATTTCCCGCAGGTCTCTTCTGACGAGTTCCGGGGCGCTGATTGCCGGAGCCGCCTTCATGGGTCCGTGGACCCACAACCGCGTCTACGCAGCGATGAGCGACAAGCCTTTGAAGATCGGGCTGACGTCGGACGCCAGCGGCCAGTACGCCAACAGCGGAGCCAGCGATCGTCGCGGCATGCTGATGGCGATCGACGAGTTCAACCAAAAAGGGGGGGTTCTCGGGCGCCAGATCGAAACCGTCCACATCGATACGGAAACGACGCCGGCCACCGGGAGCCGCGTCGCCGAGCGACTCATCACCCGTGAAGAGTGCGCCTTCCTCGTCGGCGCCGTCCACTCCGGCGTTGCCAATGCGATCTCGCAGGTCGCCCAGAAATACGGAACAATCTACCTCAACACAAACTCGTCCTCACCGACAGAGGCCGGCGAGAACTGCCATCGCGTCAAGTTCGTCTGGGACGGCAACGGCACCAACTTCGCCAAGGCCGCCGTCGCCAACGCCATCGTCTCGGCGGGCAACAAGTGGCTGCTGGTTACCAATGACTACGTCTGGGGGCACGACACATCGGCCGCGACGCGCCGGCTGGTCGAGGAATACGGCGGCGAGATCGTCGACGAAATCCTTGTCCCGCAGGGGACACGCGACTTCGCTTCGATCCTGCTCAAGGTCCAGCAGGTGGCTCCGAACGTCGTGGCCGCCGCCGTCGGCGGCGACGACCAGAAGGCGATGCGCACCCAGGTCGCGGAGCTCGGCATGGGAGCCAATCCCGCCTGGATCAACAACCAGCAGGATTGGCCGGACGTCTACGGTCTGCCGCTCGACAACCTATTCGGCGTCTTCGGCACTACATGGTACTACGCCCTCGACCTTCCCGGCGTGCCCGAGTTCGTCGCGCGTTACCAGGAGGCCTATCCCGATACCGCCATGCGGGTGCCCGGCAATGTCTTCTACAACGGCTACGTCGCCACGCGCGAACTCCTGCGCTGTGTCGAGGAAGCCGGGAGCACCAACAACATCGCCGTGATCAAACTGCTCGAAGGTCGCCGCATGTCGGCGGCCGACCGGATGCAGCACGACGACGCCTGGATCGATGCCGATACCCATCAGGTTCAACAGACGATCTACCTGGCGACCGCCAACGTCGGGACCGAGGACCCCGACGACATGTTCGAGATCCTCAGCCACACGGCGCCGGACCAGGTTCTCGACACGGCCGCCGCCGGCGCGTGTAAGCTTGAGTCATACGACGCGACGCCGACCTACGAGATGTAGGTCGATCGACTTCGTGCCGGGCGGTCGTGCGAGCGACCGCTCCGGTACGGCTTTTCGTCTCGTGGCCGGAGTGCCAGCCCTGTCCCTTCTGCCTCACATTCTGAACGGACTGACGCTGGGCCTGTTGTTCGCTCTCATCGCGCTCGGCTTCATGCTGGTCGTCAGCGTGATGGAGGTGATCAACCTCGCGCACGGGTCGCTGTTCGCGCTCGGCGCCTATTTCGCCCTGTGGATCATCGCGCCGGGCCTGGCGGGCGGCGATGGTATCGGCGCGGCGTATCTCGGCCTTCCGATCGCCGCACGCTACGCTTTGGCGCTTGTGTTCGCGCCAATTCTGGTCGCCGGCGTCGGCATGCTTCTGGAGGTCTGCCTACGGCGCACCTACGGAAAAGCGCCGCTATACGGCCTCCTCCTCACTTTCGGCGCCGCCCTCGTCATCGAGGAATCGATCAGGATCGTATGGGGTCCGGCGGAGCAGCACCTCCCGCTTCCGCAGGCGATCACGGGAGCGATGCTCTTCGGCGGCATGATCTACTCGAAGTACAAACTGTTCGCCGCCGGCTTCGCCATCGTCGCCATCGTCTGTGTCTGGTTCTTCCTGGAGAAAACGCCCTACGGCGCCATCGTGAAGGCCGGCGCGCACGATAGCGAAATGGTGCGCGCGCTCGGCATCGATCTCGGCCGGTTGCGCATGCTGGTGTTCGCCCTTGGGGCCGCCCTCGCCGGCCTCGCCGGGATCGTTATGGTGCCGATATGGGGAATGCGCCCGCATGTCGGCGTCGACGTTGTCATCCCCGCGTTTCTGATCATCGTTCTGGGCGGCGTCGGCAGTTTCCGCGGCGCGGTCGTCGCCAGCATCCTCGTCGGCCTGTCGGTCGGCATCACCGGCGCCTACGCGACCGAATGGTCGCTGATCTCGATGTATCTCCTGCTGATCGGCGTGCTGACCTTCCGGGCTCGTGGCCTGTTCGGCGGCAAGAGCGCGCTGGAGAACTAGCCGATGTCGATGCCGACGCTCGCCGACGTTCCAGCCCGCCGCGCCGGGCAATTCCTGACCCCGCAGATGCTTACGTTGTTTGCCGTCATGGCCAGCCTGCCGCTGTGGATCAGGCCGATCGGCCTCTATGACTATCTCGGCGTCGAGGTGGCGATCTGGATGATCTATGCGCTCGGTTTCAACCTGCTGTTCGGATACGGCGGGCTGCACTCCTTCGGTCACGGTGCCTATTTCGGCGTCGGCGGTTACGCGTTTGGGCTCGTCCAGCTCAATGTTGCGGAAAGCGTTTGGCTCGGCCTGCTTGGCGCCGCAGGCGCGGCGGCGATCGCGGGGGCTGTCGTGGCGCTATTCGTCTCCCACCGGCGCGGCATCTACTTCGCCCTGATGACCATCGCCTTCGGGCAGGTGTTCTGGTTCGTAGCCATCAAGTGGCATACGGTCACAGGCGGCGAGGACGGCCTCCTCAATATACCGCGACCGCCGATCGATTTCGGCGTGGTGTCGTTCGCTCTCACCGACAATCGCAGTTTCTATATTTTCGTCCTCGTCGCCCTCGCCCTCGCGGTCGTCCTGATGTGGCGGATCGTGAATTCGCCCTTCGGCCGTGTCCTCCAGGCGATCCGCCAGAATGAGATGCGCGCCCGTTTCGTCGGCTACGAGGTCTGGCGCTTCAAGTATGCGGCATTCGTCATGTCGGCAGTGTTCGCGGGCTTCGCCGGCGGCCTATTCGCCATGGCCCAGCAGAGCGCCTACCCGGATGTGATGAGCGTCCACCAGTCCGGCCTGATCGTCATGATGACGCTCGTCGGCGGCGGCCTCGTCAGCTTCTGGGGACCGGTGCTCGGCGTCGCCGTCTACTTCGTCACGCGCGATCTCCTCGGCGCGTTCACCGAAGGGTGGCTCCTCTGGTACGGGCTGATGTTCATGGTGCTGGTCATGTTCCGCCCTGAGGGCCTGGCCGGCATCCTCCACCTGGCGCGCGCCCGCATCGAATCGATGGCGCGGCCCGGCGTCCTCAACCGGTCGCCGGCGGAGTAGTCAGATGGCCCTGTTCGAAGCCGTCCATATCCACAAACGCTTCGGCGACCAGGTCGTGTTGGAGGACATCTCGCTGACGTTCGAGGAAGGCCGGGTGAGCGGCATCATGGGCCCGAACGGCGCCGGCAAGACGACCTGCTTCAATGTGCTGACCGGTCGCTATCGGCCCGATCGCGGCGAAATCCGCTTCGCCGGGGCGCGCATCGACGGCCTCGCCCCGCAGCAAATTGCGCGCGCCGGGCTGGCGCGCTCGTTCCAGATCATCAACCTTTTCGACGAATTCACCGCCCTTGAGAACATCGTCCTGGCGCTCCCAGCGGCTCGCGCCATGCGGCGGCGGCTATTCGGGTCCTGGTTCGCGGACCGGGCGGTGGCCGAGAGCGCCATGGAGATTCTCGAACTGGTCGGTCTGGACGGTCGCAGCGAGACCATATCCCGGAGTCTCTCGTATGGTGACCGGCGCGCACTCGAAATCGGCGTCGCGCTCGCGGCCGAGCCGCGCATCCTGTTTCTCGACGAGCCGACCTCCGGACTTGGCGCCGAAGGCACGGCGCGGCTCATGCGCCTGATCGGCGAACTCCGGCGCCGCTATACGATCGTCATCATCGAGCACGACATGCGCTTCCTGCTCGGCCTTGCCGACCGCATCTCGGTGATCCAGTGGGGCCAGGTCATCGCCGAGGGAACGCCCGAGGAACTGGGCCGCAACATGTGGGTGAAGCGCTCCGATCTCGGTAGGGTGAATTGATGCTAGAAGTCCTCAACATCGAGGCCTTCTACGGCGAGACCCAGGTCCTGTTCGGTCCTTCGCTCACCGTCGGCAAGAGCGAGGTCGTGGCGCTTTTGGGTCCCAACGGCGCCGGCAAGACGACCACCATTCGCGCCATCCTCGGACTGACCCCGGCCCGATCGGGCGCGATCGTCTTCGACGGCACCGACATCACCCGCCGGCCGACGCACGAAATCGCCAGGCTCGGCATCGGCTGGGTGCCGGACGATCGGCGGGTCTTCCCGGCACTCACGGTCGCGCGCAACCTGTCGATCGCACGCAAGCGGTCGCGCTTCGGCTCGCGCCGCCTGGAGGAGGCGTTCGAAATGTTCTCGGCGCTCGAACATCTCATGCCGCGCGAATGCGAATTCCTGTCGGGCGGCGAGATGCAGATGGTGGCCATTTCCCGCGCGCTTCTCGGTTCCCCCGGTCTGGTGCTTTTCGACGAGCCGTCGCAAGGCCTCGCCCCGAAGATCGTCCAGGATGTCATGGCGATGATCCGCCGGCTCAGGGACGAGGGCGTCTCGACTCTTGTCGTCGAGCAGAACGCGCTGAATGCGCTGGCTGTCGCTGACCGCGTTTACGTAATGAGCCGCGGCCAGACCATTCATGAGGGGCCGGCGGCGGCGCTGCGCGACGATCCGGCCCTTCGCGAGAGATTGCTCGGGATCTGAACGATGGCAGCGCCGATCCTCCATGTGAACGGTCTCGAGAAGAGCTACCACCGCGGCGTTTTCGCGCGTCAGCGTTCCTTCCATCTTGAAGCGGACTTCACGATCGACGGGCCGGCGGTCGTCGGCGTGATGGGCCCGAACGGATCCGGCAAGACAACCCTGTTCGAGCTGATCACCGGCTCCAACGCGCCGACAACGGGCGCGGTGCGGGTGCTGGGCCGCAACATCCACAAGGTGCGCACCGACCAGCGCGATCGTCTCGCGATCCACTACCATCAGTCCTACCAGGTCCGGCACTTCCGTTCGCTCGTCCCCAACGTGCTGCTGCAGGCGGCGGGGTCGGACTACCCGATGGTCCACCTGTTCGACGAGCCGCAGTTCAACACACAGGACGGCTACATCGGCTTCATGCTCGATTTTTTCCGCAGGCTGCGCCGCGAGGACCGGCTGGTCTTCCTCTGTTTGCACCCGAACGAGGAATTCCATCTCGAAATCCTGCAGGAAGTCTGCGAGCGGTTCATTTTCATCCAGAACGGCCGGCTGTCACACGCCGGCAGCTTCAGCGAGCTCACCGGCCTTCCCGCGGTGCGCTCTTACCTCGGGGGGCTTCTGCAATGAATGCGTCGTCGGCCTGTCGTGGCGGAGCCCGCCCATGAGCATGACCAGAGTCCGCCCGCCCGGCAGTCTTACGCCGGAGGTCGATGTCGAAGCGTTGCGGAACCAGTTCGACCTGACCGGCCGGGTCGCCTTCGTCCCGGGCGGCTACGGCGCGCTCGGGCGGGCCATCTGCTGGGCCTTCGCCGTCCACGGCGCCGCCGTGGCGATTGCCGGACCGTCGGAAGACAAGGCGGAGGAGCTTGCCGAAGACATCCGGACCGCCGGCTACCCGGCCCGGAGCTTCGCCCTTGACGCTCGTTCCGTCGACGATATCCGGCGGGTCACGGCTGAGACGGTCGCCGCCTTCGGTCGCATCAACATCCTCGCCAATTGCGTCGGCATCCAGGTCGAGCAAACGCTCCTCGACGTGACCGAGGAAGCGTTCGACCTCGTCTATGAGACCAACATGAAGTCGGGGATGTTCCTCGGTCAGGCCGTCGCCCGCCACCAGATCGAGAAAGGAATCGCCGGGCGCCACATCCACCTGTTGTCTGTGCGCTCGCAGCTGGCGCTTCGCGGCCGCGGATATTCCGCCTATTGCAGCACAAAGGGTGGCCTCCTGATGCTCGTTCGGCAGCATGCCATCGAGCTTGCCCCCCACAACATCACCGTCAACGGCGTTGCCCCGACATTCATCCAGTCCGACCGGATCCGGCCGCATCTCGAGCGGGCTGAGTTTCACGAGTTCATTCTGTCGCGGAATCCGCTCGGCCGTATCGGCCAACCCGCCGAGGTCGCGGGTCCGGTGGTTGCACTGGCCGCCGACGCGAGCAGCTACGTCACCGGCCAGGTCCTGTACGTCGACGGCGGCGTCACCGCTTCGCAGTAGCGGCGGAGATTGAGGGAGAAGCATCATGTACCATCAGCCGGCGCAGTTCATCGGCGATACCTGGCGGGCAGGCGAGGACCGCGAGCGCCACGCGATCATCAACCCGGCGACCGAGGACGTGCTCGGCGAGGCCCCGATCGCCGACGCAGCCGACATTGCTGAAGCCATCGCGACCGCGGAGGCTGGCTTCAAGACATGGAGCCGCATGCATGGCTGGGAGCGGGGCAAGATTCTCCGCGCCGCCGCGCGGCGTATCGACGCCCGCCGGGCGGAACTGGCAATGGCGCTGACGCTCGAGGTCGGGCGGCCATTGGCGCAGTCAGACGGCGAGGTGCAAAGCGCGCTCGAGCAGTTTGACTGGTTTGCCGGCGAGGCCGAAAGGCTATTCGGCGAGAACCTGCCGTCGCGGCAGGGCGGCACGCTGATCGTCGGACATGAGCCCATCGGCGTGGCGGCGGCGTTCACCGCCTGGAACTTCCCGATTAACCTGCCGGCACGCAAAATCGCGCCGGCGTTGGCCGCCGGCTGCTCGATCATCGTTCGTCCGTCCGAGCAGGTTCCGTCGACGACGCGCATCCTGGTCGAATGCTGTTTGGAAGGGGGCGTCCCGCCGTCGGCGATTCAGCTGGTGACCGGGAGGGCCGCGGACGTCTCGGCCGCAATCATGGCTTCTCCCGTCGTGCGAAAGATATCGCTGACCGGGTCGACCAGCGTCGGCAAGTCGCTGCTGGCGCAAGCGGCCGAAACCGTGAAGCGCTGCTCGATGGAGCTTGGCGGGCACAGCCCGGTCATCGTCTGCGACGACGTCGACGTCGATGCGGTTGCCAAACTGTGCGGCCAGTTCAAGTTCCGCAATGCAGGTCAGGTCTGCATTTCGCCGAACCGCTTCTACGTGCATGAGAAAGTCGCGCCGGCATTCAAGAAGATCTTCGTCGCGTTCGCCGAGAGTCTGACGCTTGGCGACGGCATTGACCCGGCGACAACCATGGGCCCGCTGACGACCCGGCGCCAACTCGACCGGATCGAGAAACTGTCGGCGGACACTGAGGCTTCAGGTGCGAAACGCCTGACCGGCGGGCGGCGACCGTCGGGGTATAACCGGGGCTATTTCTTCGAACCGACCGTGTTCGAGGACGTTCCCGACGACGCCCGGATCATGCACGACGAGCCGTTCGGGCCGGTCGCCCCGGTCAACACTTTTCGCGATATCGACGACGCCGTCGAGCGGGCCAACGATACCGAGTACGGACTGTCGGCGTACGTCTTCACGCGCGATCTCGGTCGCGCCCAGTATCTTAGCGGCTCAATCCGCGCCGGCATGGTCGGTGTCAATACCTTTGCCATCGCCCACGCCGAAGCGCCGTTCGGCGGCGTCAACTATAGCGGCATGGGCCGCGAGGGCGGCCGTCAGGCAATCCACCACTATCTGAACGTGAAACTCAGCCACTTCATGCCAGGGTGAAAGCCGCTGACCATCGTGCAGATCGTGAGCGAGGCGGATGGCTAATCCCGGGGAGGGTGGAACACGCCAGATCCTCAAGACCAACTGGCGGAGGGAGAGAGACTGAAATCCAACATTGTCTGGAGAAATGGCTGATTTCTGCGCTCCGTCAGGAGCTCGAGCGTCTAGCCGGATGAGTCCTTCAGGGACCTGCAAGCTGCTTGACCAGCGCCTCCCGTTCGTCGGCCTGCCGGATCGACAAGCCGCGCCTTCTCCAATTTCTCCTGGATAATGTGCCTGATCCCTATGATGCGGGGAATGCCCCCGGCGGATCGCTGACTTCAGCGGCGGCCGCGAGCCGAAAACAGTCCGTTTCGGACGCCTGGCCCGACAATGCGGCGGCGGGTCGGAAACAGCTCGATGTCGAAACGCTGGGCGATGTAACCCCAGATGCCCTTCGGGGCGACCAGCATCACCACTGCGGCAAGCGCGCCAAGGATTATCAGGTACCAGGTGCCGAGGCCGGCGAGATAATCCTGCAGGAAGAAGAGCACGATGGCGCCGATTATCGGCCCCTCCAGCGTGCCGATGCCGCCGATGACGACGATGAAGATGACATAAGCCGTCCAGTCGAGCACCGAGAAGGCGGCGTCGGGCGATACCCGCGCCTTCTGAAAGTAGATCAGCGCACCCACCATGCCGGTGCCGAAAGCGGTAGCGACGTAGACGACGAGTTTGGTGCGGAAGGCGTCAACGCCGAGGCTCTCGGCGCCGGTCTCCGAGTCGCGGATGGCGGCAAGCGCGAGGCCGCGGCGCGAGCGGAGCAGGGCGTAAACGAGCCCGAGCGAGCCGAGGAGCAGCAGCAACGCCGCCCAGTAGACGACGATGTCGCGGGCGCCGCCAACGCGTACGCCAAAGGCGTCGGCGACCCACGACATTCCGACGAGCGCGTTGGCGACATCGGGTCCCAGTGAAGTGCCGGTGCCGCCGCCGAGCTGCTTGAACTGGGCGAGCAGCAGACGGAAGACCTCCGCCGCCACCCACGTGCCGATGGCGAAGTAGGCACCGCGCAGACGGAAGACGATGAGTGCGGTCGGAAGCGCCAGCACGCCGGCGACGATGCCGCCGAAGAGAATGGCGAGGAACGGATCGATTCCAGCGACCAGCGTCGCCCAAAACAGTGCGTAGGCGCCGAGGCCAACGAAGGCCTGCTGTCCGACCGAGACCAGACCGGCGTAGCCGGCGAGCAGGTTCCAGTACTGCGCCAGCGCCAGCATGGTGAAGACGAAGAATAGGTTCTGCAGCGCAGGGCGGCCGACGAAGGCGGGCAAGGCGACGAGGATGATGACGATGGCGGCAAGCACCGTAAGGGCGACCGGCCGGAGGCCCGCCTCGACGGTGAACCGGCGTCTGCTTTGGGTTTCGTTGAGCGCGGTCACCGGCGGCCTCAATCGACCGCGCGCGGGAAGAGACCGCGCGGCTTGAGGACAAGAACGACGAGGAACGCGACGTGGCCTGCGAGAATCTGCCACTCGGGATTGATGCGGGCGCCGACCGTCTGGGCGACGCCGATGATGATGCCACCGGCGAGCGTGCCCCACAGGCTGCCGAGCCCGCCAATGATGACCGCCTCGAAGGCGTAGATCAGGCGCGCCGGTCCAATCGACGGATCGAAGGGCGCGCGGGCGCCGAGGAAGAAGGCGGCGACAGCGCAGACCGCCATCGCCAGTCCCATGGCAACGGCATAGACGCGGTTGTTGTCGATCCCCATCAGCTGCGCCGTCTCGGCGTCGTCCGAGGTGGCGCGGAGGACGCGGCCAAGGCCGGTGCGGTAAAACAGGAGGCTCAGCAGCAGGATCACGCCGACGGCGGCGGCAAGGCTGAGGAGCGGCATGATGCCGACGGCGATGCCGCCGCCGAGGGGCACCGACATGCCGGCAAGATCGCCGATCGGCAGGCGGCGGCTGTCGGCTGAGAAGGCTTCCAGCAGTCCGTTCTGGATGACGATCGACAAGCCGAAGGTAACGAGCAGTGGCGGCAGGATGTCGCTGCCGAGGGTGCGGTTGAGGATCAGCCACTGCAGCGCAAAGCCGGCAGCGAACATCAGCGGCAGCGACAGCGCAAAGGCATAGACGCTGTCGATACCAAGTGCCGCGGCGACGACGAGAATCAGAAACGCGCCGAAGACGATGAGATCGCCGTGGGCGAGGTTGACCAGCCGCATGATGCCGAAGATTAGCGACAGGCCGGTAGCATAGAGGGCATAGAGTCCGCCGAGCATGATCCCCTGAATGACGGTGTCGAGCCAGGCGATCATGCGCGGTCAGATCCCGAAGTAGGCGGCGTGGATTGCGTCGCGGGTGAGTTCCGCCGGGCGGCCGGAGAGCGGCACGCGGCCTTCCTGGAAGCAATAGACGCGGTCAGCGACGGCGAGCGCCTGGACGATGTCCTGCTCGACGACAACGACGGCGGTGCCTTCCGCCTTGATGGCGGGGAGCGCGGCGTAGATGTCGCGAACGACGATCGGTGCGAGGCCGAGGCTGATCTCGTCGCAGAGCAAGAGCCGTGGACCGGAGATGAGCGCGCGGCCGATGGCGCACATCTGCTGCTGGCCGCCGGAGAGTGTTCCTGCCGCCTGGTTGCCGCGCTCGGCGAGAACTGGGAACAATTCGTAGATGCGGCCAAGCGTCCAGCGCTCGCTCTGCCGGCGCCACGCGCCGACCAGCAAGTTCTCTTCCACCGACAGCGAGGCGAACAGCCTGCGGCCCTCCGGCACGAGCACGACGCCGCGGCCGACATTGCGCCATGCGGGGGAGCCGCCGATGTCCTCGCCGTCGAACGAAATCGCGCCCGGCGGAGCGGGAAGCAAACCAGCGAGCGCCTTCAGGAAGGTCGACTTGCCGGCGCCGTTGGCGCCGATGATCGCCACGGTTTCACGCTCCGACACCGTCACGTCGATGCCGAACAGGGCCTGGAAGTCACCGTAGAAGGCGGTAAGGCCGCGGGTTTCGAGGAGCGCGGTGCTCATGCCTCGATCCCGAGATATATTCCGCGGACTTCCTGCGAGGCGATGACGGCGCCGGGCTCGCCTTCGGCGATCTTGCGGCCGAAGTTCAGGACGAACAGCCGGTCGACGACGGCAAGCAGAGCATGCACGACGTGCTCGATCCAGACAATCGTCACGCCGGTTGCGCGCACGTCTCGAATGGTGGCGACGAGCTCGTTGCACTCGTGCTCGCTGAGGCCACCGGCGATTTCATCCAGCAGCAGCAACCGCGGCTCGGTAGCGAGCGCCCTGGCCAGCTCGAGCCGCTTGCGCTCGAGAAGCGTCAGCGATCCGGCGCGGCGGTTGGCAAGCCGCAGGAGGCCGGTCGCCTCGAGGACGGCGCCACAGCGCTCCGCCACGTCCGATTCCGAACGATTGCGGGCGTGGGTAGCGCCGACGAGAAGGTTCTCGAACACCGACAGGTTGGCGAACGGCTGGGGAATCTGGAACGAGCGCGCTATGCCGCCGCGCGCGCGCGCCTGCGGCGGCTCGGCGGTGATGTCCCGGCCCGACAGGCGGATGATACCTGCATCCGGGGTCAGCGCGCCGGTGACGAGGTTGAACAGCGATGTCTTGCCGGCGCCGTTGGGGCCGATGACGCCGAGCGCTGTGCCTTCGGCGACCGCGAGATCGACGCAGTCGGCAACGACGATCGAGCCGAATGCTTTCGACAGTCCCTCAAGCTGAAGGATCACCTGCGGCCCCGATGTGGCTTTGCGTCCCGTTCCCGGAATTGAAGCACAGAATCCGGCGAGCCGCTTAGCGAAGGAGGCGGGAAAATCCCCGCCTCCCGTGTTGCGAACGATGCGGACGAATGGTCAGGCGATCGCTTCCACATCGCCGCCGACCGGGATCTCCGGCGCCGTCTGGTTGTCGACGATGACGAGATCGTACTTGTCGCCTCCCTGGTGGCGCCACTGACCGCCGACGAGCGGCGTCTTGGCGACGTTCTTCGCCGCGAAGGGCGGCAGGTTGGCGCCGTTCCAGGCCAGCGGCCCGACGATCGTTGCAAGGTCGGTTTCGGCAATCGCCTGCACCGTCGCCTCGGCGTTGGTCGGATCGGCCGTGCGCTTCAGCGCGTCGGCCGCAACCTCGAAGAGCGCGTGCATGAAGCCGATCGGCTGCGTCCACTGCCGGCCGGTGGCGGCGGTGAAGGCGGCTGCAACTTCCGCCGCCGACTGGCCGGTCAGCGAAGACGTGAACGGGTGGCTCGGCGACCACCAGACCTCGGATGACAGGTTGTTGCCGGCGGCGCCGAGAGCCTCGACCGAAACGGGGAAGAGGATCGCCTTGCCGATCGAGGCAACCTTCGGACGGAACCCCTGCTGGCTTGCCTGGTTCCAGAAGGTGGTGAAATCCGGCGGGATCATCACGCCGGTGATGATCTCGCAGTCGGCGTCCTTGAAGGCGTTGATTTGGGCGGAGAAATCGTCGGTCAGGTTCTGATAGCGGCCGGGGTCGGTGAGGGTGTAGCCGAGGTCGTTCAGCACCGGCGGGAAGCCGACCACCGGATCGCCCCAGGCGTTGCCGTCGCCATCGTTCGGGAAAAGGCCGCCGACGGACTTGTTGGTCTCGAGCTGCCCCCACATGTTGGTGAAGACGGCGATGACATCCTCGAGGCCCCAGAAGAAATGATGGGTGTACTCGAACGGCTTCCACGCGGGCGGCCCGCCGGCGGGATCGGCCTGCTGGCCGATGAACCACGGCTGCCACGGCGCGACGGTGGAGATGCACGGCACGCCCTCGTTCTCGCAGATGGTGGAGACGGGGTTGGTGGTTTCCGGCGTCGAGGCGACGAGCATGATGTCGATCTCGTCGGAGACGATCGCCTCGCGGGCAACTTCGGCGGCGCGGTTGGGGTTGGACTGGCTGTCCTTGACCACGACCTCGACGGGGTGAACGGAGCCGCCGATGTCGATGCCGTTGCCGATGGCGGTCTTGAATCCGTCGATGACGAACGAGTCGGCTTCGGCGAACGCGGCGAGCGGCCCGGTCTGCGGGCTGACGTAGCCGAGCTTGATGGTGCTGGCCTGGGCGTGGACGGCGGGCGCGAACAGCGGCCCGGCCGCGAATGCCGCGCCGGCGGCGCCGGCGTTCTTCAGAAGCTTCCGCCGCGTCATGGCGTGACGACGGCGCTCGGGGCTTGCGGTCATGGCGGTCCCTCCCAGGGTTTGGTCCGATGCCTCCCGTGCGGATTGCTCTCCCGCCCTCGCGCGGCTTGACACCCGAACCAGTGCGTTCGATTATCGAACGCGCGTTCGTTATTCGGCCAGTTTCAGCGAGGATGGTGCGGGTGTCAACGGTGGGCGAGCGGGACGGCAAGGAATTCATGGCCTCGCTCGCCAAGGGCCTTGCGGTCCTTTCCGCGTTCAGCGCCGGGCGGCCGACGATGAGCCTCAGCGAGGCCGCGCAGGCCGCGGGCCTCTCGCGGGCGGCGGCGCGCAGGGTGCTCCTCACGCTCGGCGCGCTCGGCTACGTCGAGCAGAATGGGCGGAACTTCACGCTGGCGCCCAAGATCCTCGAGCTCGGCTTTGCCTACCTCTCGATCCAATCGTGGATCGAGAGGGCGGAACCGCTGATGCGCCAACTCAGCACCGACGTTCGGGCTGCGTCCAACGCGGCGACGCTGCATGGAGCGGAGGTCGTCTTCGTGGCGCGGGCGACGGCGCCGTCCTGGCTTATGGCGCCAGCGACTCCGGTGGGTACACGGCTGCCAGCCTTCCACACCTCGCTCGGCCGCGTCCTGCTTGGCCACTTGCCGCAGGAGGATATCTGGGCGCGGCTGAAAGCAACGCGCATCGTCCAGCACACACCCTACACCATCATGGATCGCGCCGCGTTGGTGGAGCGGGTGATCGCCGATCGCGAACAAGGCTTCTCGATCGTCGACGAGGAACTGGAGCGCGGCCTCCGGACACTCGCCGTGCCGGTCGTCAGCCGTGCGGGGGCGGCCATTGGCGCGATCAATCTCGTTGCCCGCGCCGGGCAGACCACGCGCAACGAGATGCGCAACCGGTTCCTGCCGCCGCTGCAGGAGACCGCGGCGCGGATCGCCGAGGGTCTTGCTTGAACCGATTCGCCATGCTTGCCCTTGCCGGCGGGTTTTTCTATGGTTGTTCGGAATTCGCACGCACGTTCGCATAGCGAACGATGTCAGGGAGGAGCGACGATGAACGCCAAGGCGCGCGACGACGCGGAGACATTCGCCAGGCGACCTGAGACAACCGGCAGCGCCGCAGCATCGAAGCCGCAGACGGGGGCGGAGTATCTGGAGTCGCTGAACGACGGACGCGAGGTCTACATCTACGGCGAACGCGTCAAGGACGTCACCACGCACCCGGCGTTCCGCAATACCGCCCGCATGGCCACCCGCCTCTACGACGCGCTCCACGATCCAAAGCACAAGGACAAGATTCTGACGCCGACCGACACCGGTAACGGCGGCATGACCCACGCCTACTTCAAGGCGCCGAAGTCACTGGCCGACCTGCTGCAGGGACGCTCGGCGATCGCCGAATGGGCGCGCATGACCTACGGCTGGATCGGCCGCTCGCCCGACTACAAGGCGTCGTTCCTCGCAACGCTCGGCGCCAACGCCGATTTCTACGATCCCTATCAGGAGAACGCGAAGCGCTGGTACAAGTTCAGTCAGGAACGCGTGCCCTACGTCAACCACGCGATAATCCATCCGCCGGTCGACCGCGACCGGCCGCCGAACGAGGTGGCGGACGTCTGCTGCCATGTGGAGAGGGAGACCGACGCCGGGCTGATCGTGTCGGGTGCCAAGGTGGTGGCGACCGGATCGGTGCTCACCAACTACACCTTCGTCGCGCACCACGGGCTGATCCCGCTGCAGGACAAGAACTTCGCGGTCGTGTTCATGGTGCCGACCAACACACCCGGCGTGAAGTTCATCTGCCGCACGTCGTACGAAATGACGGCGACAGTGATGGGCAGTCCGTTCGACTACCCGCTGTCGTCGCGGCTCGACGAAAACGACGCCGTGTTCATCATGGACAAGGTGCTGGTGCCCTGGGAAAACGTGTTCGTCTACGGCGACATCGAGAAGGCGAACAACTTCTTCCCGCGCACCGGCTTCCTGCCGCGCTTCGTCGTTCACGGCTGCACGCGGTTGGCGGTCAAGCTCGATTTCATCGCCGGCCTGCTGCTGAAAGCCGTCGAGGCCTCAGGCACCAAGGATTATCGCGGCGTCCAGGCCAACGTCGGCGAGGTAATCGCGTGGCGGAACCTGTTCTGGGGGTTGTCGGACGCGATGGTGCGCGACCCGAAGCCATGGATCGGCGACTACGTGCTGCCCAACATGGACCCCGGCAACGCGTACCAGATTATCGCGACGATGGCCTATTCGAAGGTCAAGTACCTGATCGAGCAGACGGTCGCCTCCGGCCTCATCTATCTTAATAGCCATGCCCGCGATTTCAAAAACCCGGAGATGCGGCCGTACCTCGACCGCTACCTGCGCGGCTCGAACGGCTACAAGGCCGAGGAGCGGGTGAAACTCATGAAGCTTCTGTGGGACACGATGTCGACCGAGTTTGGCGGCCGGCACGAGCTCTACGAAATCAACTACGGGGGCTCGACCGAGGAGATCCGACGCTACGCCCTGTTCGGTGCCATGGCTTCGGGCAACGCGGATAAGTTCAAGGGCTTCGCCGAGGATTGCATGGCCGAATACGACCTCGACGGTTGGCGCGTGCCCGACCTCACCGATCCAGGCGAGCTCAGCTATCACTTCTCGCGCGACATGTAGCGTTCTATGGCCGTTGTCGAGCCGCTTGACCGAGTTGATCCGGCGCGCTTCCGCGAGGTGATGGGCCGCTTCGCGACCGGTGTGACCATTCTCGTCGCGGACGTAGCCGGCGACGTGCGCGGCATGACAGCGAATGCGTTCATGTCCGGCTCGCTGGACCCGCCGCTGTGTATCGTATCGATCGCCAAGCGGGCGCACATGCACTGGCATCTCATCGCCGCCGGCACGTTCTCCGTCAGCATCCTCGCAGCGGGGCAGGAAGATCTTGCTATGCACTTCGCCGGGCGGCCGGTTCCAGGCCTCAGGGTCGCGTTCGATGCCTTCGTGGGCGTGCCGGCGATCACCGGAACGACGGCGACTATCGCGGCCGAGATCGCCTCCCGACACGAATGCGGCGACCACACCGTCTTCATTAGCCACATCATGGCGATGGCGGCGCACGACCGGCCGCCGCTACTCTATCACGCCAGCCGCTTTGCCGCTCTGGTGCCGCTTCGCGAGGAAGCGCCGTCGCTGCCGGAGTTCTGGTAGCACCATGACCCAGGGTGCGTTCGTCTACGAAGGAACGGCTGGCCGGGTCGTCTTCGGGGACGGCCACGATTTCTACGGTCGCCGCGGAGGCTGAGCGCCTGGCAATCGGCAGCGCGGCTCGTTGTTTCCACGTCCGAACAGAAGGCGGAGCGGGTCGCCGCTGCTCGGACCGCGCGCCGGGACGATCTTTCCCGGCGCGTGCATGCACACGCCAGTCGACGTGACCGATCAGGCGGCGGTCAGGCGGTGGCCGTGTTCGCGGGCGGAAAGGATCGACGGGACGGTGGCGATCGGTGGCGGCTCGACAACTGGCCCCCAGCAAGGCGATCGCGCTCGGGACCGACCTGCCGCAGAACGTCATCCCGAACACCAACGCCGATCTTGATGACCATTCTCCAGCGGAGTGCTGGATTTCCGCCATTGCCACGAGCCACCATTTCAGCCGGGAGCGCGAATGCCCAGGTACGCTCCCTCGCCGAGGTCACTCCACTCGCGAATCAAGGATCGAAACGCCAGATAGCTTTGGTGGATCTCCTGGGAGCTGCCATCTCCTGCGCCGATTTTGGGCGACCACATCGCTGCTGATCTCGGCGAAGGTCGTGAGCATCGTGTCGTCGAATTTCCGGATCTTGACGATCCCCTCCGCTCGTAGTCGGCGGAGCGCCAACGCATTGTTGGTGTTGAACTCGGCGAACTAAGGTGACGACATCACTACGTCAGCTGCTGACCCAAAGCGGTCCTTCCGCCGAGGGTCGGCGAGCGCCCCCCCCCCATCCGCGACAGCGCCATGATTGTAAAAAGGAACTCTCCCAAGCGAACACCGCGCCCCGGAACCGCAAACTCTTTTGTAACGCTACGCTATACCGGCAGACCCAGAAGGCGTGAGCCGTCGGCGAACTTTTCCGCGAGCGCCCCGGTGCTTCTCAAGAGCTTTGGGTACAGAACCTAGCCCCTTCAGACTGGCGCACTTCCGCCGAGCCTTCGTGCTGGCGCGGAAGGCATGATACGACTAACCGATGGACTCATTCCAGGCGCGTCTAAAACAGCACGGCCTCGGTAAATACACTGAGCTCTTCGCTGAGCACGGTATCGATCTGGACATTCTGGCTGACTTGACAGACGCGGACCTCGAGAAGCTGGGCGTACCCCTCGGCGACCGGCGCCGAATCCTGAAAGCAGCGGCGACGGTTGCCCTTTGGCCGGCAGCGAATGCCGCCGGTGAAGTCAGGGAAGCCGAGCGGCGTCAACTCACCGTGATGTTCGCCGACCTCGTCGATTCGACCAAGCTG
>DASWGT010000199.1:0-10638 GCA_036393575.1 Rhodospirillales bacterium | reverse complement strand
CAATATTCTCTTCATGACGTCGTTCATCGTATTGGCGTCGTTGTCGAACCCTCCATGGGACGTGCTGGCGCTCGCTCCTTCATCGCCGCCGTCCGAGATGATGAACTTCAGCCCCGGTCCCCGCTTCGCCGCTTTGTGATCTCTCTTCATGCCAAGCAGCGGTTTGTCCTTCTCCCGCTCAAGAGCCCGCGACACCAAATAGAGCAGAGACTTCCGATAGGCATAGCCGACGTTGTCGTCATTTTCGAGCCGTTCGCTGAGGCAATAGACGGCCAGTTCCGGAAGCCGCACCACCTTGCCCTCGCGCGCCCTCGCACCGAGCCGGGGTTGATAACGCTCGTTGTAGAAATCGCAGGTGCAGGCGGGCGCCATCAGACTGCAGCTTGAAATCAGCTCCGGTACGCCCAGCCCGTCGAGGGCATCGAGCAGGTGTCCAAGCAGGACGGCGCCCGTGCTGTGTCCGACCACATGGATCTTCTTATTTCCTCCCCGCAGCGCTTCGGCGAACGTCTCGATGGTGTGCAGGCCGTCGCCGCCGTTTTCGAACGGAACGCGCGCGTCGCGCTTCATCTCCTCCCAGATGGCCGTCACCGGTTTGCGCACCGCGTCCTCGATCAAGGTGTCGGTCGCGTCGGCGACCTTTTCCGCGATCTGTTCAAGGAATCCTTTCGGCTTTTCTTCCGCCATGCCGAGAGCTCTCGCCACCGTGTCCTTGATCTCCTCGGCGAGGCCGGTGTCGTACATGATGTGGAAGGGATAAATGCCGTTCCGCTTGAACCCCTCCTTCAGCGCATGGATGCGCCGCGCCGACGCCTCCGGCGAGTTGAGGCCGCCGTGCGCGTAGATCATCAGGTGGTCGTACCCCTTGGCGATCACGTCGGCGGTATTCTCGACGTCGTCGCGGGTGCTCCAATAATCGCCGTGCTCCTTGTACTTGCCGTCGTCGAAATGCACGAAGTGACCGGCGATCTCGAACCGTTTCGGCGCGCGCTTCTCCGCCTCGGCGCCACCGCCGACGAGAGCAGAGCGCGGCACGTGCCCGAAGATTCTGGGCGTCGGCAGTGCCATCCGAAACACCCAGCCGTCCATGATGTTTTCGACCCAGTCCTCGTAGGTCCAAACGGCGAAACCCTGGTGACCCCACGTACCGCCCCAGGAATTCTGGACGATGAAACCGTCATTGTTGTAGCCGACGATCGCGAACGCGTGGCCGCCGATCGGCTGCTGGCTGATCGGAATTATCGGAAGCTTGCCGTGGCGTTTGCGGCCGATGGCGCTCCATCCGTCGGTTACGGCCGCCGAGACAAAAATCGCGCCGGTTTCGTTGATCGCCGCGTGGTAATCGCTGATTTCCGGCCGCAGGCGGTAGTAGGCACCGAGGGTGTTGACGCGCGCGGCGCGGGCCCGCTCGACAGTCAGGCCGCCCAGCAAATCGCCCGGTTTGTACGCCCATTCGTCCAGATTCTTCTTGGTGTTCTTCGGGTCGCCGTCCGCACAAACGCCCATGTTCCTCCAGCCCCGAATAGCGCCGCGGCAGCTCGATCCGTCGTAGTCCTCGCCGGGCCACTCGTCGTGCTTCCTGGCCATTTCGTACAGCATCCGCGTGCTGGCGCGGAAACCGTCGCGACTGCTCTTGGCGCTGAGCAGATTGATGACCGCCGCCAGGCCGAACCCGGTGCAGGCTCCCTCCAGTCCCTGGTCCAGCACCAAGGACGGATCGCGGTGGTCGATGGATTTTCGCAACTCGATCAAAGCCGGTTCGTACATCCGGTCGCGGATGTCGGGCGGGTCGTTGTAAACGTTCAGTGTTCGCTTTTGCCCCGCGACCTTCATCGAGGGATGTTTGACGCTCTTCATGACTTTCCTCCCTGTCGCATTGTGAACGGATTTTCGTTCGCCGGTTTTAGATCGGCTTTGCAATTAGAATAGTCCCTCGTGACATATTTTTCTAGCCCAGGTTGTCTAACACGATGGTCCATGGGGCGGCGACCGATTTTACGGCGCTTTCCATTCGGCAAATTGGCGCCCAAGCGCCCACTTCGGCGCCTTCGTCCGCGCCAAGGGGTTCAAGCTGGATTGAGGCCGACCGCTCCTTTCCTTCACCCTCTCCGCCCCCCATTGGCCATTTGGGGGGCGGAGAGGGCCGGTAAACTACGTGCGAATGGATGAAGCTGGACCGAAGCACCCAAGGTAAAGTCGTACGGTCGGAGTCGTCACCCCCGCGGAAGCGGGGGTCCAGTTTTTTAAGATCGCTGGATTCCCGCTTTCGCGGGAATGACGAATTGGTCACAATCCAACGTATCACGACGTAGGGAGCCCGCCGGTTGCGCAATTTCCATCTTCCGCTGTGGCTGGCTCCGGACCATCCGGGCGGCGGCGCCTTCGTGGCGCTGTTCATGATCGAGGCGGTCGCGCGCACCCTGCCGATCGCCGCCGTGCCGCTGCAGGCGCTGTCGCTGTTCGGCGACGCCCAGCGGGTCAGCGTCGTCTACGCGCTCGCCGGCATCGGCGGGTTGCTCGGCAGCCTGGCGATCCCGTGGCTGACCCATCGCATCCAGCGCCGCTGGGTGTTCACCCTCGGCTGCCTCTTGGTGATGGCCGCCTGCGCGCTCTACACCGTCGAGACCCGGCCGACCCTGATCCTCGGCCTGCTGGCGCAGGTGCTCGGCGCCGCCAGCCTCGAGATCACCCTCAACCTCTACGTGCTCGACCGGGTGGCCCGGCGCGACATCGCCGCCTTCGAGCCGAAGCGCATCTTCTTCGCCGCCGGCGCGTGGGCGCTCGGGCCGTGGCTCGGGGTGTCGCTGAAGGCCAACGTCGGCGCCTGGGCCGCCTTTGGGCTGGCCGGCGCCGCGGCGGCGGTGCTGCTGGCCTTCTTCTGGTTCCTGCGGCTGACCGACAATCCGGCGCTGCCGCGCGGCCGGACGGCGCCGCCGAACCCGGTGCGCTATCTGGCGCGCTTCTTCGCCCAGCCGCGGCTCCGGCTGGCGTGGTTCCTGGCCACCGGACGCGCCGGCTGGTGGGCGATGTTCTTCATTTACGCGCCGATCTACGCGGTAACCGAGGGCCTGGGCGAGGAGGCCGGCGGCGCCATCGTCTCGATCGGCCTGGCGGCGCTGTTCCTGGTGCCTCTGTGGGGCCGGCTGGTCCGCCGCTTCGGCATGCGGCGGATGCTGATCGCCGGCTACGCGGCGGCCGGGACGTTGACGGTCGTCGTCGCCTGGGCGGCCCCTTCGCCTTGGCTCGGCGCCGCCTTGCTGATCGCCGCCGCCGTCGCCGCCAGCATCATCGACGGCGCCGGCAACACGCCGTTCCTGCGCGCCGTCCATCCCCTCGAGCGGCCGGAGATGACGACCGTGTTCGGCACCTTCCGCCACGCCTCGCAGCTGGTGCCGCCGGGAATCTTCGCGGTGCTGCTGCGCGTCTTCGCGCTGCCGGCGGTGTTCGTCGCCAGCGGCTTGAGCCTGCTGGCGCTCGCCTGGTTCGCGCGATACATACCGAGGAAGATGTGAGGCGGTGGCGCGCATATTTTCCATCCATCACATTTTTTAAACCGTCACCCCCGCGAAAGCGGGGGTCCAGGAGGATTCAAAAACTGGATTCCCGCGTTCGCGGGAATGACGATAGAAGTGCGGTCGCAGGGGCCGGTGTTTATTCCGCGGCGCCCTCGGCCTGCCGGACGCGCTCCAACCGGCGGCGGCCTTCGCGGGTCACCACCTCGGCCAGCTCCGGCCGGCGCGCCGTCAGCTCGCGGAAATCGGCGATATCGAGGGCGAGAAGCTGCGTCGTCGCGGTGGCCACCGCCGTCGCCGTACGCGGCTCGCCGGTGATCAGCGCGATCTCGCCGAAGAAGCCGCCGGGGCCGAGGCGCTCCGGCCCCGCCGGCAGCCGCACCTCGACCTCGCCGGAAACGATGAAGAACATGCAGTCGCCGGGATCGCCGCGGCGGATGATGGCCCGCCTCTTCTCCACCTCCTGCGGCTTCAGGATGCGCGCGATGTCGGCGATGGTGGCGGCGCCGAGCTCGCGGAAGAACGGCACCTTGACGATCAGGTCCCAGTTGCGAAGGAACTCGCGCCGCCGCACCTCGTTGGCAAACGCGGTGGCGAGGATGCCCGCCCACAGCGCGAACACGGCGATGCCGCAGATCATCACCGCGCCGGCGAGCAGGCGGCCGAGCGGCGTCACCGGCACCGTGTCGCCGTAGCCGGTGGTGGTCAGCGTCACGATCCCCCACCACAGCGCGCCCGGGATGCTGCCGTAGAGATTCGGCTGGCCGGGACCCTCGAACACGTGCATCAGCGTCGCCGCCACCAGCAGCACGACGACGAACGCCACGAACACGCTGAACAGGCTCTCGCGGGCATCGCGCAGCACCCGCTGCAGCATCCCCGATCCCGGAGAGTAGCGGAACAGCTTCAGCACCCACAGCACGGCGAATAAATTGGTCGCCTCGGGGCTCCACGCCATTAGACCGGCAAGGACGAATGGCAGCACCGCGACGAGGTCGATCAGCCCGTTTAGCGAGGTCGCCCACTCCCGGCGCGCGACCCACGGATGGGTCGCCTCCGCCGACGGCGTCGCGGCGGCGCCGTAAAGCCGCGCCACGTACTCGACGGCGAAGAAGCCGAGCGCCACGTTGAACACGAACGCCAGGAAGGTTCCGTACGCCGCCGCCATCGGCGCGTGGGTGGCCAGCACCATGACGCCGACGCCGGTGACCAGCAGCAGGTGGTGGACGGCGCGGAAGACGCGCGCCGGCACGCTCAGCGCCGTCGGCCGCGAATTGTCATAGACCCATTTTTCGGCCGCGCTCAAGGCACACTCCGCTGGCGGTAATTGGTTATTGTCGGGATGGGTCCCGTTTGCTGCCGGCGCCTCCCGGGCTCCGGCATTCCCGCCGCGCCGCCGACTCTATCCCAGGCGCGCCGATTTGCAACGCCTGCCGGGCGGTATGCCCGCGGCTCAATAGGCGGGGACGCGCCATGCCGACACCGTCCTTGACAACCGATATGCGAAAGCCCATGTTCTTGTTATGTTCAGGCCAAGGTTTCGGGCATGAACCGGCTCTTGGACATCGTGAATAGGACTATGCAAACCTGCGCCCGGGCGTGCCTGTGGCCGCGCTGCCGGCCGTCGACGCGGGGCCGCCGGAGAAAATGACGACAAATGACGACGAATGACGACATTTAAAAAAAATTTCCACAGCCCGCATCGCAGCGACAAGCCGCCGGCGGCCAGCCGGATAACGGATGTTTACGGATGCTGACGAATGATGACGAATGTTTACATTCCCGGCCGGAATCGGCCCCGCCTATCGGCCGAATAAAAATTTACGATCAATGGCTTATGCCGGATCGGCCGGGTTCGGGGCGTCGCCTGGCGCGCTGCCCTCAGAGCGGGATGTTGCCGTGCTTCTTCCACGGGTTGTCGAGCTGCTTGTCGCGCAGCATCTTCAGCGACCGGCAGATGCGCACCCGGGTGTTGCTGGGCATGATCACGTCGTCGATGAAGCCGCGGTGACCGGCGATGAACGGGTTGGCGAAGCGTTGCCGGTACTCCTCGGTGCGCTCGGCGATCTTCTTCTGGTCGCCGAGATCGCCGCGGAAGATGATCTCGACCGCGCCTTTCGGGCCCATCACCGCGATCTCGGCCGACGGCCACGCGAGATTCACGTCGCCGCGCAGATGCTTTGAGCTCATCACGTCGTAGGCGCCGCCGTAGGCCTTGCGGGTGATCAGCGTCACCTTCGGCACGGTCGCCTCGGCGAAGGCGTAGAGCAGCTTCGCGCCGTGCTTGATGATGCCGCCCAGCTCCTGGTCGGTGCCGGGCAGAAACCCGGGCACGTCGACGAAGGTGACGATCGGGATGTTGAAGCAGTCGCAGAAGCGGACGAAGCGGGCGCCCTTGATGGCGGAGTCGATGTCGAGGCAGCCGGCCAGCACCATCGGCTGGTTGGCGACGATGCCGACGGTCGAGCCCTCCATGCGGCCGAAGCCGACGACGATGTTGCCGGCGTAGTCGGGCATCAGCTCGAAGAAGTCGCCCTCGTCGACGACCTTGGCGATCAGCTCCTTCATGTCGTAGGGCTTGGCCGGGTCGTCGGGGACCAGCGTGTCGAGCGACGGCTCGACCCGGTCGCCGAGGTCGGGGGTGGGCCGCGTCGGCGGCTTCTCGCGGTTGTTGGCCGGCAGGAAGTCGATGAACCGGCGCAAATACAGCAGCGCCTCGAGGTCGTTCGTAAACGCCTTGTCGGCGACGCCGGAGGTGGTGGTGTGGGTGACGGCGCCGCCAAGTTCCTCGTGCGTGACCTCCTCGTGAGTGACCGTCTTCACCACGTCCGGGCCGGTGACGAACATGTAGCTCGAATCGCGGACCATGAAGATGAAGTCGGTCATCGCCGGCGAATACACCGCGCCGCCGGCGCACGGCCCCATGATCACCGAGACCTGCGGGATGACGCCCGACGCGAGCACGTTTCTCTGGAACACTTCGGCGTAGCCGGCCAGCGACGCCACGCCTTCCTGGATGCGGGCGCCGCCGGAATCGTTGATGCCGATCACCGGCGCGCCGACGTTCATCGCCTGGTCCATGATCTTGCAGATCTTCTCGGCGTGGGCCTCGGAGAGCGAGCCGCCGAACACCGTGAAGTCCTGGCTGAACACGAACACCAGCCGGCCGTTGACGGTGCCGAAGCCGGTGACGACGCCGTCGCCGGGAATCTTCTGCTCCGCCATGCCGAAGTCGTGGGAGCGGTGCTCGACGAACATGTCCCATTCCTCGAACGAGCCGGGGTCAAGCAAGAGGTCGAGGCGCTCGCGCGCCGTCAGCTTGCCCTTGGCGTGCTGGGCGTCGATGCGCTTTTGGCCGCCGCCGAGGCGGGCGCGCTCGCGCTTCTCCTCGAGCTGGCGGATGATGTCCTGCATGGCGCGCCTCCCGGTCGCCGTTTCGCGGCTAGTGCCCTGCCAGGTGGTTCCACTTCGGCAGCAGCACGATCGAGTTGGGATTGAGGCCCATATTCTTGAGCGTGTCGACCGAGGCGACCACCTTCTCGGTCTTCAGGTCGACCACCGTGATGGCGCCGTCGTCCATGCCGGGCAGGTTGAGGAGCGCGTTCTGCACGAAGGCGTAGCGCCAGTCCTTGGTGAACGCCACGTGGTGGGCGCCGCCGGCCGCCGGAAGGGTCTTGAGCAGCTTCGGCTTCGCCGGCCCGGCGCCGAGGTCGAAGATGTGCAGGTGGCCTGGCTTGGCGGTGGTGACGTAGAGGCGGTCGGCCTTGGCGTTGAAATACATCTCCAGCGGCACGCCGCTGCCGGAGCCGTTGAAGTCGTGGGCTTGCGCGATGTCGAAGTCCTTGGCGGCTGCGTTCCAGGTGGCGGTCCATAGGGTGTGGCCGAACATGTTGGTGACGTAGGCGACCGGCGGGTTGGCGCCGGGCACGAACAGGATCTCCACCGGCGCCGCGCCCGACGGCGACGGCTTGCCGGAGAGCTTGTAGGTCTTGAGCGGCTTGCCGGTCGAGGCCTCGATGGCGGTGATCGTCTCGCCCGGAATCTTCAAGTCCGGGCTGACGGTCTCGGTGACCAGGATCCGGTCGATGCCGCCGTGGATGGCGATGCCGTGCGGGTAAGGCTTCGGCAGCGTGATGATCGACTTCATCTTGTCGGTGGCGGCATCGCCGACGACGACGTTGGCGGAGCCCATGCACGTCAGGTACCAGGTCTTGTTGTCGTCGGAGAACACCACGTCTTCGCCGACCTTGCAGCCGGCGACATCGATCTTCTTCAGCCTGTAGTCGAGCTTCTTCATGTCCATGACGTACATGCGCTGCAGCCCGAGGGCGGTAACGTAGGCCTTGCTCATGTCGCGGTTGTAGAAGATGTGATGCGCCACCAGGCTGGCCGGCAGCGGGATGTTGGCCAGGATCTTGCCGAAGTTCTTGGAGTTCGGATCGACGTCGATGACGGCAATGCCTTCCTTGCGCGACGGATGGCCGGTGACGTCGCCGCCCTTCAGTCCCTGCTGGACCTTGCTCTCGTAGTTGACCATGGCCAGGATCTGCGCCCGCGCCGGCGCGGCGACCGTGACGACGAGCAACACGACCGCAAACAGGACGATGAATCGGTGCAGCATGACGGAACCTCCGAGCTTGGTGTCGTTCGTGGTGACGGCGTTGGCGTCTACTGTAGCCAATCGCCGTCGTCGGCCCAATAGATTCCACGTTTTCGACCGCCGGTCGGCGGCTATTTGCCGAACAGTCCCTTGAGGGCGCCACCGATGCCCTTGCCGATCTCGTCCAACTTCTTGTCAATCTTGTCGGCAGTCGACCCCGGTTGCTGCGGCGCGGTCGGGGCTGGCGCGACGGGAGCGCTGGTGGTTGCGGTGGGTGCCGGCTTCGCGGCAGCCGGCGTCAGCGGCCGGCCGGCCAGCGCCAGCTTGCAGTAATCGGTGTCGTCGACGGATTGCGGCTGGCCGCCGGATTTCTTGTCGCCACCGATGCCGACCAGGCCGCCGAGCGCCTTGACCCCGCCCTCGGCGACGCCGGTGGCGATGTCCGTCGCCGTCCTCACCGCGCCGGTGACCGCGCCGACCGCGGCGCCGCCGACGTCGGGCAGCGCCGTCGGGTTGGCGAGCGTGCCGCCGACGTTGACCGGCACCAGGGTGAGCTTGAGCACGCTGAGCTTCTTCGCCCTGGGATCGATGTTGATGGCGATGGTCTCGTCCGCGAGGTTGATACCGCCGCGGCCGATCATGCTCAGCCCGCCGGTCTCGAACACCAGGGTCTTTGCCGACGCGCGGCCCTTTTTGACGTCGAAGTCGATGACGCCGCAGCGGATCGTCTTATCGCCCTTGCTGTCGTAGAACGGCAACGCCGAGGTGACGTCCGCCGACAGCACGTTGAGCAGCCCGCTGTCGATCTGGCCGCCCTCGGTGACGACGCGGGCGCGGCCGTCGAGCCCGGCCATGATCGCCCTGAGCGAGCCGCCCTGCCCCTTGAGGTCGACCGTCGCGTCGAGCTTGCCGCGGGCGATGCCGGTCAATTGCAGCTGCTGGAGGACGGCGCCGTAATCCACCTGCCGGGCGGTCAAAGCGATCGTCACCGCCGGCGTCGGTCGCGCGCCGTCGAGCAGCGCCTCGCCGACGAGCTTGCCGCCGCCGACCACGGCGGCAATCGGCTTGATCTCCAGCCGCCCGCCGGCCAGCGCCAGGCCAAGGTCGATATCCTCGACGGCGATACCGCCGACGACGATCCGCTTGGCTTTGAGGCGGATGCGGCCATCGGCCGCCTTCAATCCGTCCACCGGCAGCGGATCGGCGGGAAACACGCGGTCGGTCTTTTTCGCCGGCGGCGTCGCCGGGCCGCGCGGCAGCAAGGCGTCGAGGTCGAGCAGGTCGGCGTTGAATTCGGCGTCCAGATGCGGTCGCGGCACGCCGGCGAGCCTGACCGACAGCCGGCCCTTAAGGTCGCTGCCGCCGAGCTTGGCGTCGAGGCCGTCAACGACATACGCGTCCTTGGGGTTGGTCAGCGCCGCCATGACCTTGAACGGCGGCAGCGTCGGCAACTTGAGGCCGAGCGCCCTGGCCAGCGGGCCCGCGTCCTTGCCCTCGAGAGAGAATTTCAGATCGAGGCCGGCGGCGGTCGGCACGTCGGCAATAGTGCCCGATACCGTCGCCATCATTTGCTCGCTTTTACCGATGGCGGCGTCGATGGCGGTGAGCGAGAATTTCGCCGTGTCGCCCTTGATCCGGGCGGCGATGCGGAACGGCCCGACGGCGGGAAGTCTCCGGAACTTCTCTGCCGACACCTGGGCGGCAATAGCGGTCACCGACTCGGCTAGTTCGTTGCCCGACGCCTGCACTTTGAGATCGAGGCCAGTCATCGCGCGCGGCTCCGACGCCACGCCCTCGACCACGACCTCGGCGCCGAGCGCCTTGGTGCGGAACGATACTGGGTACGGTACGCCGCCCTTGATCAACGCCGCCAGCGGCCCGAGCCGCCCCGATGCCTCGAACGCC
Source organism: Rhodospirillales bacterium (assembly GCA_036393575.1). Taxonomy (GTDB): domain Bacteria; phylum Pseudomonadota; class Alphaproteobacteria; order Rhodospirillales; family Casp-alpha2; genus JACPJY01. The sequence goes on along the minus strand of DASWGT010000199.1, from coordinate 621 downwards.
TTGCCGTCGAAGTCGCCGGCAAGCGCCACCGTCATCGGCGCCTCCACGCCCTTCTCCTCGACGTCGAGGCGGGCGAGGCGCAGCGCCGTCGTCTTGCCGGTCCTGCCGTCGCGATAGGCGACGGCGACGTCCTTCATCCTGACCGCGTGCACCACCGGCAGCTTGGTCGCCGTTTCAGTCGCCGGCTTCACCGCTTCGACTTTCTTTCCGAGCGCTTCCAGCTCCCAGTTGCCGCGTCCCTTGGCGTCGGTCTCGACCAGCACGTCCAAGCCGGTCAGCACCAGCCTCTTGACGCGCACGTCGCCGGACAGCAATGGCAACAGCTCCACCTCGGCGGCAAGCTGCTTCAGGGTCGCCATTTGCGCGCGCGAACCCCACGGGGCGTTGGCGAACGTCACGCCTTCCACCGCCAGCGCGGGCGTGAGCGATATCTTCACGTCAAGCTTGCCGGCGATCGTCATCTCGCGCCCGGTGGCGGCTTTGACCTGGTCTGCGATCAGGCCCCGATATTCGTTGAAATCCAACGACTTGATGATGGCGATGCCAGCCGCCACCACGGCCACGGCGAGGACGACGACGGCCGAGACGATCTTCTTCCAACCTTTCATCTCGTATTGCCTC
>DASWGT010000198.1:0-46956 GCA_036393575.1 Rhodospirillales bacterium | reverse complement strand
GGTCGCCGCTCAGATTGTTGAACGGAAGGACGGCGATTGCCGGCTTGTCGGCGAGGTCGGAGCTGCTCGTCGCAACACCGGCCTGGCCCACTCCGCCATTCCCCGGCCGCCATCGATAGACGCGAATCGGTTTGGCGATGTTCTTAAACGTCTCCAGGCCGCCATCCTCAAAAGATGATTCGATTTTGCCGTTGATCTGATCGTGGACAGTGGCGGAGATGCATATCCCGCCCGGTTCGGCCGCCGCTTCCAAGCGGGCCGCGAGGTTGACGCCGTCGCCGTAAATCTGGCCGCGATCCATGAGCACCTCGCCAAGATGGATGCCCATGCGCACCATGATCCGCTTGTCCTCGGGCACGCCGTCATTCCGTGAATCCAGCTCCGTCTGGATCGCGACAGCGGCATTTACGCAAGCGACGACGCTGGGGTACTCCGCGAGAACGGCATCGCCGGCCCAGCGCAATACCGTGCCGCCGTGCGCGTTTATCGCCTCCGCCGTGAAATCCAATGCATCCATGACGGCGCGGTGCGTCCCCAGTTCGTCGTCGCCGGTCAAGCGGCTGTAGCCCGCGACGTCTGCATACAGGATCGCCGTCAATTTTCGCGCGATGGGTTCTTCGGACATCAGCGTACACGCTAGAATGCCTGCGATCGCGCCAGTCTAGTGGTTTCGGGTCGATTGTTCCAGGTGCTGGCGCCGCGGCCGTCGCTCACTCCACCGTCGGCTGGGCGATGATCCACAGGCTGAGCATGGTATAGCCGACCATCACCGCCAGCATCGGCAGTTGGCTGAGGATCACCCGCCGATGGTCCTTGAATAGGCGCGTTGCCGTCAGGTGAGCGAGGAACACCGCGATGATGTGGCCGACGACGATGGAGATCACCGACACGGTCCAGTGGAACTTGGCGTCGATCAGGCCGATGTCGGCCTGATAGGCGGCGGTGCCGAACAGGTCCCAGCCGAAGCCGAACGGGTCGGACATCGTCGGAATGAAATACTGCCCGGTCAGCAGCAAATAAGTCAGGTAGTGGGCGAAGTGATAGGCGATGGCGATCGGCAGGAAGGTGAATGCGAACCGCCGCGCCACCTCGGCGGTGGCGACGCCGCCGGCCAGCGCCGCCGACACCCGGCAACAGCCGACGAACACGCCGGCGAAGGCGAGCGGGAAGGCGATTAGCGGCGGGGTCGCCAGCATCCAGAACCCGATGGCGACAGTCATCCACTCGGCCTGCCACAGCGGCTGCAGCGACGGCATCAGCTTCCAGAACTCGTAGTAGGCGGTCCACGCCGGCGTCACCAGCACGCCGTCGAAGGTGACGGTCGCCAGCATTACCATCACCAGGGCCACCATCGGCACTGGGATCGGCCTCTCGACCAGCAACCCCGCTCCCGGCGGCCGCAGCGCCAGCACACGCTCGCCGGCGCGCCAGAAAATCGGCGCGAAGCGGGCGAAAGTCGCGAACACGACGGTGAAGGCCTCGCCGTGGTCGAGCCAGACGCGGCGGCCGAACACCGCCATTCCGGCCCAGGTGAGCAAGGAATACCCGACGATTGCCCTCGCCAGGCTCGCCGGGTCCTCGCCCTCGCCCCAGATCAGCTCCAGCCAGGCGAAGGCCAGGAACAGGATCACGCCGGGCCACACGCCGAGGCGCGGCGGATACGGGTCGCCGAAGTCGAGGCGGGCGCCGGGCCTGAGCCGGCTGAGCAGGGCTTCCACGCCGGCGAACCAGGCGTTCCACGGATTGACCACCGCCCACACGTCGCCGATGAAGGTGTTGACGAACATCATGCCCACCCACCAGATCACCCACACGAAGGTCGGGCCGATGTTCTTGTAGGGGTCGGCGTTGCCGATGAAGCCGGCGAAGACGATCAACAGCAGCATCGCCGCAGACAGCGCCCGCAACGTTGCGACGATCCAGGGCTGCGACAGGAAGCGGCCGGCGGCGGGAAGCGGGATTTCCGCCGGACGGCCGTCGCGACCGGCCGGCCAGTCCCTGGCGAACAGGGCGAGCAGCAGGAACGACACCGCGACCATGGCGCCGGCGCCGCCGAGGTAGAACCCGAGCGGGATCGGCAGGTCGTAGCGCTTGGCGAAGCCGTGGGCCAGCGCCTCGCACGGGCACCACGCCAGCAACAGGCCGATCGCCACGGCGGCCGACGGGCCGAGGGCGGTCATGGCGGCCGCGTCACTTCGGATAGGCCTCATTTCGGATAGACTTCGAGGTGGAACAGCGCCGCGTGGCCGTGGCCGCCTTTGTCCTTTTCGTGGGTGTGGACCTCGACCGGGAAGCGGCCGGTGGCGCGGGCGTCGAACATCATGTCGGCCGGCTTGTCCGGGCCGACCGTGCGTTCGATGTCATAGCCATGCAGGTGCAGCTTCATTGGCTGGTCGCTGGTCCAGCTAAGGATCACCCTGTCGCCCCGGGTGACGCGCACCGACTTGGCGCCAACGACCTTGCCGTCCTTGATGGCGATGTCGAAGGCCTTGGTTTCGGCGCGGGCGATCGGCGGCACGGCGAGGACGGCCACGGCGACGGCGGCAGCGCCAGCGAGCAAGGCACGGCGGGTCGTGGGGAGCATGGCGGCGATCCTTATGCTGGGGCTGAACGGACTTCTTACCATTATAAACAAACGGAACAGCGGTTTAATCCCGGGCCGCGCGGCTACTGCTTGGCAGGAACTGGCGCGGCGAAGGCCGCGTCGGGGCGGAGGTCAGTGGCGGTGACGGTCAGCGTGGTGCGGGCGTTGCCGCCGCCGGGCGGGGCGGCGGTGCGGATCAGCGCGTCGAGGGCGACGTCGCTCAGCTCCCATTGCAGCGAGCATTGGATGCCGATGACGCCTTCCTCGGCGGTGCACGCCGAAGCGCGCGGCTTGCCGTATTTGCCGGCGAGTTCGGAAAGGAGCTCCACATACGACGCCTCGGCGTATGCGTGCTGCGAGCGGATGCGGTGGGCGCGCTCGCCCCTGTCGGGGCCGTGGAACCACACCTGGTATTCGCCATCGTGGTGCGGGAAGACCCCGGCGCGACCGCCGTCGGCGCTGGGTTCGAAGCGGATGGTCGGGTAGACGACGCGGGCCTGGTCGGGAGTGATGCCGAGCCAGACACCGCCGAGCTCGAATCCCTTGTCGATCTTGGCGTCGCCGGCGGCGGTCTGTTTCGGCCCCTTGGCACCGATCCACGACCGGCTCGCGAACTGCTCCGGGAACAGGATGACCAGCACCAGGTAGCCGACCATGCCGGCGACCACCAGCAGCAGCACGATATACATCAGCCGCATGCCGAGCGTCATGCGGTGCGGAACGGCGGCGGCAAAATCCTCGTCGGGCTCGGAATCGTCCTCGGCGTCGCGCCGCGGTGCGGGGGGTATGGGTCCGGTCGCCATCGCTCCATTATATCGCCAATCTGGCCGCGGGCGCGTCGGCCGACTGGCCGCGGCGACGGCAAATCGCTAATCTCGCTCAGGCTCCCCGGCGCCGGGCCGGCGGGCCGCCAACCGAAGTCGGGGCGACGATGAGCGAAAAATCGAAACTGCGAAGACTCGCCCCCGGGCGCGGCCTCGGCGAAGCGGAAGTGGTGCGCCATCTCGCCAAGGTCAGGCTGCTCACCATCGACGTCGACGGCGTGATGACCGACGGCGGCCTCTACTACTCGGACGACGGCCACATCCAGCGCAAGTACAACGTCAAGGACGGGGTCGGCATCAAGCGGGTGCTGGAGAAGGGTGTCGAGGTCGCCATCGTCTCGGCCGGGGTTTCCGGATCGGTGCCGGAGCGGGCGCGCACCCTCGGCGTCAAGCACGTGTTCACCGGCGCCGAGGACAAGCTTGCCGTGATCGGCAAGCTCGCCGAGGACCTCGGCATCGGGCTCGAGGCGACGGCGCACATCGGCGACGACCTCAACGACGTGCCGCTGATGGAGGCGGTCGGTCTCGCGATCACGGTCGCCGACGCCGAACCGGCGGCGTGGGCGGCGGCGAAGGTCATCACCGAACGGCGGGGCGGCGACGGCGCGGTGCGCGAGATCTGCGACCTGTTGGTTAAGGCGCACGGCGGGGACGCCGGCGCTGAGTCCTAGTCATCCGAGAAAACCAACGGTTCGAAGGCTGGCGGACAGTGATAGTCGGGGAAAATTGACTGAAACGATGGGTCCTGAGGCATGAAAGTCGCAAAAATCGCCGTTAATGCACAAAAAAAGGCCTGTAAAAACCGATGAAATAGCAAATTTCGTGTAAAATAGCTGTTTTTATATCTAAAACACTGTTTTTTATCGTGATTTTATCAAAGTTTTAATTTTTATGCAGACCTGAATAAACCGCCGCCGCGAGGGGTTGCGGGTGGTTTCCTGAACCATGCCGTTACCGTCGCCGGCGGCTCGCCGGGCCGGCGATAATTGCCTACAGTCGAAGATCGCACACGTAATTTGCCGGGGCAGGCCATGACCTTGGTGGGTGATTTCCCGCAACCAACCGCTTTACGCGCCGCCGTCGAGGCCGCGCACCGGGCCGACGAGACCGTCGCTGTGCGGGCGTTGCTGGACGCCGCGGCGTTGCCGCCAGAGGCGCGCCGCCGCATCGCCGACACCGCGCGGCGGCTGGTGCGCGCCATGCGCCAGGGCGAAAGGCGCATGGGCGGGCTCGACGCGTTCCTGCACGAATACCAGCTCACCAGCGAGGAAGGCGTGGTGCTGATGTGCCTCGCCGAAGCCTTGCTCAGGGTTCCCGACGCCGCCACCGCCGACCGCCTGATCCGCGACAAGATCGCCGACGCCGACTGGCAACGGCACCTCGGCCACAGCGACTCGCTGTTCGTCAACGCCTCGACCTGGGCGCTGATGCTGACCGGGCGGCTGGTCGACGTCGGCGACGGCGGGACGAGCGACGTCGGCGACATCCTGAAGCGGCTGGCGGCGAAGAGCGGCGAGCCGCTGATCCGGGAAGCGCTGCGCCAGGCAATGCGGATCCTCGGCCGCCAGTTTGTGATGGGCTGCACCATCGAGGAGGGGCTGGCCGGTGCCCGCGAGATGGAGGCCAAAGGCTACCGTTATTCCTTTGACATGCTGGGCGAGGCGGCGCTGACCGCGGCCGACGCCGACGAATACATGCGCGCCTATGCCGACTGCATCGCTGCCGTAGGCAAGGCCGGTACCGGCCGCGGCGTCGTCGAGGGACCGGGCGTTTCGATCAAGCTGTCGGCCCTGCATCCGCGCTATGAGCTGGCGCAGAAAGGGCGCGTGATGGCGGAGCTGGTGCCGCGCCTGGTCGAGCTGGCGGCCGCGGCGAAAACCCACGACATCGGCTTCTGCCTCGACGCCGAGGAGGCAGACCGCCTGGACCTGTCTCTCGACATCGTCGAGGCGGTAGCGGGCGATCCCCGGCTGGCCGGCTGGAACGGGCTGGGGTTGGCGGTGCAGGCGTACTCGAAGCGCACGCCGGCGGTCATCGACTGGCTCGCCGACGTGGCGCGCCGGCACCGGCGGCGGCTGATGCTCAGGCTGGTTAAGGGCGCCTATTGGGACACTGAGATCAAGCGCGCCCAGGAGCAGGGGCTCGACGGCTACCCGGTCTATACCCGCAAGGCATTCACTGACCTTTCCTATCAGGCGTGTGCCAGGAAGATCCTGTCGCTGACCGACGTCTTCTTCCCGCAGTTCGCCACTCACAACGCACAGACCCTGGCGACGGTGCTGGAATTGGTCGGAAATTACTCCGACTTCGAGTTCCAGCGCCTACACGGCATGGGCGAGGCGCTGCACGAGCTGATCGTCGAGCGCGGCGTCACCGGGCCCGGCCGCGTCGCCACCCGCATCTACGCGCCGATCGGCTCGCACGAGGATCTGCTCGCCTATTTGGTGCGCCGGCTGCTCGAGAACGGCGCCAACACCTCGTTCGTCAACCGCATCGTCGACAAGGCGGCGCCGGTCGACGACATCATCGCCGATCCCTGCGAGCGGACGGCGCGTGTCGGCGCCAAGCCGCATCCGCGGATTCCGTTGCCAGCGCGGCTGTTCGGCGACGAGCGCGAGAATTCTCGCGGCCTCGACCTCGGCGACCCGGCGGCATTGCGCGCGTTCGCCGCCACCATGCAAGCGGCCGAAGGGTCACGGCGGGCGGCGCCCATCCCCGGCGGCAACGACGGTGGCGACGAACGGCCGGTGCTGGATCCCGCCGACCGCCGCCGGCAGGTGGGAACCGTCGTCGAGGCGACCCCGGCCGACATCGAGCGCGCGGTCACCGCGGCGGCCGCGGCAGCGCCGGCGTGGGACGCGGTGCCGGCGGAGGAGCGCGCGGCGGCGCTGGAGCGCGCCGGCGCGACGCTGGCCGGGCGGCGGGTGGAACTGGTGCGGCTGTTGGTGCGCGAGGGCGGCAAGACGCTGCCCGACTCGCTCGCCGAGGTGCGCGAGGCCGAGGACTTCTGCCGCTATTACGCGGCGCGCGCCCGCGCCGACTTCTCAGGCCCGACGACGATGCCGGGGCCGACCGGCGAGCACAACCAGCTCGAGCTGCGCGGCCGCGGCGTGTTCGCCTGCATCAGCCCGTGGAACTTCCCGCTGGCGATTTTTGTCGGCCAGGCGGCGGCGGCACTGGCCGCCGGCAATGCCGTGATCGCCAAGCCGGCCGAACAGACGCCGCTGATCGCCGCCGCGGCGACGGGAATTCTCCACGACGCCGGCGTGCCGGCGGACGCCCTGCACCTGCTGCCCGGCGACGGGCCGGCGGTCGGAGCAAAGCTGGTCGCACATCCTAAAATCGCCGGCGTCGCCTTCACCGGATCGGTGGAGACGGCGCGCCTGATCAACCGCGCGCTCGCCGTGCGGCCGGGGCCGATCGTGCCGCTGATCGCCGAGACCGGTGGCCAGAACGCGATGTTCGTCGATTCCACGGCGCTGCCGGAGCAGGTTGTCGCCGACGCCGTTACCTCGGCCTTCCGCAGCACCGGCCAGCGGTGCTCGGCATTGCGGGTGCTTTTTCTGCAGGAGGAAATCGCGGATCGGGTCTTGGAGATGCTGGTCGGCGCGACGGCGGAGCTGAGGCTCGGCGATCCGGGCGAGCTCGCCACCGATGTCGGCCCGGTGATCGACGAGGCGTCGCTCGAGACTCTCGAGGCGCACGCCGAACGCATGACGACCGCGGGACGGACGCTATACAGAGCCGAGGTGCCGGCATCGCTCGCCCACGGCACGTTCTTCGCGCCGCGGATCTTCGAGATCGACAGCCTGGCGCCGCTCGAGCGCGAGGTGTTCGGCCCGATCCTGCACGTAATCCGCTATCCGTCGGCGCGCCTCGCCGACCAGATCGCGCAGGTCAACGCCACCGGCTACGGCCTGACACTCGGCATCCAAAGCCGCGTCGATACGACCCAGCACGACGTCTACCGGCGGATGCGCGTCGGCAACACCTACGTCAACCGCAACATGGTCGGCGCCGTAGTCGGCGCGCACCCATTCGGCGGCGAGGGGCTGTCGGGCACCGGACCGAAGGCCGGCGGCCCGCACTACCTGCACCGGTTCGCCGTCGAGCGGACGTTAAGCGTCAACACCGCCGCCGCGGGCGGCAACGCCAAGCTGTTTTCGCTCGATGAGGAAGCGCCGGAGTGAACGGGGGCGGGGCGATTGTCCGGTCTTCGGAAAGGCGGTATAGAGGCCTTATGCGACGATTGCGGCCCGCGTTCCTGGTGGTTGCGCTGTCGGCGGTCCTGCTGACCACGGGGTGCGCCGCGCCTCCGCCCTACATCCATCGCGAGGGCGAATTCAACAGAGAGTTGCCGACTTTCGCCAAGGAGCCGTTAAATATTGATTCAGTTATAATATGTTACAATAAATATGGGACAAAACCGGAGATTGTTGCCAATATGGCCAGTGCAGAATGTGCAAGGTTCAACAAAAAAGCGGAATTTCTACGTCAGTCGCTTGATCAATGTCCGCTGTCTACGCCGATGGCCGCTGTTTACGCTTGCGTTCGCGGTAATTGACGTCGGGTTTACTTGATCGACCGTCGAAAGTTCCCAGAAAGGAGACAGCCGTGAAAAAAGTTACTTCGATCGTCCTGATCTTGGCGCTGGGGGGATGCGCCAACGTCCAGATGAACCGCGAGGAAATGCTCGGCACCGCCGCGGGCGCTGCTATCGGCGGCATCGTCGGCTACCAGTTCGGCGGCGGGCTGCTGATGAATTCGCTGTTCGCCACCGCCGGCACCCTGGTCGGCGGCACCGCCGGCTACATGACGACACGGGCGCTGATGGGCACCGACCGCAGGGCCTACGACGACACCACCCAGAAGGGGCTGGCCTCGGCGGGCGACGGCCAGGTCGTCGAATGGAGCAATCCGGAAACCGGCAATTCCGGGATCTTCAGGGCCACGCAGTCGTACCGCAACGCCCAGGGTCAGCAATGCCGCCAGTATCGCTCCACCGTGGCGTTCACCGATGGCGTCCGCTCCGGTGGCGGCATCGGATGCCAGCAGGCCGACGGCAGCTGGAAAGTCATCACCGACGATTTTAGCTGAGGTCCCGGCGACGAGCGGATAAGGCGCAGCCGGTGGATGGACGGCGCTTTATGATCAATGTCATCGCTGTCGTGGTCGGGGTCTACACGGCCCTGGTCGGCGCGCTGTACCTGATCCAACGCGATCTCATCTATCATCCGGGGCATGAAATGCGTTCGCCGGCGGCCAGCGGCGTGCCGGAAATGCGTCCCGTCGAACTCACCGCCGCCGACGGCATCAAGCTCGTGTCCTGGTATCGGCCGGCGCGGGAAGGTCAGCCCACCATCGTCTATTTCCAAGGCAACGCCGGCAACATCGCCGACCGCAGCTACAAGGCGCGGCCGTATCTCGACGCCGGATTTGGGCTGCTGCTGGCCGGCTATCGCGGCTACGGCGGCAATCCCGGCGACCCGAACGAGGAGGGGCTGTACGCCGACGGCCGCGCGCAGTTGGCGTTCCTGGCGCGCGAAGGCGTCGGCCCGGGGCGCTGGGTGCTTTACGGGGAATCGCTCGGCAGCGGGATCGCCGTGCAACTGGCGGAGGAGCAGGCGGCGAAAACGCCGGTCGGCGCCGTCGTCCTCGAATCGCCTTACACCACTTTGGGCGACGCGGCGGCCGCCCACTATCCGTTCCTCCCGGCGCGTACCCTGGTCAAGGACCGCTTCGATTCGATCGCCAAGATCGGCGGCATCCGGGCGCCGCTGTTCGTCGCCCATGGGGAGGGCGACAACGTGATACCGGTTGAGTTGGGGAAGAGACTGTTCCAAGCCGCCCGCCCGCCGAAGGAGAGCCACTGGATCGTCGCCGCCGGCCACAACGATCTTCACAATCACGGGCTGGCGGCGATGGTGATCGCCTTCGTGGGCCGCATGGTTAACGTCAAGTAATACAGACCTTTGTCTCTAACTCACTGAACTAAAATAAGAAAGCGCTGTTAACCCGACGCCGGCGACGGGTATTTGACCTTGACTTTCACCATACTCGGTATTAATTCTACACTGTCGAAGTGTAAGTGGGCCGGAAGTGCGCTTGCTCGGCGTATTTGCGTGTCCCCACGGTGGGTTAAAAAATGGCTATGGTACCGAAGGCAGCCGCCGCGTTTGCGCCGGCCAGTGTCACGCCGACACGGGCGGGACCGCCGACGCGCGTGGCCTCGTCCAGCCCCAGCGTCGAGCAGCTATTCGCCGGCGCCGGCCCGTCCTTCAACCCGGCGTCGTTCGGGTACACCGAGGAAGGCCGTCCATCGTTTGATCGCGATACCCAACGCCGTTCACGCCAGAACACCCCGGGTGTTTTCACGGCGCCGAGCCAGACGTTCGCGGCGATCCTCGAATCCGGCGACCAGCTGTTCGGCAGCGGCGGCACCGGCAACATCCGCTCGACGCGATTCGGCGGGCTGGTTTCCAAGGCGATCGAAATCTACGAGAACAACGCCAAAGTGGTGACCGGCACTAGCAACATCCTGGGAACGTCCGTTAGCTTGGTCCTGTGATCACCGACGGGCGACGATGACGTCGGGGCGCCAGGCGCCATTTTTATTGTCCGCATTCGTGACCGGCCGGCGCCAGGCGTTGTGACCACCGTCACCGCAGGAATTCCGCGGCCGTGATAGAGAATCCTCCATGAGCGTCGATGGACCGCTGGCGATCGCGATCTCCGGCCTGCAAGCCAATGCGCTTAGGGCCGGTGTCGCGGCCAACAACATCGTCAACCAGAATACGCCGGGCTTCAAAGCCGGCGAGGTGCGGACGAGTTCGATCGTCACCGCCGGCTCGGCGCTTGGTGGCGTTCAAGCGCAGGTATTCGAGACGGGTTTCGGGACGGGCGACGTCGACGTGGCGATGGAATTCAGCCGCCTGATCCTGGCCGAGAACGCTTATCGGGCCTCCGCGGCGACCGTGCGCGTCGCCGAGGAAATGGCGCGCGAAACAGTCGATATCGTCGCCTGATCGTCGATCGGCCGCGCCGGCCAGCCTTTATTTTTCGTTATCCTTTACATACTATGGTTCGCTGCGGACGCGGAACGCGGTTCCGCGACATGACCGAGCCGCGTCCCGGGATGTCCCGTCACTGACCTCGAGGATCGCGATGCCGGCCGATGTGGACAACGCCTTCGATATCGCGTTCTGGTTCGCGGACACCGCGTTGAACGAGAACGAATACCTGCAGCCGCAGAAGCTCCAGCAATTGCTGTTTATCGCGCAGGCGTACTATTGCGTTGCCTACAACGGGCGCAAGCTGATGCCGGCAGTTTTCGTCGCCGACGAGCGGGGGCCGATCGAGCCGAACATCTATGTGGCGTTCTCTAAGGGCCGTCCGGACGTCGACGCGCGGCTGTTCCTGCCGCACGAAGTCGAGACGTTCTTGGACGGCATCTGGCGGCGCTTCGGCCATCATTCCACCGATCGGCTGGCGCGCATGGTCAGGGAGACGACGGCGTACAAGCAAGCTTTCAAGCGCGGCCACAAGGCCGAGATCACGCTCGACGCGATGCACCTGTCGTTCGCCCGCGCAGAGCAGACACCCGGCGTACAGCAGGTGGTGAAGCCGAAGATGCTGCGCACGCAAAGCGGCAAACCGGTGACGGTCAAGGCGTGGGTTCCGGGCACCAAGCCGGCTTTCAAAAAATAATTCGCATTGTGACATCGGCCACGACGACGATGTGACGTCGCGGGGCTGGGAGTAAATTCCCGCAACGACCGGGCCAAAGATGCCATGTTGTGGCGGAATTCCCTTCATGTTGCGAATAACGCCGACTAAGATATGATCGCCATTCGAGATCACCATCTTTGCTTGGTTGGGGAAACAAACAGGCCAGCCGGCGGGGATCGCGAACGAGACATAAACAAGGGAGGACACCTGCATGTCGATTCATTCCAAATTTGTCGGCGCTCTGGCGTTCGGCGTCGCCGCGGCGGGGCTGATTTTCGCCACCCCGGCGGGCGCCAAGGTCGAGGGCGACGAGATCATCCTCGGCTCGCCTATTTCGTTCACCGGCAAGTATTCAGCCAACGGAATCAATGCCAAGAACGGCTACAACCTGGGAGTCAAGCGCATCAACGAAATGGGCGGCGTCAAGGTCGGCGGCAAGGCCTACAAGATGAAGATCATCTACTACGACGACGAATCGACGCCGTTGCGTACCGCCCAGCTGGCCGAGCGCCTGATCAACCAGGACGGCATCAAGTACATGCTCGGGCCATACAGCTCCGCGACCACCAAGGCGATGGCCCCGATCACCGAGAAGTACAAGATCCCGATGGTCGAGGCGGAAGGCGCGGCGCGCTCGCTGTTCACGCAGGGATACAAGTACATATTCTGCGTCATTTCGACGTCGGAGTTGTATCTGACTAGCGCCATCGCACTGGCGGCCGAGCTTGCGGAAAAGAACGGCCGCAAGCCGTCTGACCTGAAGGTGGCAATGGCGTTCGAGAACGATCCGTTCTCGCTCGACGTGCGCGCCGGCGTCGTCGACGACACCAAGAAGTTCAACATGAAGGTCGTCATCGACGACAAGCTGCCGCGCGATCTCAGCGATATGGCGGCGACGCTGACCAAGGTCAAGGCGACGAAGCCGGACATCCTGGTCATTTCGGGACACGAGAAAGGCGCCGCCACGGCTGCCCGCCAACTCAAGGAGCTGAAGATCGACGTGCCGATGGTTGCCATCACGCATTGCGAGGCGGCGAAACTGATCGACAAGTTCGGCCCGGCGGCCAACGGCATCCTGTGTCCGACCCAATGGGCGGAGACGCTGAGCTACAAGGACAAGTACTTCGGCACGGCCATGGACTACGACAAGACGTTCAAGGCGACTTTCGCGGGCTACAAGAACGTTCCGTACCAGTCCGCCCAGGCTACCGCCGCGGTGCTGGTGTGGAAGGACGCCTTCGAGCGCGCGCAGTCGTTCGACACCGAGAAAGTGCGCGACGCCCTAGCGGCGACGGACATGCAAACCTTCTATGGCGCGATCAAGTTCGCCAAGGCAGGCAACAACATCGCCAAGCCGATGGTTCTCCGCCAAATTCAGGACGGTAAGCTGAACGTGGTGGCGCCGTCCAAGTGGGCGTCCCATAAGCTCGATTGGCCGCGGAAAGCCATGTACTAATGCGGACGAAGCCGAACACGCACTAACAAGAGCGTGCAAGAACCGCCTCCGCCTCCGGGCGGGGGCGGTGCTGCATTAAAAAGGCCACTGCGGGGATATCGTAACAGGGGATCACGCGATGCTCGACAACATCGGCCTGCTTTTCCAGGCACCGCTCCTGAACGTGCAGCTGTTGCTGGACGGGATTTTCGTCGGCGCCATTTTCGCCCTTGCCGCCTATGGGCTGGCATTGGTGTGGGGCGTGATGAACGTCAAGAACCTGGCCCAGGGCGATTTCGTGATCACCGGCGGCTACCTCGCGTGGTGGCTGTCGAATCCCCGCCACGTCGAGATCGGAATCCCGGGCACCGGCATCAAATTGGTCGACTGGGTGACTCCCGCCATCCATCCGATCCTCAGCATGCCGCTGGTGATCGTGGTGATGTTCGGGTTCGGCTGGTTGGTTTACGTCACCGTCATCCGACGCGTCATCGGCAGGGATCTGTTCACGTCGCTGTTGGCGACGTTCGGGCTGGCGCTGGTGATGGCGCAGCTGTTGAACCAGATGTTCGGGCCGGAGGTACAGGTCGCCGAGTCCGGTTTCGATATCCACTCGTTGGGTGGCTTGGTTACGGTGGCGACCATCAAGTTCGTCTCGTTGTGCCTGGCCGCCGTGCTCGCGGCGTTGGTGGTGGTGTTCATGAAATACAGCCGCATGGGCCAGGCGATCCGGGCCACCGCCCAGGATCCGCGGGCGGCGAAGGTGATGGGCGTCGACACCGACCGGGTCTACGCGTTCACCTTCTCGCTCAATTCGGCCATCTGCGGCGCCGCTGGCGTGCTGATCTCGATGATCTGGGTGATACAGCCGTTCTTCGGCATCGCCCATTCGATTCGCTCGTTTGTCATCGTCACCGCCGCCGGGCTGGGCAACCTGCCGGGCGTGATCATGGCCGGGCTCGGCCTCGGCGTGGCCGAGTTGTACGCCGGCTTCACGTTCGGCGCCGAATTGCAGCAGTTTACGGTGGTCGGGATGCTGGTCGCCGTCCTCGTCTGGCGCCAGATCCAGTACAGCCGACACCGGCAGGCGGTCCAGTGAACCTGGTCAGGAACCCGGTCGTTCTCTACGGCGGCATCCTGGCGGCGTCGGTCGCGGCGCCGCTGGTGTTCCCCGACTACACGTTCCAGTTCACGGTGCTGTGGGTGATGATCCTGTTCGCGCTCACCTGGGACATGTTGGGCGGGCAGATGGGGTACAACTCGCTCGGCAACATCTTCTTCTTCGGCGCCGGCATGTACATCTGCGCCATCATCCAGATCGGGCTTTACTACGACGTCGCCGAGTACACCGCGGCTTCGGGCGAGATCAAGGTCGACATCTCGGCGCCGGAATACTTTACCGGCCTGGCCCTCGGGGTCATCGCCGCGGCGCTGTTGAACACCGTGTTCGCGGCGATCTTCGGGTGGATCGTGTTCGGGTTGCGCGGCCCGTATTTCGCCATTGGTACCCTCGGCGTTGCGCTGGCGGCAGGCGAACTCACTGGCGCCTGGCAGTACGTGGGTGGCGGCGGCGGCGTGGCGTTGCCGGTCTATCCCGGCGAGCCGGACGAGCGGGCGCTGTTCTTCTACGGGCTTTGCTTCATCATGGCAGCGATCACCTTCTTCACCCTCAAGAAGGTCTATTCCGGCCGCTTCGGGCTGGCCATCAACGCCATCCGCGACGACGAGGCGAAGGCCGAGGGCATGGGCATCCACACCAACCGCTACAAGACCATCGGCTGGGCGATTTCGGCGTTCTTCCTCGGCATATCGGGGGCGTTGTTCGGCAACATGATCGGCTTCATCGAGCCCCTGGAGGTGGCGTTCCCGACCGTTACCTTCGGCATCTTCATGGTGGTTATGTGTTTGCTTGGCGGCAAGGGCACGCTGTGGGGTCCGGTCATTGGCGCGACGCTGTTCCACGCCTTCAAGGAGGTCACCTGGACCTACATGCTGGGTTGGCAGTGGGTGGCGCTGGGCGCCTTGATCATCATCCTGGTGGTGTTCTTCCAGCAGGGGGTCGTCGGCTGGATACAAGAGAAGTGGCCCGAGAAGTTCGGCATCGTCGTCGATGACAAGCTGGCGGCGAGCGGTCCGGAGCTGGATGACAAGCCCCGCCGCAGCGAGGCCGCGCAATGACGGCGATGATCGAGGTCAGGGAAGTCACCAAGGCGTTCGGCGGCGTCGTCGCCAACAACCGGATCAGCCTCGACGTGCCGGCCGGGCGCGTCACCGGCCTGATCGGCCCCAACGGGTCCGGCAAGACGACGCTGTTCAATTCCATCGTCGGCTTTCATCCGATCGACGGCGGCTCGATCAAGTTCGAGGACGTGGAGATTTCCGACCTGCAGGTCCAACAGATCGCCCGCCGCGGGCTTTTACGCACCTTCCAGCAGACCCGCATCTATTCGAAGATGAATTGCGTCGACAACATGCTGATTTCGGTACCGCACCGGCACCAGACCTACCGCGACATGTTCGCCCTATATCCGCCCGAGGTGACGGACCGGGCCGAGCAGCTCCTCGACTTCGTCGGCCTCTATTCCAAGCGCAAGCTGATCGCCGGCAACCTGTCGTTCGGCCAGCAGAAGCTACTGGAGTTCGCCATGGCGCTGATGAACGAGCCGAAGGTGCTGCTGCTGGACGAGCCGACGGCCGGCATTAACCCGACGCTGATCAACGGACTGATCGACCGCCTGCGCCGGGCCGCCACCGAGCTCGGCGTTACCCTGTTCGTGATCGAGCACAACATGCCGGTCATCATGAGCTTGGCCGACAACATCTATTGCCTCGCCAACGGCCGCCTTCTCGCCCACGGCACGCCGGACGAGATCCAGAACGACGAGCGCGTCATCAACGCCTATCTCGGCGGCCATTACATGGTGGACGAATAACGATGGCCGCGAAGGACGGAAAAACGACGACGCGGAAGAGGGCGGTCGGCCATCACGCCATCGACACCGAGGCGGTGATCTCGGTCGACGAGGTCACCCGCCAGGCCAAGGAGATGGCCGAAGCCGTGCCGCTGGAGAAGGTGGCGGCGCTGGCCAACAACGCCCCGTACGTGGTGATCGAAAACCTCCGCGCCGGCTACGGCAAGATGGAGATCCTGCACAACTTCAACCTGCAGGTGGCGCGCAAGCAGTCGCTGTGCCTGATCGGCCCCAACGGCGCTGGCAAGTCGACTATCCTGCATTCGATCTTCGGTTTCACCAACATCTTCAGCGGCCGCATCCTGATCGGCGACGGCACCGACAAGATCGACATCACCAAGAAATCGGCAAGCGAGAAGCTGAGGGATGCCGGCATCGCCTATATCCTCCAGGACAAGTCGGTGTTCCCGGCGATGACGGTCGAGGAGAACCTGTGGATGGGCGGCTATCTGATGGACAAGCCCGAACAGGCCAAGGAAAAGGCGGAAAAGATCTTCGCCAAATACCCGCGGCTGGCCGAACGCCGGAAGAACCAGGCCAAAGTATTGTCGGGTGGCGAACGACGGCTCTTGGAAATCTCCCGCGCGCTGGTGATGGAGCCGGAAGTGCTGCTGGTCGACGAGCCCTCCATCGGCCTCGAGCCGCGGTTCATCGACATGGTGTTCGAGATCCTCGATGATCTGCAGAACACCGAGGGTAAGACCATCATCATGGTCGAGCAGAACGCCAAGAAAGGCCTCGAATTCGCCGACATCGGCTACGTGCTGGTGTCGGGCGAGACGGCGATCGCCGGCACCGGCGACGAGCTCCTTGAGAACCCGCAGGTCGGGCGCTTGTTCCTCGGCGGCTGACACCGGCGACGGGTAGGGTGGGATATCAGGCTAAGGCGTCTTCGCCGTGGCCTTTCTCTTTCTCAGGAAATCGAAATCGCAGCCCTGGTCGGCCTGGGTGATGTGGTCGAGATAGAGGTTGAGGTAGCCGCGCTCGGCGCCGGCGTGGCGGGGTGGCTTTAAACGGGCGCGTCGCTTCTTGAGTTCGGCCGCCGATACCCCGAGTTCGAGGCTGCGCTTCGCCACGTCGAGGCGGATCTCGTCGCCGTCCTCGACCAGCGCCAGCGGCCCGCCGACGGCGGCTTCCGGTGACACGTGCAGCACGATGGTGCCGAACGCGGTGCCGCTCATCCGCGCGTCGGAAATCCGCACCATGTCCTTGACGCCCTTGGCCGCCAGCTTCTTCGGCAGCGGGATATAACCGGCCTCCGGCATCCCGGGGGCACCGATGGGGCCGGCGTTTTTTAGCACCAGCACGTCGTCGGGCCGCACGTCGAGGTCGGGGCTGTCGATGCGCCTCGCTAGGTCCTCGAGACCGTCGAACACCACGGCGCGGCCGGTGTGCTTCATCAGCTTCGGCGACGCCGCCGATTGCTTGATAATCGCCGTGCCGGGGGCGAGATTGCCTCTCAATACCGCCATGCCGCCCTCCCTGGTCAACGGCTTCTCCGCCGGGCGCACAACGTCCTGCGGCCACGGCGGCGGCAAGGCGTCGATGTCCTCGCCGAGGGTGCGGCCGGTGACGGTCAGGCAGTTGAGGTTGAGCATCTTCTTCTTGCGCAGTTCGCGCAGCACCGGCGCCAGCCCGCCGGCCTTGTACAGGTCTTCCATGTAGTGCTTGCCGGAGGGCTTGAGGTCGACCAGCACCGGCGTCCTGGCGCCCATGCGGTCGAAGGCGGCGAGGTCGACGGCGATGCCGAGCCGGCCGGCGACGGCGGTGATGTGGATCAGGCCGTTGGTCGAGCCGCCGATCGCCAGCAGCACGCGCAGCGCGTTGGCGAACGCCTTCGCGGTCATAATCTTGTCCGGCATCAGGCCCTCGTCGGCCATCGCCACGGCGCGGCCGCCGGTGGCTTCGGCGTGGCGGAGCCGGTCGGCGAGCACGGCAGGAATAGCGGCGCCCCCCGGCAACATCATGCCAAGCGCCTCCGTCATCAGTGCCATGGTGCTGGCGGTGCCCATGACGCCGCAGGTGCCGGCGGTCGGCATCAGGCTGTTGGTGATCTGGTCGACCTCGTCGGCGCCGATGGCGCCGGCCCGGTGCATGCCCCACAGGCGCCGGCAGTCGGTGCAGGCGCCGAGCCGCTCGCCCTTGTGGCTGCCGGTCAGCATCGGCCCGGTGACGGTCAGGATCGCCGGCACGCGGGCGCTAGAGGCGCCCATCAGCAGCGCCGGCACCGTCTTGTCGCAGCCGCCGATCAGCACCACGGCGTCCATCGGCTGGGCGCGGATCATCTCCTCGACGTCCATCGACATCAGGTTGCGCAGGAACATCGAGGTCGGGTGGGCGAAGGATTCGTGCAGCGAGATGGTCGGGAACTGCATCGGCAGCCCGCCGGCCAGCAGGACGCCGCGCTTCACCGCCTCGACGATCTCGGGCACCGTGCGGTGGCAGGGGTTGTAGGCGCTGAACGTGTCGGTGATGCCGACGATCGGGCGCCTGAGCGCGTCGTCGGAATAGCCCATCGCCTTGATGAACGCCTTGCGCAGGTAGAGCGAGAACCCGGCGTCGCCGTAATGGGTGAGGCTCTTCCGCATGCCGCGGTCTTTGCTGGCGGGTTTCTTCGCCATGACGCCGGCGGCCTAGACGAAATAGACCAGTAGATAAACGGCAAGCAGCACGATCGCCCACAGCACCATGTCGCCGGCGGTGATCGTCTTGGCCATCACGCCGTCCGGGCCGTGGTAGCGCACCACCAGCGCCAGGAAGCGGTCGAGCAGGCCCTTGGCGGCGGCTTCGAGCCGGTCGCGGAGGCGGGCAACGCCGTCGACAGCCGCCGCTACCAGCCGGTTGCCGAGGCGGCGATAGAACCAATCCCAGTCCAGGCTGATGGTCAGCGTTCGCTGCATCATCGGCAGCATTAGGAAGAACGACAGCCCCGCGAACAGCAACAGCTGAAGCATATTGACCACGTGCGCCGAGGTATACGGCTCGAACGCTACCGGGAACGGCAGGATGGCGTAGAGCGGCCCCGGCGCGACGCCGATGGCGATGCACAGGAAGGCGAACAATGCCATCGCCCAACGCATGTTCCACGGCGGGTCGGCGGGCCTCAGCCCAGAGTCCTTTTGAAAGAACACGAACCACGGGAACTTGATGCCGGCGTGCAAGAACACCCCGGCCGAGGCGGCGGCCAGCAGGAACCAGACGAGCGCCAAGTGCTGGTCGAGGGCGGCCTCCGAGATCATCGACTTGCTGACGAACCCTGACGTCAGCGGGAACGACGAGATGGAGAGCGCGCCGATGATCCCGCACAGGGTCGTCACCGGCATGCTCTGGAACAGGCCGCCCAGGTCCGAGCACTTTCGCTTGCCGGTCATGTAGAGGACCGAGCCCGCCGACATCAGCAGCAACGCCTTGTAGATGATGTGGGTGAAGGCGTGCGAGGCGGAGCCGTTGAGCGCCATTTCGGTGCCGATGCCGACGCCGGTGACCATGAATCCGACCTGATTGACGATGCTGTAGGCGAGGATGCGCCGCGCGTCGTTCTCGAGCAGCGCGTAGATGATGCCATAGAAGATCATATAGAGGCCGAGAAACACTAGGACCTTGGCCCCGGCAAAGCCGGCGATCAGCACGTAGACGGCGGCCTTGGTAGTGAACGCCGACAGGAACACGGTGCCGCTCCACGACGCCTCGGGGTAGGCGTCGGGTATCCACGCCGACAGCGGCGGCGCCCCGGCGTTGACCAGGAACCCGATCAGGATCAGCCAAGTTCCGAGCGTCTTCGGCTGCATCGGGCCGAAGGCGATCGAGCCAACGTCGATGACGTGGGCGACGATGCCGGTCATCAGCAGCACGCCGCCGAGGAAATGGATCATGATGTAGCGCATGGACGCCCGGTAAGCGGCGGGCGAACGCGCCGACCAGATGATCAGCGACGAGCCGACGGCCATCAGCTCCCAGAACACGAACACCGTCACCAGATCGCCGGCCATGGCGACGCCGACGGCGCTGCCGGCGTAAAGCTGCGCGGCCGCGAGCTCAATGAGCCGGCGCTGGTTGAGGGCAAACAGCGCGCCGGCGAAGGCCATGACGGCGAAAATGCTGGCAAACAGTCGGCCGAGCTTGGTGCCCTGCAGCAGCACCAGCTCGTAGTCGAGGTAGCGGGCGGTCTGCACCGGCCCGTCAGGCACGGTCCACACCAGGACGAGCACCACCAGCGGCAACGCTAGCAGCCAGACGGCGCGGGGGCCGCTCTTCAGGAACGGCACCGCGACGGCGCCGAGGACCAGGATCAGGGCGGGCGGGAAGGTGACGATCATTCGCGGTCATCCCCGTAATAGGCGTCCGGCCGCTTGAGGAAATAGCCGAGGCCCTTGGCGACGACGATCATGGCGGCACAGGAGGCGAGCCCGTACCAGGCGTAGAATCCGAAGGTGCCGTCGATGCCGTAATGCGGAGTCGCCGCGATGACGAGGTCGAGCAACGTCATTACCGCCAGAACGCCGAGGCCCCACTGCCACAGGCGGCGGGTGATCTCCGGCCGCACTAGCCAGTGGAGCTTCTTGCGCGGTCGTTTCCTGGCGGCCTTGGCATTCATGGCGACACTCCCGCCACCTGCCGGGCGAGGCCGAGTACCGTGTCCGGATAAAGGAACAGCAATACTGTCGCCACCGCCGTCAATACCAGCGGTGCCACCACGCTCGGCGGCGCTTCGCCGTGGTCGGGATCGGGGGCATGATCGGCGGACGCAGCGCCGGCGCTGCGACGCTTGCGCCTGTTCTTTGGTCGACGCTCCTGGCGGAAGAAGGCGGCATAGACTATGGGAAGGAAATAACCGGCGTTCAGCAGCGTGCTGAGGACGATCACCGCGACCGCCATCATCTGGTCGGCCTGGAAGGCGCCCTGCAGAATATACCACTTGCTGACGAAGCCGGCCGTCGGCGGCACCCCGACCATGCTCAGTGCGCCGACGAAGAAGGCGCCCATGGTCCACGGCATGCGCCGGCCGATGCCGTCGAGCTCGCTGACCAGTGTCTTGTGGCTGGCCACCAGGATCGAGCCGGCGGCGAAGAACAACGTGATCTTGGCGAACGCGTGGGCGGCGATGTGGAACATCGCCCCGATCACCGATATCGGTGCCAGGATGGCGGCAGCGATCACTACGTAGGAGAGCTGGCTAACGGTGGAGTAAGCGAGTCGGCGCTTCAGGTTGTCCGAGCGCAACGCAATTACCGAGGCGACGATGATGGTGAACGCGGCGACGTACAGTAGCCAGCCGGCCGATGCCTCGCTGGCCAACGCGTCGACGCCGAACACGTAAACCACCACCTTGACGACGGCGAACACGCCGGCCTTGACTACGGCGACGGCGTGGAGCAGCGCGCTGACCGGTGTCGGCGCCACCATCGCCGCCGGCAGCCAGCGGTGGAACGGCATCACCGCCGCCTTGCCGATACCGAAGACGTAAAGCGCCAGCAGAACGCCGACCATCGGCCCGTGAATCTTGCCGGCCAGCAGTCCGCCGGTGACGAAGTCGAGGGAATCTGCGATCACCCACGTCCAGATGATGGCAAACAGTAGAAAGGCGATCGAGGTTCCGAGCAGCAAACCCAGGTAGACGCGGCCGGCGCGTTTTGCTTCCTCGCTGCCGTGGTGGGTCACGAGCGGGAAGGTCGAGAGCGTCAGGATTTCGTAAAAGATGAACAACGTTAATAGGTTGCCAGAAAACGCCACGCCCACCGCGCTGCCGATGGCGACAGCGAAGTAGGCGTAGTAGCGGGTCTGGTTTTTCTCGTGGTGGCCGCGCATGTAGCCGATCGAATAGACCGAGGTGACGATCCATAGGAAGCTGGCGATGCCGGCGAACAGCATGCCCAGCGGTTCGACGGTGAACGTGACGCCGAGCCCCGGCAGCATCTCCAGCGGCGTCGAAGATGGACTGCCACCCGCGGCGACCACCGGATAGATGCTGGCCACCAGATAGAACAGGAACCCGGCGGTGATCAGCGTCACCGTCTCGCGCAGGTCGGGAAGCGCGCCGGTGACGACGACCAAAAGCGCGCTGGCAAACGGTACGACGAGGCATAGCAGCATCGCGTTCTCGGGAGTCATCGTAGTCCTCCCAGCAGCGTCTCGGCGGCGCCGACGGCGACGTCGAGAGTGCGCGTGGCGTCGATGCCGAAGTAATAGCAGGCGCCGATCATGATCCACAGCGGCACCAGCATCGACGCCGGTGCTTCCTTGACCGTGGGCGAATCCTTGGGGCGCTCGTGGAAATAGGCGACCTCGACGATGCGCCAGATGTAAATGATGGCCAGGATCGAACTGACCAGGATGACCACCACGGCCGGCCACCAGCCTTTCTCCAGCGCGCCCTGCACAAGGTACCACTTGGAGATGAAGCCGACCGACAACGGCACCCCGATCAGGCTCAACCCGCCGGCGACGAACGCGGCCATGGTCAGCGGCATCCGCTTCGCCAACCCCTTCATGTCGGCGAGCTGCACCGAGCCGACCCGCAGGAACACGCAGCCGAGCGCCATGAACAAGCCGCCCTTCATCAGCGCATGATTGAACAGGTGCACGATGCTGCCGGCCAGCCCGGTCGCCGATTCCATGCCGATGCCGATGACCATATAGCCGATCTGGGCGAGCGATGAGTAGGCTAGAACGCGCTTGACGTTGTCCTGATGGATGGCGACCGCCGAAGCGCCGATCATCGCTGCGGCGGCCAACGTCAGCAGCACTTCCTGGACGCCCGGGAAGCTCAGGACGTCGATCTCGCCGAACACCGTAAACACGATGCGCAGCAGGGCGTAGACGGCGACCTTGGTGCCGGTCGCCGCCAGGAACGCGCTGACCGCCGACGGCGCGTAGGTGTAGGCGTTGGGCAGCCATACGTGGAGCGGGAACAGCGCCAGCTTCAGGCTCAAGCCCACGGTCAGGAACGCCAACGCCGCGTGGATGGTGCGGGTGTCGATGACCGCCGGCATCAACACCGCCAGATCGACCATGTTGAGGGTACCGGTCATCATGTACATCAGGCCGACGCCGATGACGTAGAAAGTGGCGCCGATGGTGCCCATTACCAGGTACCGGTAGGCGGCAGTCAGGGCGCGGCGGTCCTTGCCGAGGCTGATCAGTACGTACGACGACAGCGACGAAATCTCGAGGAACACGAACAGGTTGAAAACGTCGCCGGTGATCACGATGCCGAGCAGGCCGGCGAGGTTGAGCAGGTACATGCAATAAAAAAGGTAGACGCGCGCCGCCGGCACCTCGGCCTCGACGCTGACGTGGGCGTAGGGAATGACGACCGAGCCGATGGTGGTGACGATGACCAGCAGGAAGGCGTTGACCATGTCGATGCGGTACTCGATCCCCCACGGCGCCTCCCAGTCGCCGAGCAGGTACGAGATCGGTCCGGACTTGAGCGTGGAAAACAGCAGGATCAGGGCCATCGCCAGCGACGCCCAGGTCACGATCAACGCAACCAACCACGCAACCCGGGGGCGACGCAGGATCAAACACATAGGCGCCGCCAACAGCGCCAGAACCACTTGGAGGGCAGGAATCTGGTCGACGATCAACGTTCATTCTCCTGCGCCTCGATCTCGTCGTCTTCGACAGTCCCGTAGGCATCACGGATACGTACGACAAGCGCCAGTCCGAGCGCTGTCGTCGCCACGCCAACGACGATCGCGGTCAGGATAAGAACGTGGGGCAGTGGGTTGCTGTACTGGGCGATGCCCTCGGCCAGAATGGGTGCCGTGCCGCCCTTGACCTTGCCCATGGTGATATAAAACGTGAACATGGAGACCTGGAAGATGTTCAGGCCGACGATCTTCTTCACCAAGTTGTTGTGGGCGATGACGATGTAGAACCCGGTCATCATCAGAACAACGACGATCCAATAGTTGATCAGACCCGGGAATTCCATGACTCAGCGTTCCTGGCTGGCGAAGGTGAAGAAGATGGTGATCATCGCCGCCGCCACGGTGATGCCGACGCCGAGCTCGACCAGCAGGATACCGATGTGCTGTCCTTGCGTCGGCACGTAGGCGAGCACCGAATAATCCAGGAAATTGCCGCCGAGCAGCAGGCTGACGACCCCGACGCCGCCGTACAACAGCACGCCCAGCGCCAGGAAAAAGCGCGACACCTTGGGCGCCACCACGGCGCGCGCCAGATCAACGTCGAAGATCAGCGCATAGAGGATGAAGCCGGAGGCGAAAATGACGCCGGCCTGGAATCCGCCGCCTGGACCGAAATCGCCGTGCCACTGGACGTAAAGGGCGAACAGCAGGATCATCGGCAGCAGCAGCTTGGAAACCACTCGCAGGATGACGTTCTTGCGGATGCCGTGCTCGATGTCCCACTGGGCGTCGCGGTGCGCCCGCCGGCGGCCGCGCTGCGGCCGGCCGATGATCAACAGCACGCCGGCGGCGGCAGTGAAGATGACAAAGGTTTCGCCGAGGGTGTCGTAGCCGCGGTAGCTTGCCAGCACCGACGTGACGACATTGGGAAGCCCGATTTCGTAAGCCGAATCCGCGAGGTAGCGCGGAACCACGTGGTTGTTGATCGGCGCCGTCGGATCGCCGTAGTGCGGCATGTCGAGAGTGCCGTAAATCAACGCCGCGCCAGTGACCGTAACCAGTAGTAACGCCAGCAACGGCTTGTTGTCCGAAACCGTCTTTTCCTCGCTGGTGGTCAGCGCCAGCGTGCCCAGCATCAGCACCGTGGCAATGCCGGCGCCGACGGCGGCTTCGGTGAACGCAACGTCGACCGCGTCCAGCACCACGTACAGCACCGCCGAAGTGAGGCTGAAGATGCCGGTCAGAATGACGACCCCGAACAGGTTCCTGAGGCGGGCGACGGCAAACCCGATCACCGCCATGAAGGCCATCAGCGACATGACGATCAGGTCTTCGATGGAGATTCTCCTTCTCCGACGTCGGCGCCTTCCGGCGATTCGCGCACCTGCGGGCGGGCGCCGCCGCCGAGCGCGGCACGGGCCAACGCGTGGGTCGTCGTCGGACTGGTGAACATGATGAAGACGACGATCAGGACGAGCTTGATGGTGACGATGTTAAACCAGGCCTGGACCATCAACCCGATGAGGATCGCGCAAGCCCCCATGGTGTCGATGATCCCGGCGCCGTGCATGCGCGTGAACACGTCGGGCAGACGGACGACACCAATGCCGCCGACGACCAGAAATACCGATCCGACGAGAATCAGCACCCAACTGACGGCATCGAACAGCATTTCCATCAAATGTCTCCGAGCTCGTCGCCGCCCGACGGGCGGCCCATGTGGGAATACTCGACGTATTTGGAGACGGCGATGGTGCCGATGAAGTTGATCAGCGCGTAGACCAACGCCAGGTCGAGGAATTCGGGACGGCCGCTCAAGAATCCGTACACCGCAATGAGGACCACTGTCAGCGTGCCGAAGGCGTTGACCGCCAGAATGCGGTCATACACGGTCGGCCCCTTGATGGCGCGATAGATGGTCAGCACCATGGTTACCAGCGTGGCGACGGCGGCGATGGCGAACATCATCAGGCGCCTCTGTCCGGTCCAGCCACGCTGTGTCGGCCATAAGGATCCTCGTGCGCTTCCATGGCGGTGACACGGCGATCCATGTCGCCGGTTTGCAGGCCCTCGGCGGCCCCGCGGGTCAGCGCGTGCACGGAGACGATGTCGCGGTCGATGGCGATGGTCACGGTGCCCGGCGTCAAGGTGATGGAATTGGCGAAAATGACCTGGCCCAATTCGGTCCCCTGGGTCGCCTTGACCTCGATCACCGACGGGCTGATTGGCATCTTTCGCTGTATGATGACCTTGGCGACATCGATGTTCGACTTGACGATCTCGGCGATCAGCCACGGCCAGTACAGGAACGCCCGCACCGTCAGGTGGATCGGGTGCCCCTCGTGGTCGATGACGTCCATGCGGTGGGCGATCCAGACGATGGCGATCACCGAAACGCCGCCGAGGCTGAGCAGCAACGCCTGGAAGTACCCGGACAGCAACAGCCACAGACAGTAAAGGACCAGTCCCAAGCTCAAGGCGTGCAGCACGCTGACGTCTCCCCCCGGTCTCGGCCGGTCCTCCCCACGCGCGAATACCGCCTTCGCGCCCGGGCCTTGGGCCCGGAATCGCCTGTGGCGAGGATAAAATCAGGGGTCAACCGTGACCAGGAAAAAATCCGCAGCCCCTCGGCAACTCACGGTTTTTGCCTGGGCTGCGTGCCGCGGTTGTCGGATCCCCGCGTTGTGGGCTATGGCTTAGCGATGATTCGCGCCTTCCTACTCGCCTTTGCCGGCTTGGTCGCTGCGGTAGCGGCGGTACCCGATTCGGTCGTCGCGCCGGCGCGGGCCGAACAGGTGAAGCCGTTCGCGATCTCCGAGGCAACCATCGTCACCGCCTCGGGCAACCGCTATCCATTCCAGGTCGAACTCGCCCGCACCCCCGACGAGCGCGCCCAAGGCCTGCAGGGGCGGAAAGTGCTGGCCGCGGACGCCGGCATGCTATTCGAGTTCACGCCGCCGCAGCCGGTGGCGATGTGGATGAAGGACACCCACGTGTCGCTAGACATGATCTTCATCACCGCCGACGGCCGCATCGTCAATATCGCCCGCGACACGACGCCGCGATCGCTGGCGGTCCTCGAATCGGCAGCACCGGTGAGGGGTGTGCTGGAAGTCAGGGCCGGGACGACGGCGCGGCTCGGCATCCGTCCCGGTGACCGGGTGGTTCACAAAATCTTCGAATGAGCCGCGACGGTGGCAACGCTGGGATACCGGAAATCCGACGCCTTCGCCCGCCAAAGCCTTGCGCGATTCGACGCGACGGCTTACTTTCCGCCAAGTCCGAAATGCCGCGCGGGGAGTAGTTCAGCCTGGTAGAACGCGTGGTTTGGGACCACGAGGTCGCTGGTTCGAATCCAGTCTCCCCGACCAGTTTCGACCGTCGCCGACGATCACGGGGCCGAGCGCCCCATTGGAAGGGCCGCCATGACCGAGGTGTGCATCTACAAGCCATCCAAGACCGCGATGCAGTCCGGGTACAACAATACGCGGCGATGGGTGCTCGAATTCGAGCCGGGCGCGCCGAAGGTGACCGACCCGCTGATGGGCTGGATCGGTTCGGCAGACACTCTGGACCAGGTCCGACTCGGCTTCGGCAGCAAGGAGGAAGCCATCGCGTTCGCGAACAAGCACGGGCTCAACTACCGTGTTCAGGAACCGCGATCGCGGCGCATAAGACCCAAGAGCTACGCAGAGAACTTCAGCTTCCGCCGACGAATCTAAGGCGGGTCCATGGGCGCCCGTAGCTCAACGGATAGAGCACGAGACTTCTAATCTCGAGGTTGCAGGTTCGATTCCTGCCGGGCGCGCCATCCTCATCCGCGATCGCCAGGCTGTCATGACGGCTCCTCAGGCGTCATCAGGTGGATGCCGTCGGCGAGCAGCGAAACGACGACAGTCGCGCCGCGATTTATGCCATTGCGCCGGACGGCGTGGGTGGCGACCGAGAAGACGAGCGGTAGCGAGTCCCGTCCGTCCACGTGCAGCGTCACGGACGTGGTCGGGCCGAAGGCGACGAGCTCGTCGACGATGCCGCTGATCGGATTCTCGCGCTCCCCGCGCGACGGGCGATCACGGCGATGCAGCACGATGTGCGAGGCCGGGATCATCCAGGCGACCGTGTCGCCTTGGCGGAACGGGCCGATGCGGGCGACTTCCAACGAATGACCGCTCCAGGCGAGAACGCCGCGACCGTCGTCGCGGCGGTCTGCGATGCGGCCGTGGAACAAGTTCGGCTGGTCCATCAACCGCGCTACCAATGGGCTGACCGGCCGGTTCGTAACGGCGTCGGGCGGATCTTCCTGAAGGGTGCGGCCACGGTGCAGCACGCTGATCCTGTCGGCCAATGCCGTCGCCTCGGCCAGGTCGTGGGTGACGAGGACGATAGGGACGCGGACCTGCCGGCGCAACACGGCCAACTCGCGCTGCAGCTTGCGCCGGGTCACTTGATCCACTGCGGAGAATGGTTCGTCGAGGAGCAGCACTTCCGGCTCGCGGGCCAAGGCGCGCGCCAGGGCGACGCGTTGTCGCTGCCCGCCGGAGAGGGAGGCGGGCCGGCGCTCCTCGAGTCCGCCGAGATGGACCAGCTCAAGAAGTTCGCCGGCGCGCGCTTGACGTCGCGCCGGCGGCAGATGACCGAGCGCCAGCGCCACGTTATCGCGCGACGACAGATGCGGGAATAGGGCGTAGTCCTGGAACACCAAACCGACCCGCCGACGCTGAGGAACAAGATGCACGCCTAACGCCGAATCGAACCAGACGACGCCATTGCAGACGATGCGTCCCGCCCGCGGGCGATGCAGGCCGGCGATGGCGCGCAGGATCGTGGTCTTGCCGCTGCCCGATGGCCCGACCATGGCGACAAGCTCGCCCGGCGCGACAGCTAGGCCGGCGTCGAGCGGGATCGGTGCGTCCTGGAGGAGCGCAATCGACAACGCCGAGTCGGCGGGATCAGACATGCGGTTGGCTCCGATGGCCGGCAAGCATGTAGACGAGGCCGATGGCAATAAATGAAAACGCGAGCAGGAACGCCGACATGACGCCGGCCGCCACGTCGTCGAAGGCTTGAACGCGGTCGTAGATGGCGATGGCGACGGTCTTGGTCTCGCCCGGGATGCTACCGCCGACCATGAGGACGACGCCGAACTCCCCGAGCGTGTGGGCGAATACCAGCGCCAGCGCCGACACAACGCCCATCCAGGCGAGCGGCAGTTCGACTCGCCAAAATGTCCGCCAGAACGACAGCCCGCTGACCCAGGCAGCCTCGCGCACGTGCAGCGGCACCGCCTCGAAGGCCCGCTGCAATGGCTGGACCGCAAATGGCAGGTTGAAGATTACGGACGCCAGAAGCAGGCCCTCGAACGTGAACACCAGCGAGGAGCCGAACAGCGACTGGTAGGCTTGCCCAAGGACCGACGTCGAACCGAAGGCGACGAGCAAGTAGTACCCGAGCACGGTCGGCGGCAGCACCAGCGGCAGTGCAATCAACGCCTCGACGAAACCCTTGGCTCGGAAGGATCGCCAAGCGAGGACGCGGGCGATACACAGGCCAAGGGGTAACAGCAGCGCACAAGTCCACAGCGCCAGCCGGATTGACAGTTCAAGGGCGTTCCAATCCATGGCCTTCGCCTCAATCGGCCTTGTCCGGCAGTACGAAACCGTAGCGGCGGAAGACTGCGCGGGCAAGCGTGGACTGCACGAACTCATAGAAAGCCCGGGCGGTGGCGCCGGCCGCCTTGGTCAACACCATGCGCTGCCGCAGCGGTGCGTGCCAATTCTCCGGGATCAGATCGAAGGCGCCGAGTTCAGAGAGCGGCGGCGAGAACGCGAGCGAATAGGCAACGATGCCGCCCTGCGCCGCGCCGGAGGCAGCGAACTGCGCCGCTTGAGAGACGTTCTCGCCGAGCACCAGCAGAGGGCGAATGCGCTCCCACAGACCAGCGCGCCGCAGCGCTTCCTCAGCGCGCTTGCCGTAGGGTGCGTGCTCCGGATTGGCGATCGCGAAACGCTTGAGACGGCCGTCGTCCAACGCCGCCCGCAAGTCGCTTAGCGACCCATCTGCCTTGAGGGGAGAGCCGTGCGGCACCATCAGGACGATTCGCCCCACGGCATACAGCGCGCCCTCGCCCTCGGTCAGGCCCCGGCGGTGCAAGGCCAGGACATAGCTCTCGTCGGCCGAGAAGTAAATCTGGAACGGCGCGCCCTGGGCGATCTGGCGGTAGAAATTGCCGGACGACCCGAAGGTCAACCTTATCGTTTTCCCGGTGTCGCGCGTGAACGACGTCGCCACCTCCTTGAGCGCGAATTGCAAGTCCGACGCCGCCGCGACCACAGGCGATTCATCCGCGCGACCTTCGGTTCCGAGACCGGTCAAGAGACAGGTCCCCAGCAACAGAAATCGACGCCTTGACAGGTAAGCAGGCAACAGCATTCCGGCTCGGAAATCGTTACGGGCGTTGGACTATACCGACGCCTCTTAGGGGCTTCAATCAAGGCGGAGCCGGCACGTATTTTCACTGCCGCCGGGTTGCGCGGGCTAGCGCGGCAGCGCAGGGTTTCTTAAAATACCCCAGGGAATTTGGAAAGGGCCGACGCCGTGGCGAGAATGACCGTCGTTGGTAGCGCCAGCCACCAACGCAAAGACAACCGAATCGAGGTACCGGTCGCCGTGTCGTTCGGCGGCAACCAGTACCAGACCCTCGACTGGAGCCTCGGCGGCTTCCGGGTCGGCGGCTATCAGGGCGACTTGCTGCCCGGGCACGAATTCAAGCTCGACGGCATCGGCTTCACCGTCGAGGAGATCTATTCCGTCATCATCGACTGCAAGGTGGTGCGCTCGTCCGAGGGCCAGCTGGCGGCGTCGTTTATCGAGCTCTCCCCCAAGGCGTACGACGCCCTTGAGGCGTTGATGATGCGGCGCAAGAAATACTTCGAGAAGCTGATCAAGCTCTGACGATTAGCCGTATAGGTCGGTGGGGTCGGCCTCGACGTCGGCGATCACCTTCGGCTTGCCGTCGCGCATGGCGTTGAAGAAGCAGTTGCGCCGCCCGGTGTGGCAGGCGACGCCGGCCTGATCGACCAGCAGCAGCACCGTGTCGGCGTCGCAGTCCCAGCGGAAATCCTTGAGAGTCTGGATTTGGCCCGAGGTCTCTCCCTTGCGCCACAGCTTCTTGCGCGACCGCGACCAGTAACAAACGCGGCCGGACTTCAGAGTTTCGGCGACAGCATCGCGGTTCATCCACGCCATCATCAACACCTCGCCGGTGTCGAACTGCTGGGCGATCGCCGGCACCAGCCCGTCGGCATTGAAGGCGATGACGTCGGTCACCGCGCTGGTGGCGAGTCTGGCCTTTCGCTTGCGGGCTTTGGCGGCTCTCATGGCCGGTCCTTTACGATTGCCGGGGGCCCTTACATCGTCCTTTGACCACCGTCTGTCAACCGACGGCGACGGGCTGTGGCGGGGGCGGCTGACGCGGTCAAGATCATTGACCAGCAGGCGCTCCCAGCGCATATTGTTACGTTATATCATTCTAATCGGGACGTGAGGAAAAGGCCCATGCCACCCGCCGATCACGCCGCCGTCTTGTTCGACACCCGCCACGATCATCGGCACTGCCTGAAGGACGCCCTGGATCGTGCCGCGGCACTGTGCCGCGACCGCGGCGTGCGGCTGACACCGATCCGGCGGCGGGTGCTGGAACTGGTGTGGGGCGGCCACCGGCCGCTCGGCGCCTACGACATCCTCGATGCGTTGCAGGCTGAACGCCGCGGCGCCGCGCCACCGACCGTTTACCGGGCGCTCGATTTCCTGCGCGAACAGGGGCTCGTCCACCGCATCGAGAGCCGCAACTCGTTCGTCGGCTGTCCCGATCCGGACACGCCGCACGGCGGCCAGTTCCTGATCTGCCGTACCTGCGGGCAGGCGGCCGAGCTCAACGACTCGGCCATCGACGACGCCATCCGCTTGAGCGCGGCGCGCGCCGGGTTCGCGGTCGGCCGTCGCACTATCGAGATCGAGGGCGAGTGCCCTAACTGCCGACAGGACTAGGCGGGGTCGGGCGCGATGAACATCACCGCGAGGCATGCTGGAGTGCTGGTCGGGGCGCGGGGCATTACCGTCAGCCGCGGCGGCAATGTCATCCTAGCCAGCGTCGATGTCACCGTCGGCGCCGGCGAGATCGTCACGCTGATCGGCCCTAACGGCGCCGGCAAGACGACCGTGGTGCGGGTCATGCTCGGCTTGCTGAAGCCCGACCGGGGCAGCGTCTGGCGGCGCGACGGCCTCGCCATCGGCTACATGCCGCAGCACATTCACATCGACTCCACCCTGCCGCTGACCGTCGGGCGGTTCCTCACCCTTGGCGCCAAGCGCAGGCGCGGCGAGGCGGAAGCGCGGGCGGCGCTCGACGAGGTCGGCGCGGCGGCGGTGATGGAAACACCTGTGCAGGCGGCATCCGGTGGGGAGTTTCGGCGCATCCTGCTGGCGCGCGCGCTGCTCCGCGACCCGGACATGCTGGTGCTCGACGAACCGTGCCAGGGCATCGATGTCAACGGCCAGGCCGAGCTCTACCGGCTGATCACCCGCATCCGCGACCGGCGTCGTTGCGGTGTGCTGATGGTGTCGCACGATTTGCACCTGGTGATGGCGGACACCGATAAGGTGGTGTGTCTCAATCATCACGTCTGCTGCGCCGGCCATCCGGAGAGCGTCACCAACGATCCGGCCTACATCGCGCTCTTCGGCAAGCAGGTGGCGAGCACGATTGCCGTCTATCACCACGAGCACGACCACGACCACGCCGCTGACGGCCATGTGGTGCCGCTCGGCCGGGGCGCCGTGCCTGACCACGATCGTGGTCAGGCGCACGGTCCCAAAGGGGAGCACAACGCCCATGGATGACTTCCTGGTCCGTGCGCTGGTCGGCGGCTGTGGTGTCGCGGCGGTGGCCGGGCCCCTCGGCGCTTTCGTTGTGTGGCGGCGGATGGCGTTCTTCGGTAGCACGCTATCGCATTCCGCCCTGCTCGGGGTGGCGCTCGGGTTCCTGCTCGGCATCAACCTCAATGTCGGCATCTTCGCGGTGTGCGTCATGATTGCGCTCAGCCTGGTGGCGATGCAGCGGCGGGCCCGACTCAGCGACGACACGCTGCTCGGCATCCTCGCCCACGCCACCCTGGCACTGGGGCTGATCGCGCTGGCGTTCATGGAGACCCAGCGCGTCGATCTGATGTCGTATTTGTTCGGCGACGTGCTGGCAACCTCGGCCAGCGACATCGCAATGATCTACCTGGGCGGCGCACTGGTGATCGCGGCGCTGGCGTGGCTGTGGCGGCCGTTGCTGTCGGCGACCGTGCACGAGGAGTTGGCATCCGTCGAAGGCGTTCCAGTCACCGCCGTCAACCTCGCCTTCATGGTGCTGCTGGCAGTGGTGGTGGCGCTGGCGATGAAAGTGGTCGGCGTGCTGCTGGTGACGTCGCTGATCATCATTCCGGCCGCGGCGGCGCGGCGATTTGCCCGCTCGCCCGAGCAGATGGCGGTGTTGGCGGCAGTGCTGGGGTGCGGCGCAGTGGCCGGCGGCCTCGCGGGCTCGGTCGCGCTCGACACGCCGTCAGGCCCGTCGATCGTGGTCGCGGCGTTCGCCTTGTTCCTGTTGGCGACGGCAATGCCGCCGCTCATGCAGCCGCGTTGAGACGCGCGAAGCCTTTTTCCAGATCGGCGATCAGGTCGTCGGTATCCTCAAGCCCTGCATGGATGCGGAACGACGGACCCGGGCCCCGCCACTTGGTGGCGGTGCGGATCTTTCCAGGGTTGGTCGGGATTAACAGGCTTTCGTATCCGCCCCAGCTGTCGCCGAGGCCGAACAGTTGCATGCCGTTGAGCAACGCGTCGACCGCCGCCTTCGAATAGCCTTCCTTGAGCACGAAGCCGAACAGCCCGGAGGAGCCGCCGAAGTCGCGCTTCCAAATCTTGTGGCCCGGGTGATCCGGCAAAGCCGGGTGGAGCACGCGGTTGACCTCGGGGCGCTTCTGCAGCCAGCGGGCGAGGGTAAGCGCGTTCTTCTGATGGCGCTCCAGCCGCACCGACAACGTGCGCAAGCCGCGCAGGCCGAGATAGCAGTCGTCGGGGCCGGCGCAGCTGCCCATGGC
This sequence comes from Rhodospirillales bacterium, assembly GCA_036393575.1. Lineage (GTDB taxonomy): Bacteria > Pseudomonadota > Alphaproteobacteria > Rhodospirillales > Casp-alpha2 > JACPJY01. The sequence continues at coordinate 13,679 of DASWGT010000198.1, read as the reverse complement.
GTTGGTCGTCCACTTGATGGTCTGGAATAATTCCGGCGTCTTCACCGTCGTCGTGCCGAGCATGACGTCGGCGTGGCCGCCGATGTATTTCGTTCCCGCCTCAATGACGACGTCAACGCCATGCTCGAGTGGACGGAAGTAGAGCGGCGACGCCCAGGTGTTGTCCATCACCACTATTAGGCCCGCCTCCTTGGCCTCGGCGGCAGTCTTGCCGACGTCGAGCATCTCGAAGGTTAACGAGCCGGGGGATTCGAAATAGACGACACGAGTTTCGGGCCGGATCAGGCCACCAATGCCTTTGAGCGGATCGAAGAAGGTGACCTCGACGCCGGCCCTGGCCAGCATCGGATCGGCGACGCGGAACCGCGTCGGCCCGTAGACGTTGTCGGCGAGCAGCAGGTGATCGCCCTTCTTCAGGAGCGCGAACAGCGTGGAGGCGATGGCGGCGAGACCGGACGGCGAGGATATGGTGCGGTGGCCGCCGTGCAGCGCGGTCACCGCTTCTTCGAGCGCGAACGTTGTCGGCGTGCCGGTGCGGCCATAGTGGACGCCCTCGAACGGCTTTTCCTTAGATTCCTCGTAGTCGGCAACACTCGGGAACGTGACCGTCGAGGCATGATAGACGGGCGGGTTGACGATCCCGTAGTTTTCCTGGGGGTGCCGGCCCCGGTGCACCAGCATGGTGTCTATTTTCATCGGCCCCTCGTCTTTGTTTACGGATAAAATTCGGTCGCGTCGAGCCGCACGATACTATGTCGCCATGGCCAAGGCGACAAAGATGCGGGCGATTTCATTGGCTTCGAAAATCCTTCCAAGTCTTTGTTCTTGAACCACTTTGCATGGCATGTTACGGATTCTGCTTGGCTCCGCGATCGGCGGCGTAAACTGACGGGGTCCAGGGTTTCAATAAGCGCAATTCACCAGGGAGCATGTACCAATGAGGAAAACCGCAATTACGTTCGTCGCGGCGATCGCGGCGGCGTCGGCCGTTGCGCCAATGGTGGCCGAGGCCGGGACGCTCGATGACGTCAAGGCCCGCAAGGAACTGAACTGCATCACCAATACCGGCCTCGCCGGGTTCTCCTATACCGATAAAGCCGGCAAGTGGCAGGGCTTCGACGCCGACCATTGCCGCGCCTTGGCGGCGGCCGTGGTTGGTGACCCGAACAAGGTGAAGTTCATCCCGGCGACCGGCAAGACCCGGTTCACGCTGCTGAACTCGAAAGAGGGCGATGTCCTGTTCCGCAACACCACTTGGACCTATGTGCGCGACGTGGACGTGAAGCTGAGCTTCGTCGGCGTCAACTATTACGACGGTCAGGGCTTCATCATCCGCAAGTCGGCTGGCATCAAGAGCGCCAAGCAGCTCAATGGCGCGACGGTATGCATTCAGACCGGCACCACCACCGAGCTCAACCTCGCGGACTTCTTCCGCGCCAACAAGATCAAGTACGAACCGGTGCCGATCGAAACCAACGACGAAGCCCGCACTGCTTATCTCGCCCAGCGCTGCGACACCTACACCACCGACGCGTCGGGGCTGGCCGCGACCCGCGCCACCTTCGACAAACCGGCAGATCACGTCATTCTGCCTGAGATCATCTCCAAGGAACCGCTGGGGCCGGCAGTGCGCCACGGCGACGACCAGTGGGCCGACGTCGTCCGCTGGGTCACCTATGCCCTTGTCGCGGCCGAGGAATACGGCGTCACCAAGGGCAACGCCGACGAGATGGCAAAGAAATCCGCCAACCCGGAAGTCAAGCGGCTATTGGGGACCGAAGGCAATCTCGGGAGTATGCTGGTCCTCGACAAGGATTGGGCACTGAGGGCCATCAAGGCCGTCGGTAACTACGGCGAGATCTTCGAACGCAACATCGGGCCGAAGACCAACATCGGCTTGGAGCGCGGCCTGAACGCCCAATGGTTCAACGGCGGGCTGCAGTACGCGCCGCCGTTCCGGTAAAAGACCGGGCGTTTGACATCGACGGAACAAGGGCCGGTGGGAGCCGCGACTCCGCCGGCCCGCCGTCGAGTTTCGCGGGCCCGCGCCGAATTTCGGGAGAAAATTCGGGGGTCGGAGCGTCGGACCGGGAGTTGAAGGGGAGGCGTTTTTGGCGAACCAGGCGAGCGCCGCCGTTACGGCGGGCGATACCCACGCCTTGTTGCGGCTGTGGCGCAACAAGGAAGCTCGCGCCGTCATCATCCAAATCCTGACGCTGGCGATCCTGTTTGCCTTTTTCGCCTACATCATCGACAACGCCATCCAGAACCTCGCGCGGCTCGGCAAGACCTTCAGCTTTTCCTTCCTCGAACAGCCCGCCAGCTACGACATCAACCAGCACCTGATTCCCTACACGTCGCAGGACACCCACCTGCGGGCGATGACCGTCGGCATCCTGAATACCGTCCTGGTGGCGGTATGCGGCATCGTGCTGGCGACCGCCATGGGGTTCGTCCTTGGCGTGCTCCGGCTGTCTAAGAACTGGCTGATCAACCGCATCGTTTACTGCTTCATCGAATTCACCCGTAACGTGCCGGTGCTGCTGCATATCCTTTTGGTCTACGGGATCATTGTCAACGTGCTGCCGGTGCCGAGGCAGGCGTTGGATTGGGGCAAGACCGCGTTCCTCACCAATCGCGGCGTGTTCATCCCGAAACCGGTGTTCGAGGAGGCGTTCATGTGGACCGTGGTGGCGTTTTTCGCCGCCGTTGCCGTCGTCTGGGCATACCGCCGCTGGGCCTGCAATGTGCAGGAGCAAACCGGCAAGATCTATCCGGTATTTTGGCCCGGCGTCGGGATCATCGTCATGTTGCCGGCGCTGGTATTCTGGCTCTCGGGCTCGCCGCTGAGCTGGGAGGTGCCGGCGCTCACGGGCTTCAATTTCCAGGGCGGGATGGTGATGCGCCCGGAGTTCCTAGCCTTGTGGCTGGCGTTGTCCTATTACACCTCGGCCTTCATTGCCGAGATCGTGCGCGCCGGCATCCTTTCGGTGGCGTGGGGCCAGACCGAGGCGTCCTACGCCATCGGCCTCAGGCCGAACCGGACCCTGCAGCTGATCATCATTCCGCAGGCGCTGCGCGTCATCGTGCCGCCGCTGACCAGCCAGTTCCTCAACATCACCAAGAACTCATCGTTGGCCATCGCCATCGGCTACATGGACATCGTCGCCACCATCGGCGGCATCTCGCTGATGCAGACCGGCAAGGAGATGGAATCGATGATCATCGTGCTTTCCATCTATCTCGCGTTCTCGCTGGTCATCTCGGCGTTCATGAACTGGTACAACAAGAAGATCAAGCTGGTGGAGCGTTAAGCCCCGGCCATGGACGACACAGCCACCGCCACCCAGAAATATCCGCCGGGCAAGCATCCGAGCCTGCCGCCACCGGGGCTGTCGACGGGGGCGCTGTTGTGGATCAAGGAGAACCTGTTCGGCTCGGTCACCAACGCGGTGCTTACCGTATTGGCGGCGTGGCTGCTATGGGTGACCATCCCGCCGCTGCTGCAATGGGCGTTCCTCGACGCCGCGTTCACCGGCGAATCCCGCAAGGATTGCCAGGCCCAGTCCCCCGGCGCGTGCTGGGCGTTCATCCAGAACCGCTTCGAGCTGTTCGTCTATGGTTTCTACCCCGCGGCTGAACGCTGGCGGCCGAATCTCGCCGCCGTGCTCCTGATCGTCGCGCTTCTCCCGGTACTGTGGGATAACGTTCCCCACCGCGCGAGGCTCCTGTTTTTCACCTGCGCCTATCCCTTCATCGCCGGCTGGTTGTTGATCGGCGGCCTCGGACTGAAACCCGTCACCACCGACCAGTTCGGCGGCTTCCTGCTGACGCTGGTGATCGGCGTCACCGGCATCTCGTTCTCGCTGCCGATCGGGGTGCTGCTGGCGCTCGGCCGGCAGTCGAAGATGCCGGTATTGCGCACGCTCAGCATCGCCTTCATCGAGTTCATCCGGGGCGTGCCGCTGATCACCCTGTTGTTCGTGGCGTCCGCGATGCTCAGCTACTTTCTGCCGCCCGGCACCGATTTCAATCTGCTGGTGCGGGTGCTGATCATGGTCACCTTGTTCGCGTCCGGCTACATGGCGGAGGTGGTGCGCGGCGGGCTGCAGGCGATCCCCAAGGGCCAGTACGAGGCGGCGCAATCGATGGGCCTCGGCTATTGGAAAATGATGCGCCTAGTTGTGCTGCCGCAGGCCCTGAAAATCTCGATTCCTGGCATCGTCAACACCTTCATCTCGCTCTACAAGGACACGACGCTGGTCATCATCATCGGGCTCCTCGACCCGCTCGGCATCGGCAAGGCGTCGCTCGCCGATGCCAAGTGGCAGGGGCTCTCGACGGAGGTCTACATCTTCGTTGCCGTCTTCTTCTTCATCAGCTGTTTCGGCATGTCCCGCTACGCCCTCTATCTCGAGCGCAAGCTGGACACCGGCTATAGACGATAGGGATCCTGGTCATGGGGAGCACCGCGAAGGCGACGAAATCGTCAAACGACTCGATCATTCAGATCATTGAAATGCACAAGTGGTACGGCCAGTTCCATGTGCTGAAGAACATCAACCTAGCGGTCAAACGCAAGGAGCGCATCGTGGTGTGCGGGCCGTCGGGTTCCGGAAAATCGACGATGATCCGCTGCATCAACCGGCTGGAGGAGCATCAGCAGGGACAAATCATCGTCGACGGCATCGAACTGACGGACGATCTCAAGAACATCGACGCCATTCGCCGGGAAGTCGGCATGGTGTTCCAGCACTTCAACCTGTTCCCGCACCTGACCGTGCTCGAGAACTGCACGCTCGGGCCAATCTGGGTCCGCCAGACGCCGAAGAAGGAAGCGGAGGAGATCGCCATGAACTATCTGGCGCGGGTGAAAATCCCGGAACAGGCGCAGAAATTTCCGGGTCAGCTATCCGGTGGCCAGCAGCAGCGCGTCGCCATCGCGCGATCGCTGTGTATGAACCCGAAGATCATGCTGTTCGACGAACCGACGTCGGCGCTCGATCCGGAAATGATTAAGGAGGTGCTGGACGTGATGATCGAGCTTGCCGGCACCGGCATGACCATGCTCGTGGTCACCCACGAGATGGGCTTCGCCAAGACGGTCGCCGACCGGGTCATCTTCATGGACGGCGGCGAGATCATCGAGCAGAACGAGCCACACGCCTTCTTCGGAAATCCGCAGAACGACCGCACCAAACTGTTCCTGAGCCAGATCCTGGCCCACTGACAGCGGTGCGACCGTCGGCCGCTCCTCGTGGATTGGATCGCGCCGGCTCAGGTCTCGACCGGGGTGTCCTTGCGGCCGCCCCATTCCGACCACGACCCGTCGTAGACGGCAACGTCGTCCTTGCCGAGCAAGAAGAAGCCGAGCGCCAGGAACGCTGCGGTGACGCCGGAGCCACAACTGGCGACGATCGGCCGCTTTATATCGAGCCCGGCGTCGACGATCGCCTGAGCGAGCTGGTCCGCCGGCCGCATGGCGAAACTGCTTTTGGCATCAACCAGCGTTCCATAGGGCAGGCTGACGCTGCCTGGAATATGGCCGGAACGCAGCCCAGCCCGCGGTTCCGGCGCCTGACCGAGGAACCGCTCGCGGCTGCGCGCGTCCACCACCTGTTCGCCGCGACTTTTGACATTGGCCAGCATCTGCTCGACGCCGCGCACCAGCCGTGTATCGAGGCGGGCGGCGAATCGTTTCACCTTCGGCTTCGGAACCTCGGCGGTGGTCGGCCGCCCCTCGGCCAGCCACTTCGTGAGCCCGCCGTCGAGCACCGCCACGTCCCGATGGCCGAACGCCCTCAGCATCCACCACACACGGCCGGCAGCCATAGCACCGCCGTTGGCGTCGTAGGCGACCACCTTGTCGGCGTTACCGATGCCGAGCGCGCCAATCTTGTTGGAGAACGTTTCAGCGTCCGGCAGCATGTGCGGCAGGTCGGTGGATTGGTCGGAGATGTCCTCGATGTCGAAATACACCGTGCCCGGGATGTGGGCTTGCAGGTATTCGGTGCGTCCGTTCTTGCCGGCGTTGGGCAGGAAATAGGTGGCGTCGATGATCTTGACGGCGGGATGATCTAGATGCCGGGCCAGCCACTCGGTCGAGACGAGCGCGTCGGGGTTGGCGTAGGCGGGCACGATCAATCCAGCCAGTCCGGCGTCGGCAGGCCCTGTTCCTTCAGGAACGCCGGATTGAACAGCTTGCTCAGGTACCGCGTGCCGTAGTCGGCGAGGATGGTGACGATGGTGTGACCGGGGCCCATCTTCCTGGCCAGGCGCACGGCGCCGGCGACGTTAATGCCGCTGGAGCCGCCGAGGCACAGACCTTCGTGCTTAAGGAGATCGAAGATATAGGGCAGGGCCTCGGAGTCCGGAATCTGGAACGCCTCGTCGACTTCGATGCCTTCCAGATTCCTGGTGATCCGGCCTTGGCCGATGCCCTCGGTGATCGACGAGCCCGAGCTTTTCAACTCGCCGGTGGTGAAATAGCTGAACATCGCCGCGCCCATCGGATCGGCGACGCCGATCTTTATCCTCTTGCTCTTCTCCTTGAAGAACAGCGAACAGCCGGCGAGCGTGCCGCCGGTGCCGATGGCGCAAATAAACCCGTCCACCTTGCCGCCGGTCTGGTCCCAGATCTCCGGGCCGGTACCCTCGTAGTGGGCGCGGCGGTTGGCGAGGTTGTCCCACTGGTTGGCGTAAAGCACGCCGTTGTCTTCCTTCGCCGCCATCTCGTTGGCCAGCCGTTCGGCGACGTGGACGTAATTTCCCGGGTCCTTGAACGGTACCGCCGGCACCTGTTTCAGCTCGGCGCCGCACAGCCTGAGCATCGTCTTCTTCTCTTCGCTCTGCGTCTCGGGGATGACGATCAGGGTTCGGTAGCCGCGGGCGTTGCCGCACAAGGCCAGCCCAATACCGGTGTTTCCGGCGGTGCCCTCGACGATCAGTCCGCCCGGCTTCAGGGCGCCCCGCTCCTCGGCGTCCTTGATGATGAACAGCGCCGCGCGGTCCTTCACCGAGCTGCCGGGGTTGAGAAATTCGGCCTTGCCGAGAATCTCGCAGCCGGTCTCCTCGGACACGCGGTTGAGGCGGATCAGCGGCGTGTTGCCCACGGTTTCGATGAAGCCGTCGCGGATTTTCATGGTTTTTCCGAAGCCAGCCTGGGTTGTTTCCGTCTCCGGAAGATACCGGCGGCCACCGCATCGATCAAGCGCGCATGCCCAGCCAGCGCTTGCGCACGCGCCCGCGGTTGGCGCGCAACCATTGCAGCCCGATGATGGTCATGGCGTTGGCGATCCGCCCCCGGTCCAGGAGCGCGAACGCCTCTTCCGGAGAGACGCTGAACGCCCGGATGTCCTCGCCCTCGTCTCTTATTCCGTGGATGCCACCCACGGCGGGCGCTTCCACGCGCCCGCAAAACAGGAACACGGATTCCGACGATCCCCCGGGGCTCGGCAGGTAGTGAAATAGCGGCAGTAGATCGCTGACCGTGCAGCCGGTCTCTTCGCGGACTTCGCGGCGGGCGACATCCTCGGGATTCTCGCCCTTCTCGATGATGCCGGCGACGCTCTCGATCATCCACGGCGATGCGTCGTCGGCGAACCAGCGCGAGGCAAATGCCGCATGGGCGCCGATGCGGAACTGTTCGATCAACACCACCCGTTCGCGATCGGGATCGTACGGCAATACGGCAACCGCGTGGCCACGCTCGAATATCTCGCGAGTCAATTCGCCCGACCAGCCGCCCGCGAACAGCCTGTGCCTGAGGCGATAACGGTCGATGCGGAAATGGCCCTCGAAGGGCGTGGTTTTCTCGACGATTTCGACGTCGCCGGTGGTCAAGGTGGGGGTCATCGGAATTCTCGCGTGCCGGTGGGCGATGGATGATGCTTGCGGTGTTTGTCGGTCATTCGGCGCGGTTTGTCCAGCCGCCGGCAATCGAGAGAAATACCTTGCCACAACGGGAATCCACCGGCTCTCATGGCGACACGAGCGAGCCCACCCCAACCTCCAGGGAGGTGGCGATGGCGGGACAAAGCGAGAAAATCACCTTCAAGGGCGCCAGTGGCGACGCGCTGGCGGCGCGCTTGGATTTGCCGGAAGGCGAGCTCATGGCCTACGCGTTGTGGGCGCATTGCTTTTCCTGCACCAAGGACATCTTCGCCGCCTCGCGGGTGGCGCAGGGCCTGACTGCCCGCGGCATCGCCGTATTCCGCTTCGATTTTACCGGGCTCGGCGCCAGCGAGGGCGACTTCGCCAACACCAACTTCTCCTCCAATGTCGGCGACCTGGTTGCGGCCGCCGATTACATGCGCGACAACCTGGCGGCACCGAAGCTGCTGATCGGCCATTCGCTCGGCGGCGCCGCGGTGCTGGTCGCGGCGTCAAAGGTTAAGGAGGCGGTAGCGGTGATCACCATCGGCGCGCCAGCCGATCCGGCGCACGTCGCCAAGCACTTCCAGAAGGAGCGCGCCGAGATCGTCGCCAAGGGCGAGGCCGAGGTGCTGCTGGTCGGACGGCCGTTCCGAATCAAGAAGCAATTCCTCGACGACATCGAGAACACGAAACTCGAGCGGGCCATTGGCGGCATGCGGAAGGCACTGCTCGTGTTCCACTCGCCGATCGATGCCATCGTCAGCATCGACAACGCCGGCCGCATCTTCCAGGCGGCAAAACACCCGAAGAGCTTCGTCTCGCTCGACGATGCCGATCATCTGCTCAGCCGCAAGGCCGACGCCGTCTACGTCGCCGACGTCATCGCTGCGTGGGCGGCGCGCTATCTGGGAACGGCGGGCGCGGCGGCGGAAAAGGTCGCGACCTTGCCGGCCGCCGCGCCCGGCACCGTGGTGGTCGCCGAGACGGGCACCGGCAAGTTCGCCAATGCCGTTTCCGTAGGCGGCCGGCACGCGCTCAAGGCCGACGAGCCGGTGGAGCAGGGCGGCACCGACACCGGGCCATCGCCCTACGATTACGTGCTGGCGGGGCTTGGTGCCTGCAAGGCGATGACGATGCGGCTTTACGCGGAGCGCAAGGGCATCCCGATGACGCGCGCCCGGGTGACACTCCGGCACGACAAGATCCACGCCGAGGACTGCGCCGATTGCGAGACCAAGCAAGGCATGATCGACCGCATCGACGTGGAAATCTCGATCGACGGCGTAATCGACGAGGCGACGCGGAAACGCATCGCCGAAATCGCCGAGCGCTGCCCGGTGCACAGGACTCTGACCAATGAAATCAAGATCGAGAGCCGATTGAAGGCGTAAAACGAACGGTCACACCCACAGCCGGCCGAAGGCGGCAATCGCGGCGACGAACAGCCCCAGCGCCAAGTTGGTGCCGACGATGCGGCGGATGACGGCGAGCTGCGGCGCGGCGGCGGTGAAATCGCCGGCGGCAACGGCAGCCTGGAAGCGCCGGTAGGGGACGACATAAAGGAACACGAACAGCCCGATCATGACTAGGCCGAGCACGTGCATCACGTGCACGGAGACACCGGCCCGAGCGAAGCCGCCGAAGTCCATGAACAGCCGCCAGTAGCCGGTAAGCGGCAGCACGACGACCGCCGCCCACACCCAGGCGAAGAAGCGCGGGAACACCCGGCTCCACAATTTCGGGCGCTCGGGCGCCGGCTCGATGCCGCCGACGGCGGGCCGCAGCACCAGGTAGGCGAAGAACATGCCGCCGACCCAGACCACGGCCGCCAGCACGTGCAGTGCGTTGGCGACGGCAGAAGCGGCGTGAATGGCGTCGAAGGTGGCCATGGCCGCCAGCTTAGCGCGTCCGGCGGCGGGACGCGACTCAATGGAAGTCGCGGACGGCGACGGAGAACGGCGGGCCTGCGATTTGGGCCGCCGCCGTGTCGGCGTCCAGCCGTCGCAGCAGCGATGACAGGTCCAAGAGCCTTTCTGCGACCACATGGATGACCCGGCATTCCCGCTGCAGGCGGCCGTCAACGCCGAGCAGCGCCGCGCCGATCCCGGCGCGGTGGCTCGCAGACCGCGCCGTCACCGCAGATAGACCGTGCGCTCCTTCGGGAACAGGATCGTTACCGTCGTGCCAGCGCCGGGTCGGCTTTCGATCACCATCTTGCCGCCGTGCAACTCGGTCAGCTTCTTCGACAACGGCAGGCCAAGACCGGCGCCGTCGTATTTGCGGGTCAGCGACGCGTCGACCTGCCCGAAGTCCGACAGCGCCGCCTTCAGGTGCTCCGGCGCGATGCCGATGCCGGTGTCGGCGACCGACAGTTGGAACCGGTGGTCCTTGTCGATCGCCACCCGCAACGCCACGCTGCCGCCCTTCGGCGTGAACTTGATGGCGTTCGACAGCAGGTTGAGGAGAATCTGCTTGGTCCTGAGCTCGTCGGCGAACAACGCGGGCAGGGATTTGGAGACGTCGGTGGACAGCACCACGCCGGCGTCGGCGGCGCGATCGATGACCAGCCGCCGGCAAGACGACACCAGCAACGGCACGTCGAGCTTGCGCTCGTTCAACGCCATCAGACCGCGCTCGATCCGCGCCACGTCGAGGATGTCGTTGATCAGTTGCAGCAGGTGTTTGCCGGACGCGTTGATGTCCTCGATATATTCCCGGTATTTGGGATTGTCGATGGCGCCGAAGGACTCGTTCTTCAAGATGTCGGAAAATCCGATCACCGAATTCAACGGCGTGCGCAACTCGTGGCTCATGTTGGCAAGGAATTCAGTTTTTGCGCGGTTGGCCAGTTCCGCTTCCTCCTTGGCTTCGAGCAGCGCCTCCTCGGCTTTTATTTGTCGGGTTATGTCGGTGCCGGTACCACGATAGCCTCGGAAAGCACCATTAGCGTCGAATACCGGCTTGCCGCTGACGCTGATGTAAAGACGGCCGCTCGGCGTCGTCATCCAGTAGCGGAAGTCATGGAACGGCCGGTGCGCCTCCAAATCGGCGAAATGTTTCTGCCAGCGCGGATCGTTGAGGCTTTCGGCGGCGATCTCGCCACGTTTCCTGCCGATGAGATCGGAGGGCCGGTAGCCGGTGATCTTGTAGTTGCGGCCCGAAAATTCCGTGAACCGCAAGTTCTCGTCCATTTCCCAGAACCAGTCGGAGGCGATTTCGGCAATATCCTTGAAGCGCTGCCGGCTTTCGCGTAACGCCTCTTCGGCGCTCTTCAGCTCCGTGATGTCGATAAACGACAGCGAGATACCGCCTTCGGGCGTGCGCACCTCGTTGACCATGTACCAGCTGCCGTCCAAGAACCTGCGGATAATCGGTCCCTTCGGATTGCGATGCTGTTCGAGCCGCTCCTGAATGAACGCTTCCTCGCGGCCTCTCGCCTCGGCGATGATGCCGCGCGCGACATTTGCGCGGATAACGTCCTCGAAAGTGCCGCCGCGCTCGAGAATCTCCTGGGCGGCCGGACTGGTCCGCCGGTATTCCTCGTTCATCGCTACCAGGCGGTCGTCGGCGTCGTAGAGCCCAAAGCCTTCCTGCAGGCTCGCGATGGCGCCGCGCAGGCGATGTTCGCTCTTGCGCACCGCTTCCTCGGCACGCTTGCGGTCGCTGATGTCGAGCGAAATGGTTGCCGTCGAGCCGTCGGGCATGCGCTGGTCGTGGACCAGCAGCCAGATCCCATCCTGCCGGAGCAATTCGAATGGTCCTTTCGGGTCGCGATGTTGCGCCAACCGCCGCCGGATCCATTCGTCCTCGCGTCCAATCGCCTCTGGCGCCAGGTCCTTCGCCACCAGCGCTCTCAAGTGGTCTTCGAAAGTGGTGCCGGGCACCGTGGTTTCCGCAACCGCGGTGTTGAGCAGGCGGAATCGCTCGTTGCACATGACCAGCCGGTCGTCCGGACCGTAAAGCGCGAAGGTTTCGGAGAGATGCTCAACGGCGTCTGCGAGACGGCGAAGGTCCTCCTCGGCGCGCATGCGCTCTACGATCTCTTCGGTCAGCGCCTGCGTCCGCTCCGCGACGCGCTGCTCCAATTCGTCGCGCGCCTGGCGGAGTTCCTCTTCGACCCGTTGCCGCTGGATCATCTCGGTGGCGACATCGCGCGCCATCGCGTTGAACGCGGTGCCGAGCTCCACAAACTCGCGCGGCGCCAATCCGATATGGCGGGGAACGCGCGATTCAAGGTTGCCCGCAGCGATCGCCCGGGCAGCCTGAACCACCGCTTCCATCGGCTGCACCAGCAGGCCGGAAATGATCCAGCTCATCACCGACGCAACCACCAAACCGGCGACGACCAAGATTACTGCGATGCGTTTGATGCCGCCAGCGTGCTCCTCGAGTTCCTCGATCGGCTGTGGCACCATCACCCCCCAGCCTGTGCTTGGCACGACGGTATAGCCGGTGATCATCTCCATTTCGACTGCCGGCGAGAAAAACCTGACGACGCCTGTCTTGCCGGCGATCATCCGGGCCACCGGCTCGAGCGACGACAGGTTCTTCATTTGCTGCTGCCAGTCGGCCCGCGGGTGGGCAATCACATTGCCGCTTCGGTCGACGATCGCCGAGTGACCCTTGCGGCCGAACCTGATGGCCTTCTGCACCTCACGGATGTAATCGAGGCTGAGAGAAGCGAGAGCGATCCGATCGGGGTCGAGACGCTGGATCAGGAACAGCGCCGGATTGCCCTGCCCGTCGGCGGTGATGTCGCTGAATTGCGGCGCCTCGCCGATGAACGGATCGAGACGTTTCAGAGTTTGCGGTGAAATGCGGTCGCCGACTACACCTAGGCCGTTGATCCGGAAATGCACGCGGCCATCGCCGTCGACGATGCAGAAGTGTCGAAAGCCGATGCGCCGGGCGAGGTTGACGGCGGCGTCCGAGGGGGACTGGACGCCCGGCGATTCGGCAAAAAACACGAAAGCGGCTTTGGCGTCCTTGGCGTAGCGATCGAGTGCCGCGGTGATGTTGCGGGCGAGCAGGAGGTGTTTCTCCGAGACGGCGGAAATCTCGTTTTCCATCGCCGTCTCTTCAACCCACAGACCGAGAATCAGCACCGGCACCGTGGCGATGACGATGAACGCGGTGGTGAGTAGATGACGAAGACGCGGCTTCATCCTCAAGATTCCCTTAACGCATTAATAGCAAAACATTTTTCGTTTGATTTGACATTATCACCAACCACCGGGCGCCGCCACTGGGCGTCGGCCGCGCAAGCCCTTCAGTTTAGCAAGCGTGGTTGTTGTCAATTTATCGGTGAGGCGGGTATGGTGACGGCCGGCGCCCGGGGACCGTTCCATACGGTCAGCGCGGAAAGCGACAAATTCGACGACGAAAAATACCGTGGGGGAAGCGTGACAATCCGCAATCGCAATAAGACGGTCCTGTTTCGGGCCGCCTTGTTTTTTGTTGCCGCCGTCATCGCCGCGTCGCCGGTGTCCGCCGACGACGAACAGGCCGGTGGCCCGATCAAGGACGGCTACGGACGGAAAGTCACCAATAGCAACAAGAACCAAGTGATTTTCTACGGCATCGCCACCCGAGCGCTGCTTTATGTCGACGACGGCGACCGCCACCAGCTGCTGAATGTCGACGGCGGCGTCGAAAACACCCGTGTCGGCTGGATCGCCACCGGCAAGGTCAACGAAAACGTCACCGTCATCGGCCACGTCGAGATGAACACGCAGCTGTCCAATCGGGTCAGCAGCGTCAACCTGAACGGTACCGAAGGCGCGGATGAAACCGAATGGGGCACC
>DASWGT010000197.1:0-1913 GCA_036393575.1 Rhodospirillales bacterium | reverse complement strand
GCGGCCCGGCGCGCCGAGTCTGCCGTTGCCGGGGTGGTCGCGGCGCGCGGAAATGGGGTGGCTGATGGGATTCGAACCCACGACCCCCTGGACCACAACCAGGTGCTCTAAACCAGCTGAGCTACAGCCACCATTGCCGGGGGGCCCCTGACATAGACCGTCACCCTACCACCGTCAAGCGCCGCCCCGGCCGCGTTTGGGGCACACTTTCCCGCGTTGCAAGGGCGGCCCCCGGTGCAATAGAGTCGCTGGCAACCGCGATGCCGACATCGCCGTTTCCGGCGCCAAGCGACGCGGACCATCCGCTGACGGGAGTCCAACCATGCCCACATCAACGTGCCTACGCCGCCCCCTGCGGGCGGCCATTATCGTCGCCGTGCTAGCGATTTTCCTGCATGCTCCGGTGGCGCGCGCCGCGGAGGGGACGTTCTCGAAGGTCGAGGTGTTGTCGGCGGCGGACGAGTTCTTCGGCGGCGTCACCAAGGGCCTGGCCGAGGTGGTCGAGAAGGTGTTCTCGGACCTGGGCGAGCCCAACGCTTACATCATCGGCGAGGAGATATCGGGTGCCTTCATTTTCGGGCTGCGCTACGGCAAAGGCGAGCTGAACCGCAAGGGACAGGCCGGCAAGACGGTATACTGGCAGGGCCCGTCGCTCGGGTTCGACTTCGGCGGCAACGCGTCCAAGAGCTTCGTGTTGGTCTACAATCTGGGCGACGTCGAAACCCTGTACCAGCGCTATCCGAGCGTCGACGGCAGCTTCTATTTCGTCGCCGGCGTCGGCGTCAATTATCAGCGCGCCGGCGATACCACGCTTGCCCCGATCCGCACCGGCGTCGGGCTCCGCTTCGGCGGCAGCCTGGGCTACGTGCACTACACCAAGGACGCGTCCTTGGTCCCGTTCTGAGACCGGCCACCGCGCGCCGCCGACACGGAGCACCGATGATGGTGGAAATGGCCGCCGCGATATCGCGGCTTGGCACGGAATCGGCGTTCGAGGTGCTGGCGCGAGCCAAGGCGCTGGAGGAGAAAGGCCGCGACATCATCAACCTCGGCATCGGCCAACCTGACTTCAAGACGCCGCCGCATATCGTCGAGGCCGCGATCAAGGCGCTCAGGGACGGCCACCACGGCTACACGCCGGCGGGCGGCATCCCCGAGCTGCGCCGCGCGGTTGCCGCCGATATCGCCGCTCGCCGCGGCGTCGAGGTCGACCCGGCGCTGATCATGATCGTGCCCGGCGGCAAGGTGACGATGTTCTTCGCCATCCTGATGTTCGGCGAAAAGGGCAAGGAGATCATCTATCCCAACCCGGGCTTCCCGATCTACGAATCGGTGATCAACTTCACCGGCGCCAAGGCGGTGCCGATGCCGCTTTACGAAAAATCGGGGTATTCGTTCTCGGCAGAAGAGGTGCTCGGCCTGATCACGCCGTGCACCCGGCTGATCATCCTCAACAGCCCCGCCAATCCGACCGGCGGCGTGGTGCCGAAGGCCGAGATCGACCGCCTGGTCGCGGGCTTGGCGGCGCATCCGCAGGTGGTGGTGCTGTCGGACGAGATTTACAGCCGCATCCTTTACGGCGGCCGCGAGCATGCGAGCCTGCTCGCCTACCCGTCGATCCGCGACCGCCTGATCCTGCTCGACGGCTGGTCGAAGACCTTCGCCATGACCGGCTGGCGGCTGGGCTACGGCGTGTGGCCGAAGGCGCTGATCGACGCGGCGACGCGGCTTGCCATCAACTGCCATAGCTGCGTCAACGCGGCGACCCAGTTCGCCGGCATTGCCGCGCTCGAAGGCCCGCAGGACGCGGTCGCGAGGATGGTCAAGGCGTTCGACGAGCGCCGCCGGGTGATCGTCGGCGAGCTCAACCAGACGCCGGGCATCACTTGCCCCGATCCCGGCGGCGCCTTCTA
>DASWGT010000196.1:0-1681 GCA_036393575.1 Rhodospirillales bacterium | reverse complement strand
ACGAGGTCCTGCGCCTGACTCGGCCGTCGCCGGTCGCCGAGGTGCGGGCGGCGGGCGAGTAGGCGCGCGATGGTCGCCGAGGCGAAAAAGGTCGGGCCCCGCCGCTACCGCGAATCCTACGGACGCTATCTCGAGGACTTCAAGGTCGGCGACGTCTACGAGCACCGCCCGGGCCGTACCATCAGCGAGGCCGACAATACCTGGTTCACGCTGCTGACCATGAACAAACACCCGCTGCACTTTGACAAGGCGTACGCCGCCAAGAGCGAGTTCGGCCAGCCGCTGGTCAACTCCGCCCTCACGCTCGCCATCGTCGCCGGCATGAGTGTCAGCGACGTCAGCCAGAAGACCATCGCCAACTTGGGTTGGGACAAGATCCGACTGACGGCGCCGGTGTTCGTCGGCGACACTATCTACGCCGAATCCGAGGTGCTATCCGTCCGCGAATCGAAATCGCGGCCGACCCAGGGCGTCGTCACCGTCAAGACCATCGGCAAAAAGGCCGACGGCACCGTGTTCATGACCTACGAACGCACCATGTTGATCCCGAAGCACGGCCACGCCGTCGACGACCAGGCGAACTACTGAAGGCGAGGGAGATGCATCCCAGGAACCTCGCCGACGCCGAGGACGAAGCGCTGATCCTCGATTCCATCGACCAGTTCCTGGAGCGCGACGTCAGGCCGTTCGCCCACGATCTCGAGGCCGCCGACGAGTACCCGCAGGCGATCGCCGACAAGCTCGCCGATTTGGGGCTTTACGGCGCCACCATCTCACCCGACTACGGCGGCCTCGGCTTGAGCGCCACCACCTACGCTAAGATCGTCGAGCGGGTGTCGGCGGTATGGATGTCGGTCTCCGGCATCTTCAACGCGCACCTGATCATGGCCGCCGCCGTCGAGCGCTTCGGCACCAACGATCAGAAATCCAAGTGGCTGCCGCGCTTCGCCTCGGGCGAGATGCGCGGCGGCGTCGCCTTGACCGAGCCCGACTGCGGTACCGACCTGCAGGCGATCCGCACCAAGGCGGTGCGCGACGGCGGCGACTACGTCATCGACGGCGCCAAGATGTGGATCACCAATTCCTTGCACGGCAACGTGCTCGCGGTGCTGGTCAAGACCGACCCGGCGGCCGAGCCGAAGCACAAGGGCATGAGCCTGATCCTGGTCGAGAAGGACGCCGGCTACCAGGCGAAGAAGCTCGAGAAGCTCGGCTACAAGGGCATCGACACCGGCGAGATGCTGTTCGAGCGCGTGCGCGTGCCGGCCGCCAACCTGATCGGCGGC
Organism: Rhodospirillales bacterium; assembly: GCA_036393575.1. GTDB lineage: Bacteria > Pseudomonadota > Alphaproteobacteria > Rhodospirillales > Casp-alpha2 > JACPJY01. The sequence goes on along the minus strand of DASWGT010000196.1, from coordinate 395 downwards.
GAGGAAGGCCGCGGGCTGCAGCAGATATTGGCAGGGCTGGAGCTCGGCCGCATCAACGTCGCCGCCCGCGGCGTCGGCGTGGCGCGGGCGTGCCTGCAAGAAAGTCTCGCCTACGCCCAGACGCGCAAGACATTCGGCAAGCCGATCGCCCAGCACCAGGCGATCCAGATCAAGCTCGCCGACATGGCGACCCGGGTCGAGGCGGCGAGGCTGCTCGTCGAGCAGGCGGCGCGCGCCTACGACACCGGCGAGCGTTGCGACATGGAGGCCGGCATGGCGAAGCTGTTCGCCACCGAGGCGGCGCTGGAGAACTCGCTGGAAGCCATGCGCATCCACGGCGCCTACGGCTATTCCAAGGAATTCAACATCGAGCGCTATTACCGCGACGCGCCGCT
>DASWGT010000195.1:0-26442 GCA_036393575.1 Rhodospirillales bacterium | reverse complement strand
CCTTGGTCGCGGCGGCGATGACGTCGTCGGGCGCCATCAGGCGCTCGGCCTTGACCCCGGTCCGGTAGCGGGCGGCCTGCGGGCAGTAGGCGCAGTCTTCCGGGCAGCCGCCGGTCTTGATCGACAGCAACGTCGCCATCTGCACCCTGTTGGCCTCGAAAAAGCGCCGGTGCAGGGCCTGGGCCCGCATTATCAAGTCGTTGAAAGGAAGGCCGAAAAGGGCCTCGGCCCGGGCCTTCGTCCAATCGTGGCGAAGGGCTTCGTCCGGATCGCCGGGGCGGCCCCCGGCCGGCTTCGGTTCGGTAATTGGCTTCGCGTCCGCCGCCATGGATCGGGCCCCTGAAAACGCCGGTATATACGTGCCCGGAGTGTATGGCCCGGAGTGTATGGGACGGGCGGCAGGGGGACAAGGCTTGGGCCTTGACGGATGGCGGCGCGTGGCCTAAAAAACGCCCTGCTTGGGGCCGGCCCCCCGATCCGGTGGCGGCCCCCGTGTTTTTCCGGAAAAGAAGGTCTTCGGCCGCCATGTCGCGACGTTGCAAACTGACCAATCGGGGCGTGCAGACGGGCAACAACGTCAGCCACGCCAACAACAAGACGCGCCGCCGGTTCCTGCCGAACCTGCAGAAGACCTCGCTGTTCTCGGACGCCCTCAACCGGCCGGTGCGGCTCAGGCTGTCGGTAAACGGCATCCGCACGGTCGAACAGAAAGGCGGCATCGACGCCTTCCTGTTGAAAGCGCGGGATGCCGACCTGGAACCCGGGATGCGGCGCTTGAAACGGCAGGTCAAGAAGGCGATCGCCCGCGCCGCGGCCTGACCCGTCGTCGATTATTGTCGCGTAAGGAGCCCGCATCGCGGGCTTTTTCGTTTTGCGGTTGAGACCGGCCGCGGCAACCGGTTCCCATTCCGTTCCAAAGCACACGCGCCGGGCATGGGCGTGTTGGCATGATCCGCCGAAATATGCGACTTTACCGGCCGACGGAACGACGCTCCGGTCAACCAATCGCGCGGACCTTGCCAGCCGGACTTCGATGAGCCCGGCGAGCTTTCATTCGGCAGGTTGGGCCAAACGAGCCGAAACGGCGCGAACGCGTCTTTCCGTCCGGGAGGGAACGCAATGGCGGGTGCCAGGAAGCACCGTCAGGCACGCCCGCGCAACGCCGCGGCCGAGGGTGCCGCCAAGCCGCGGGCGTTGAAGCGAAAGCGTGTCGAAACCGGCCGCGAAAAACCGCTGGACATGAGCGTCCTGGGCGGCGACGGCGACGCATACTTCCGGTCCGTGGTCGCCAATTCGCCGATGGCGATGTTCGTCCGCGACCGCGATTTCCGGTATCTGCTGATCAACGAAGCGTACGAAAACTGGTACGACGTCGACCGCCGGAACGTCGTCGGCAAGACGCCGTACGACGTCTTCAGGCGCGAAACGGCGGACCAGATCGCCATTTACGACAAGCGCGTCCTGAAATCCGGCCGGCGCGTGGCCCGCGAAACGATGGTCACGCTCGGCAACGGCACCAAGCGCGAACAACGGATCACGCTGTTTCCGCTGTCCAACGCCGGCGGCAAGATCGTCGGCGTCTGCGGCATGCTCACCGATCTCGGCGAACACAGGCGCGCCGAACGCGCCGCGCGGGCAAGCGAGGTGCGGTTGCGATCGGCGTTCGAAAGCATGCACGAGGGCTTCGCCCTTTACGATGCCGACGACAAACTGGTTGCGTTCAACGGAAGATACAAGCGGTTCAGGCCGTACGCGCAAACCATCCTGGATCGCGGCGGCAACTTCGAGGACATGATCCGCGAGCACGTCAAGCACGGCATGATCCCCGAGGCCTTGGGACGCGAAGAAGCGTTTATCAAGGAGCGGTTGGAACAACGCCGCGACTTCAAGGGACCGCTCATCCGTCGTTACGTGGACGGCCGCTGGTACATGATCGACGAGGCGAAGACGCCGGACGGCGGCACCGCGCTTTCCATCATCGACGTCACCGACCTGAAGGAAACCGAGAACGCGCTAAAGCGAAGCGAGGCGCTGTTCCGGGCGGTGGTCAACCATTCGCCGACCAAGATCCACATCAAGGACGTGGAAGGCCGCTACACGTTGATCAACAAGGGCGCCGAAAAACTGTTCGGCGTCACCGACGCGGAAGGCCGCGGCAAGACCTCTTACGACCTGTTCCCCAAGGACGTGGCCGACGCGTTCCTGGCTCACGACCGGGCGGTCATGGAATCCGGAAAGGCCGTCGAGGGCGAGGAAGAATTCGAGATGGAGGACGGCATCCATACCTTCCTGACCGTGAAATTCCCGATCTACGACCTGGACGGCGTCGCCGCCGTCGGCGCCATCGGCACCGACATCACCGAACGGAAACGGGCGGAGGAGAATATCCGCCGACTGGCCGCCGCCATCGAAGGACTGTCGGAAAACTTCGCGCTCTACGGTCCCGACGACCGCCTGATCATCAGCAACCGCAATTACCGCCAACTCAACGCCGAGACAATCGCGCCCGACATCACCTTCGAAGAACACATGCGGGCCGTTGTCGACCGCGGTCAGGCGCCGGAAGCGGTTGGCCGGGAGGAGGCGTACATCAAGGAGCGCCTTGAACATCACCGCAACCCGCGCGGCCCCTTCGAGGTCGGCAGGCAGGACGGCCGCTGGTTCCTGGTCCGCGAACAGCGCATGGCCGACGGTTCGACCGCCACCATCGGCACCGACATCACCGACCGCAAGCGCGCCGAGCAGGAACTGGAGCGCCAGAAGACCCTGGTCGAAGCCGTGTTCCGCGACGTCGCCGACGCCATGATCCTGAGCAGCATCGACCGCCAGGTGATGATGGTCAATCCGGGCGTCGAGCGCGTGTTCGGCTACGCCCCCGAGGAAATCGTCGGAAAAAGCACGATGATCCTTTACGAAAACCGCGAGGAATTCGAACGGCAGGGCCGGGTGCGTTACAACGCCAACGCGGAAGCGAAGATCGAGCCCTTCGTCGTCAATTACCGGCGCAAGACCGGCGAACTGTTCCGCGGCGAGACGGTCGGCACGCCGATCCGGGATCGCCAGGGCAACACGCTCGGCTTCATCGCCGTTATCCGCGATATCACCGAGCGCGAGATGGCGGAAGAGGCGCTGCGCGAAAGCGAGGCGCGGCTTTCGAACATCCTCGAAAATTCGCCGGCGCCGATCTATTTCAAGGACACCGAAGGCCGGTTCATCCTGGCGAACAGGCAATACGAAAAAAGATACGGCGTTAAGTTCGAAAACCTGCGCGGCAAGACCTCACGAGAGGTTTTCGGCGACGATGTGGGCGGGCCGTTCTTCGCGCACGACCGGATGGTGCTCGACAATCGGACGATGATCGAGCGCGAGGAGCATATCCTGGGCCGCAGCTATCTGACGCTGAAATTCCCGGTTATCGATCCGGCCGGCGAGCTTCTGGGGCTGGGCGGCATCGAAACCGACGTCACCGAGCTGAAGAACGCGGAAAAGGAATTGCGCGGGGCCAAAGAGCAGGCGGAATTCGCCAATCGTGCCAAGACGGAATTCCTGGCCAACATGAGCCACGAATTGCGGACGCCGCTGAATTCGATCCTCGGCCTTTCCGAAATGCTGGCGAACCAGACCCTGGGGCCGCTCGGCTCGGCGAAATACGGGGAATACGCCCAGGACATCCACGCATCGGGCGGTCATCTGTTGAGCCTGATCAGCGAGGTCCTGGACCTGTCGAAGATCGAGGCCGGCGAACTGGAGATCGTCGAAGACGTTATCGACGTCACCAGCGCCGTATCCTCGTGCGTGCGCATGATCGAAGGCCGCTTGCCAAAATTGGCGCCGCGCGTCGACGTCAAGGTGCCGGGCGGCTTGCCCAAGCTGCTCGGCGACGAGCGCCGGATCAAGCAGATCCTCCTCAACCTGCTCGGCAACGCCGTCAAATTCACGCCGACCGACGGCAGGGTGTCGATCGCCGCCCGGGTGTGCGAACACGGCCGCTTCACCATCGACGTCGCGGATACCGGCATCGGCATCGCGGTCGAGGATATCCCGAAGGTGCTCGAGCCCTTCGGCCAGGTGCGCGACGTCTTCACCCGCAACCACGAAGGCACCGGCCTCGGCCTTTATCTCGCCAAGTCGTTCACCGAAATGCACGGCGGCGAGCTCAGCATCGCCAGCCGCCTCGGCCAGGGCACCACCGTGACCTTGAAGTTCCCCAAGGAACGGACGGTGCCGTCCCGCTGACCGCGGGCCGCCGCCGCGGCGACGCAACGCGGAATTCCGTCGATCGCGGATTGCCCGCCGTCCGTCACGGCAGCAGTTCGAACATCATCAGCAACGTCCGCTGCTCGGGATTGAAGTTGTCGTCGGATATCAGATAGATCAGGGTTTCGCCGTTGGCGCCGCGGCGCGCCTCGACCCCTTCGAAGTTGTCGACGGTCAGCGGCGGCCGCAGTTCAGCGACTGTCTGGCCGACCAGCACGGCGCCGGCCTCGATGGATTTGACGGGGACGCGCTTCAACAGCGCCGCGTTGCCGCCGCGCAGGATGAAAAGGCGTTCCAGCAACAGGGCGTCGCCGTCGGGCAGCGTGGCGGCGCCGGTGACCTGGAATTTGTCGCCGGCCTGGTACGTCAGCACCGACCAGCCGGCGCTGTCGCTGACCCAGCCGATGGCGCCGGCGCGGCCGCGGATGCCCGGCGTCAGCGCCAGCAAGCGGCCGTCGTTGAGCAGCGTCAGTCCCTTGATGCCGCTGTTCGGCGGCATCGCCGCCAGTTCTTCCGGCGGCGGCAGCGGCTCGGGCACGGTGCGGCCCGGGAAATAACGCCACAGCCGGTGGGCGCCTTCGAAGGCGATGATGATCTCGCCCTCGACGCCGGGGCTCATGGCCTCGGCCTCCCATTCCATGCGGTCGGTCAGCGGAAAGCCGCGGAGATCCGAAAGCGAACCCATGTCGGCGTCCTTCAGCCCGGCCAGATTGCCGGCGGCGTCATAAACCAGGTTTGCCGAAAGCCGCCAGCCGCGGTCCGAGACGGCGACCAGGCGGCCGCCGTCGGCGCTGATGCCGAGGCCCGAAAAGCCGCCGAAATGCGGCTCGGCGCCGACCATTTGCAGGCCGCCGCGATAGCGCAGCTTGCCGGCGACCGCAAGACCGGGGTCGGCGGGGTCGAGCGGCACCGGCCGCGCCGCGACGGCGACCGGGTCGGCGCGGGCCGGTTCGACCGGCGGGGTCGCCAGCCAGCCGCAGGCGAGGCCCGCCAGCAACGGAAGATATCGGGGAATCATCATGTTGGCATTATGCGGGGCATCGCCGGCCCGGCCTACGGGCAATTCCATGAATGACGATGAAAACGGTCCTTGGGCGTTCCCGGCGGATTGCTGGAGACTCCCGCCCGGGGCCGGGATATTCTACGGCAAGCAGGAAAGGCGGACGACAAAATAAACGCGGCATAAAAACCCGGTCGTTCCCAGGGATCAATATTTCAGGCGGTCCAGGCCCTCTCACAGAAACCCATTGAGCGTTTGCGCTGTTAGCGTCCGTCGCGCCGCCAGGAGTCGGTCGCCCGCGTGCGCGATGCGAAGACCGGCGACCGGACGTGACGATCCGGCGGCCCAACAATAACCGAACCGCAATCAACCCATACGTCACATCACGCAAGAGGCAACGGAGAATTTACCGATGAACGAGATTTCGAGACGCACATTCGTCAAAGGCGTGGCGGCGACGGCGCCGCTGGCCCTGGTGCTCAGCGATCCCCGGCTGGCCGCCGCGGTCGCCGCCGGACTGGAGACCGTCACCATCGCCACCGGCGACGGCCGCAAGGTTTCCGGCGCGCTGGCGGTGCCGGCCAAGACGCCGGCCCCGGCGGTGCTGCTGATCCACGAATGGTGGGGGCTCAACGACCAGATCAAGTCGGTGGCGGCCGAATTCGCCAAGCTCGGCTACCTGGCGCTGGCGCTGGACCTTTACGACGGCAAGCTGGCCAAGGACGGCGACCGCGAGACGGCCAACAATTACCGAAAGGCCGTGAAGGAAGCGGAAGGCAACGCCACCGTCTCGGCCTGGATCGAATGGCTGACGAAGCACGGCAAGGGCAACGGCAAGGTCGGCACCGTCGGCTGGTGCTTCGGCGGCGGCTGGTCGCTGAACGCCTCCATCGCCCGGCCGGTCGACGCCTCCGTCGTCTATTACGGCGCCGTCACCCGCAAGGCCGACGACCTGAAGAAGCTGAAGGGCCCGGTGCTCGGCCACTTCGGCACCAAGGACCAGAACATCAACAAACCGATGGTCGACGGCTTCGAGGCCGAGATGAAGAAGGCCGGCAAGCCGTTCACCACCCATTGGTACGAGGCTGACCACGCCTTCGCCAACCCGACCGGCAACCGGTACAACGAAGCCAACGCCAAGTTGTCGTGGCAGCGGACCCAGGAGTTCTTCGCCAAGCATCTAAAGGGTTAGGCGACGGGACCAAGAACCAAGGCCGCGCCCTCGGCGGGGGGCGCGGCCTTTCCTTTTTTCCGCGGCCGGAAGGCCGCCGTCTAGCCGCTGCCGCGGACGATCATCCGCCACAGCGTGCGCTTTTGGCCCTCATAGCCGCCCGTCGCCGAATGCATGGTGGCGCGGTTGTCGCAGGCGACGATCTGGCCCGGCCACCATTTGTGGCGATAATGGAACTCCGGCTTCCGGCAGTGGTCGAAGAGATCATCCAGAAGAGACCGGCTTTCGTCCGCGCCCATGCCCGCGATGCGGATGGTGAAGCCCGGGTTGACGAACAGCGCCTTCCTGCCGCTGTCGCGGTTGACGCGCACCACCGGATGGACGACGTCGGGATGGCGGGTATGCTGTTGCTTGTCGAGATCGACCACGGCGTCGCCGCCGCGATAGCCGTAGCGGTAGACGGCGGTCAGTCCCTCAATTCGCTTGCGCATCGCCGCCGGCAGCGTCTCGTAGGCCTTGACCATGTTGCAGAATAGGGTGTCGCCGCCTTGGGCCGGCACCTCGACCGAATACAACAGCGTCGCATCCGACGGGTTGGCGTCGTAGGACAGATCGGAATGCCAGAATGCGCCCGCCGGCGCCTTGGTGGTGCGGCCGGCGCCGGTCGCCGGATCGGTGGAGATGATCGACACCTCCGAGGTCTCGGGGTGGTGGTATTGCGTCAGCACGTGCGGCACCAGCCGGCCGAAGCGGCGGCCGAAGCGGAGCAGCGCCTGGAAATCGGGCTCGAGGCCGGAAACCACCACCACTAGGTGGTCGACGAGCGCCCGGCGGACGGCGGCGAAGGTGGCGTCGTCGAGCGGCCGCTTGAGGTCGAGGCCGAAGATCTCGGCGCCGAGCGGCGCCGCGAGCGGAGTGACGGTGACGGTCATCGGAACAGGTGCTCCCGGGGTCCCTTGCCGGCGGAACAGTCTAGCACGGCCGGCCACCGGGAAAGCGCCAAGCCGCGCCGGCGGAAGAGGGTATATGCACTATTCTGATCAGTAGCCACGCCAAAACAGACGCCCCGGCCGGCTACTCTACGCTCACGGTTTTCGGCGGCTCGCCGCCGTCGCATGGGACAAGCGTCAAAAATATAGTTGTATATACAAATTATTGTCGGCCTGAAAGCCGCGGCGGCCATCCGCCGGCGGTTGATCGCGGTCAAGGGGCAACGCCGCCGGCGATGCTAGCGTTACCAATGCCGAGTGCGCTTCATCTCCGGGAGGAAACGGGAATGTCCTTTGTCGCGTGGTCCGACGACTACAAGGTCGGCATCGCCGCCATCGATAACGATCACAAGACCCTGTTCGGGCTGGTCAACCGCCTGCACGACCGGATCAAGGCCGGCGACGGCGAGGACGCGGTCGGCGACGCCCTCGACGGCCTGGTCGACTACATCGAAATCCATTTCGCCCGCGAGGAGCGCTACATGGAGGAATGCGGCTACCCCGGCCTGATCGCCCACATCCGCAAGCACCGCGACCTCGCCCGCACCGTCCATTCCCTGAAGACACTGTTCGAGGACGACCCGCGGGAGATCGAGAACGACGCCATCCTGCGGTTCCTGAGGAATTGGCTGACCAACCACATCCTCAACAACGACATGGACTACGTGCCCTACATCACGGGCAAGAAGAAAGGCCGCTTCATGGCCGAGTGAGTCGCCGGCCGTAGTCGGGCAAACCGGTTTAATATGAATGAAATCGTCACCCCCGCGCACGCGGGGGTCCAGGTTCTTTAAAAAACTGGATTCCCGCTTGCGCGGGATTGACGTTACGGGTGGGGTTACGCGGATCGTGCTCTAGATTCCGGTCTTGGCGGTGCCCCGGTCGAGGTAGGCCTTGGCCATCCTCTCCAGCAGCTTCTCGGCGCTGCTCTTGACCGCCTCGGTGGGCTTCGGCTCGACGGCGATATCCTTGACGACGCCGTCCTCGACGATCATCGAGAACCGCTGGCAGCGGACGCCGAGTCCGATGTCGGTAAGGTCAAGTTCGAGGCCAACGGCGCGGGTGAAGCGCGCGCTGCCGTCGGCCACCATCTTTACCTTGCCTTCGGCGCCCTGCTGCTTGCCCCAGGCGCCCATGACGAAGGCGTCGTTCACCGACAGGCAGACGATGTCGTCGGCGCCGGCCTTGCGGATCTTCTTTGCGTGCTCGATGTAGCCGGGCAGGTGCTTGGCCGAGCAGGTCGGCGTGAAGGCACCGGGAAGCCCGAACAGCGCCACCAGCTTGTCGGCAAACAGATCATCGGTGGTAATGGGCTCGGGACCCTTGTCGCCCAAGATGTGAAGAGTTACGGACGGGATTTTCTGGCCGACCTTGATGGCCATGGGGAACCTCCTTGGGTTGGCGCCGCCGCGAGGGGCCGCGCCGGGATGGGGCCGATCACGCCGGCCGCTCGATACATATAGTGGGAACCGCGGGCCGGCTCAATGCACCCGCCGGCGTGCTGGTTTCAGGCGCTTTTCCGGCGCTCCGGAATCTTGCCGTCCTCGTCGAACAGCTCGGTCAGGTTGCGCATCATCGTACCGCCCAGCTCCTCGGCGTCGATCAACGTCACCGCGCGGCGGTAGTAGCGGGTGACGTCGTGGCCGATGCCGATGGCGGTCAGCTCGACGTCGGAACGGTTCTCGATCCAGTGGATGACGTCGCGCAGGTGGCGCTCCAGGTAATTGCCGGGGTTGGCGCTCAGCGTCGCGTCGTCGACCGGGGCGCCGTCCGAGATCACCATCAGGATGCGGCGCTGCTCGGGCCGGCCGAGCAGCCGGTGGTGTGCCCACAACAGCGCCTCGCCGTCGATGTTCTCCTTCAACAGGCCCTCGCGCAGCATCAGGCCGAGGTTCTTGCGCGATCGCCGCCACGGGGAATCCGCGCTCTTGTAAACGATGTGACGGAGGTCGTTGAGGCGGCCTGGGTTCTTCGGCTTGCCCTCGTTGACCCATTTCTCGCGCGCCTGGCCGCCCTTCCACGACCGCGTCGTGAAGCCGAGGATCTCGACCTTGACGCCGCAGCGTTCCAACGTGCGCGCCAGGATGTCGGCGCTCATCGCCGCGACCGTGATCGGCCGACCGCGCATCGAGCCGGAGTTGTCGATCAACAGCGTCACCACGGTGTCGCGGAATTCGGTGTCGCGCTCCTGCTTGAAGCTCAACGGGTGGATGGGGTTGACGACGACGCGGGCCAACCGGCCGGCGTCGAGCAAGCCCTCCTCGAGGTCGAACTGCCACGACCGCGTCTGCTTGGCCATCAGCCGACGCTGCAGGCGATTGGCGAGCCTGGCGACGACGCCCTGCAGGTGCGACAGCTGCTGGTCGAGCTGGTGGCGCAACCGGACCAGCTCGTCCGGCTCGCACAGAGTGTCGGCGTCGACGATCTCGTCGTAGACGGCGGTATAGGCGCGATAAGCCGCCTCGCCGCGGGATTCGTTCTTCATCCAGTGCTGGTCCCAGCGCGACGGCCCGGCCGGCTCCTCGTCGCCGTCGCCGGCCATGAACCGCTCGCTTTCGCTGTCGGCGTAGTCGCCGTCGTCGGTCATCTCGCCCTCGCCGCGCTGGCCAGCGAGCGCGCCTTCGGTCTCCATGTCGGAATCGCCGCTTTTGGAATCGTCGTCGCTGCTGTCGTCGCTCGACTGGTCGTCGCTGCGCTCGTCCTCCGGCTCCATCGGGTCGGAATCTTCGTCGAACAGATCGAGGTCGTGGATCATCTCGCGCACCACGCCGGCGAACGCCTTCTGGTCGCTGGCGACGCCAGGAAGTTGGCGCATGCTTTGACCGATGCGCTTCTCCAGCCAGGCGCGCCAAATCTCGACCATCTGGCCGGCCGCCGCCGGCGGCGGGGCGCCGGTCATCTGCTCGCGGGCGAGCAGGCTGACGACATCGGCGAGGTTGGCGTCCTTGCGCTCGCTGACGGCGGCGAAGCCCTTGGCCCGGCAGCGCTCATCCAGCAGCGCGTCGAGGTTGTCGGCGACGCCGAGCAGACGCCGGCTGCCGAGCGATTCACAGCGCACCTGCTCGACCGCCTCGAACACGGCGCGCGCTTCGGGCCCGGTCGGCGCCAGCTTCTTGTGCATGGCGTCGTCGTGATAACGGATGCGGAGCGCCAGCGCATCCGAGACGCCGCGCAGCTTGGTCATCGCCGCGCGGTTGACCTGCGGCGTTGGTGCCGGAAGGTTGGCGGTCTTGTCATTCAGCGACGCGCCGGTGTGGCCGAACTGAACAGTCACCTCGCCATCACCGGCAACGGCCTTGAGGGCCGCGGCGGTGACGCGCTTCAACAGGTCAGGGGTGGATTCCGACGGCGCCACGGGGCCCCCGGTCAGCTCAACTTGTTGGCCGCCGACTCGGGGAGTTCCTGGCCCATGCACCGTTGGTAGTATTCGGCGACCACGGGGCGCTCGACCTCGTCGCACTTGTTGACGAAGGTGAGTCGGAAGGCGAAACCCATGTCCTTGAAGATGTCGGCGTTCTCGGCCCAGGTGATGACGGTGCGCGGCGACATCACGGTCGAGATATCGCCGTTCATGAAGCCGGTGCGGGTCAGCTCGGCGACCTGCACCATGGCCTGGACGATGGCGCGCTTCTCGGGCGTGTTGTAGGTAGGCACCTTCGCCAGCACGATCTCGACTTCTTCCTCCTGCGGCAGGTAATTGAGCGTCGCCACCACGTTCCAGCGGTCCATCTGTCCCTGGTTGATCTGCTGGGTGCCGTGATAGAGGCCGGTGGTGTCGCCGAGCCCGACGGTGTTGGTGGTCGAGAACAGGCGGAAATAGGGATGCGGGCGCATCACCCGGTTCTGGTCGAGCAGCGTCAGCTTGCCCTCGACCTCGAGCACGCGCTGGATCACGAACATCACGTCCGGGCGGCCGGCGTCGTATTCGTCGAACACTAGCGCCGTCGGGTTCTGCAGCGCCCACGGCAGGATGCCCTCGCGGAACTCGGTCACCTGCTGGCCGTCGCGCAGCACGATGGCGTCCTTGCCGACGAGGTCGATGCGGCTGATGTGGCTGTCGAGATTGACGCGAATGCACGGCCAGTTGAGGCGTGCCGCCACCTGCTCGATGTGGGTCGACTTGCCGGTGCCGTGATAGCCCTGGATCATCACCCGCCGGTTGTAGGCGAAGCCCGACAGGATCGCGAGCGTGGTCTCGCGGTCGAAGCGGTAGGCGTCGTCGGTCTCGGGGACGTGATCCTCCGCCTCGCTGAACGCCGGCACCTCCATGTCGGTGTCGATGCCGAACGTCTGGCGCACGGACAAAATCATGTCCGGCATCTGCTGGGACAACGGCTTAGTGGCGCTGCCGGGAATGGCGTCAATTGTCATTAGCGATGTTCCAAGTGGCTGTGGGGGAAGCCGAATTCCGGGTTAATGTGGTCGTGTCGCGGCGAAAACGCAATGCCAATCGCAGGCCCACGGCTGTCGGGACGCCGTTCACGGCGCCAGCATGTCGAGGATGATTTGGTGAGCTTCGTTGATTTCCTTGATCTTTTCCTCGGCCGACTTGGCGCCGCCGTTGGCGTCCGGATGGTGCCGTTTGACCAGCTCCTTGTAGCGCGCCTTGACGGCAACGGTGGTGACCGGACCCGCGAGGCCGAACACGGCGACCGCCCATGCCTGGCGGGTGCCGGCCGGGGCGCGCGCGTCGGGCCGCTTGGCGAATCCGCCGGCGGCGTCCCAATCGGGGCCGAACGCGCCTAGCCGGTCGAGAATGTCCTCGGGCGCGAATCGCTTGCGGCCGTTGCGGCCGCCGGGGGCGCCGCCGAGCGGCCAGCTCGGCCGGTCCCACACGGTGTCGCGCCGCACGTCGGCCTCGACCTCGGCATCGCTCATGCCGGCGTAATAGTTCCAGCCGGCGTTGTACTGGCGCGCGTGGTCGAGGCAGAACCAATGGTAGCTACGGATCTCCAGCCGCGACCGCGGCGCCCGGTGCATGCCTTCGCCGTCGCAGCCGGGCCAGTCGCAGGCGCGGTCCGCCTTTGGATCGGCGCCGGGATCAACGTGCGGGAGCGGGTTCAAATGATTCGCCATCGCGAATCCACTATGCGGCAGACGATTCCCGGTGACAAGCGCGGGCCCGAAAATTTCCCACTTGACGCCAATGATTTCAACGCATTAGCGTGCCCGCACTCGAGCGAGATCGAGCGCCGAGACGGCCGCCACGCCGAGCGAGATCAACACCAGCCCGATGATCTTGGCGACTCCGAAACCCTCACCCAGCATGATCGCCGCCGACACGATGCCGACCACCGGCACGCCGAGCGAGCCGAGCGCCGTGCTCATCGCCGGCAGGCTGCGCGACACGCTGACGAACGCCCAGAAACAGAACGCCGAGGCGATCGGGCCATTGTAAGCCATGATGGCGTAGAGCGCCGGCGACCAGCGCGGCCGCGGCACGCCTTCGATGGCGGCGGCGGCGACCACCAGGATCAAGGTGCCGAGCAGCATCTGCCACGGCATCAGGCGAATGGTCGGCACCGTCCACGGATGGCGGCGGATGATCACCAGCGCCACCGCGAAGCTCAACGACGCCCCCAGCATGAAAGCGTTGCCGACAAGCGCCCCGCGATCGCCGAACGGGAACGTCAGGGGATTGAACAACACCGCGATGCCGCTCAAGCCGAGAACCAGGCCCACCAGCTTGGTCGCGCCCATCCGCTCGCCGAGGACGAGCACGGCCATCGGCGCCACCCACAGCGGGATGGTGAACACCAGGATCGCCGACCGTCCGGCCTCCACCGACAGCAGTCCGGTATGGATCAATCCGGTCGGCAGGCCGATCTGGAAGACACCAACCGCTATCAGGATGCCGAGCTCGCGCCGCCCCGGCCACAGCAGCCGCCCCTGCATGGCCAGTAGCGCGAACAGGCAAAGCGCTCCCAGCGCCATGCGCGCCGCCGCGAACCACAGCGGCGACAGGTATGCGAGGCCCATTTTCATGATCGGCCAGTTCACCCCCCACAGCACGACGACGGCAGTCAGGAGAACGTAGGCCCGGGCGAGGGGCGGCGGTGAGGAATGGTCGTTAATGGCGTACTATATCCTTCGGCATACTTGTAATCCGATTGTAATCTGGTCGAAAGTTAACAACAATCGTAGTGGCCGACGACAGAAATCGCCAACCACGGTCGTCGCCGTCCACGCAAGCGCAGTTTCGATGGCGCCTCGGTCACCGTTGCCGAAGGCCGGCCGTCAATCGTCCGGATGCATATGAAAGCCAAGCTGGTCAGCAAGAACGTCACCATCAACGGCCGTCGCACGAGTCTCAGGCTCGAGCGCGCCAGTTGGGAAGCGCTCGACGACATCTGCAAGTGCGAGAAGCTGACCATCCACGAGATGTGCACATTGATCGACAACTCCCGCCACGGCTCCAGCCGCACGTCGGCGGTGCGCGCTTTCATCGTCACCTATTTCCGCACGCTGGCTCGGGAGCGCGGCGCCCTGACGGCGGGAACCGCTTCGGCGATCCTGCCGCAATTGTCGGTGCGCCGTTAGGCCCGCCCGCGGGTGCTCACGCCTTCTCTTCGTAGAACTCCGGCCAGTCGCGCTTGACGACGGAACTGGTGCGCGCTAGCGCGTGGCAGCTGTCGATCAGCGGCGGCCGCTTCTTGCCGGGCGCGACGGTGCGCAGATGGCGGCGGGCGGGAACGATAGTCTGATACGCGGTTACCGCCAGCGGCCCGACCAGCAGATCGGTGACGTGGGTGCATCCCTTGACGCCTCCGAGGCGCTTGAGCACCTCCTTGCGCCAGCCGGGCGCGATGGCCAGCCCTTCGATCGCGCCGTAGGCCGGCGCTATATCGCCGCACATGTTGAACGGCCCGGATTCGGTCGTCGCCTCGGCCTTGCGCACGATCAGGTCGTCGTCGATGGTGAGGCGCACCCGCATGTGGTGGACGGCCTCGCCGGCGGCGACGCGGACGCGGTCCTTGTTGTCGAACGAGTAGGTCTTGGTGTCGACGATCTCGCCCTCGATGTCCCACAGTCCGTCGTCGCGCTGATAGCCGCAGCACTGGATGGCGCGAGTGTGGAGGTGCTTGCGCGGTTGCGGTGGCGACAGCGGCATGGGAATTCTCCGGATTGCGGAATCAGGAATGGGCGACCGTCGGCCGAGGCGGAACCCCCAACCGGCCTGCCGGCCGATCCGCCGACGGGGGAGGCGGTAAAACTCTCTCGATCAGGCGCCGTAACGGTCGCCGAAGACGAAAGCCTCCGTCTCTTTAATGTTCTCTTCGAGCGACGACTTGGCCGCTGCGTACAGATCGCGCACCGACACCATGCCGACGCACTTGCCGTCCTCGACAACTGGCAGGTGGCGGTAGTTCCGGGCCTGCATCAATTCCAGGGCATCGGAGGCGGAATCGTCCGGCGACAGCGTGTCCGGGTTCTTGGTCATGATGTCGGCAAGCTGGGTTTTATTGGGGTCCAGCCCCTTGGCGACGACCCGCCGGGTCATGTCCCGTTCGGTGACGATGCCGGTGAGGCGACCCTGCTTGTCGAGAACAACGACGGCGCCGATGTTAGCTTTGAGCATCATCGTGGCGGCTTCGTGTGCGGTGTTTTCCGGCTTTAGGGAACTGATTGTCTGACGTTTGACGATGTCAGGCATGATCTTGCGTTGCATCGGCTAATCCTTCTTCCCCTCCCCTGAAGCCGTTGCCGACAATTGTAGGGCAGGAACGGGGGGGCTCGACAAGGGCCTCACGCAAAGCCGGGGATTTACAATGCCTAAGCGTCGCCGACCGTGGCCTCCTTCGTTTCGAGCCCCGACGGTTTTTCCGGCGGCGTCACGCGGATGCAGGTAATCTGGTGGCGATGCCGGCGCACGATCTTGAAACGGAAGCCGTGGAATAGAAAAGCCTGGCCGACTTCCGGGATGCGCCGCGATTCATGCAGCACCAGTCCGGCGATCGTGGCGGCCTCCTCGTCGGGCAATCGCCAGCCGAATTCGCGATTGAGGTCGCGGATGGTTACCCAGCCGTCGATCAGATAGCTGCCGTCCGGGCGGGCCCTGACGCCGGATACCGATACGTCCTGCTCGTCGTCGATCTGGCCGACGATCTCCTCGAGGATGTCCTCGAGCGTAACAATCCCCATCAGCGTGCCGTATTCGTCGACCACCAACGCGATGTGCTCGCGCCGCTGCCGGAATGCCTCCAACTGGTCGACCAGCAGCGCGTGCTCGGGGATAAACCACGGCGGAGTGGCCAGCGACACCACGTCGAGGCCGCTGAGATCGTCGCCGCGCGCCCGCGCCTCGCGCAACAGCACCTTGGCGTGCAGCACGCCGACGATGTTGTCCGGGTCGTCCCGCCACAACGGAAACCGGGTGTAGGGACTTTCCATCACCTCGGCCACCACCTGGGCGGGCGGCAGGCTGGCGTCGATGGCGGTGACGTTCTTGCGGTGCATCATGACCTCGCCGACGCGCACCTCGCCAAGGTCGAGCACGCTCCTCAACATAGCGTGTTCCTGCTTCGGCCCCTCGGCCTCGCGGACGTGCAGCTCGATGGCGCCCTTCAGCTCCTCGACGTCGCTGCCAAACACCTCCTCGACGTGGTACTCGACCCCGAACACCTTGAGAATAGCGCCGACCACCGCATTGATTGCCGCCGTCACCGGCGTCAGCGCCTTGACCAGGACGTTGACCGCCGGCGCCAGCGTCAGCGCCGCCTGGTTGGCGTTCCGGAATGCGTAGGTCTTGGGCAGGATTTCGCCGAAGATCAGAAGCACAAGCGTCATCGCGATGGTGGCGTAGACGACGCCGACGTCGCCGAAGGCGAGCAGCAGCGCGCTGGTCGCCAGTGCCGAGGCCAAAACGTTGACCAGGTTGTTGCCGAGCAGCAGCGCGCCGATCAGCCGCTCCTTGTGGCGGTGGAAGTTGTTGACCAGGCGGGCGCGGCGGTCGCCGCCCTCCGCGAGCTGGTGCATCAGCGGCCGCGAGGCGGCGGTCATCGCCGTTTCGGAGCCGGAAAAGAAGGCGGAAAACGCCAGCAGGATGAGAATGGCTGTCAAGGTCTCGAACATGGCATCACCCGATCGGTGTCAACGGTTTCTGCGAAGCTGGGACAATACCGGCCGCGGCGCCAACGGCGGTTCAGGTCTTCAGTTCCTCGTCGAGGACCTGGCGGACGTCGGCAAGGGCCACGTCGCGGGTGACGAACGCCTTGCCGATGCCGCGCACCAGCACGAACGTCAGCGTTCCGGCCCGCACCTTTTTGTCCTGGGTCATGCGCGCGATCAGCGCGTCCGCCGACCAATCCTTGCGGTTGATGCCGGCGAGCCCGACCGGCAGCCCGGCGGCCTGGAGATGGCGGCGCACCCGCTCGGCGTCGGCCGGCGGGCACAGGCCGAGGCGGACCGACAAGTCGCAGGCCATCACCATGCCGATGGCCACCGCCTCGCCGTGGTGCAGCGCGTCGCCGTAGCCGCTTATCGCCTCGATCGCGTGGCCGAAGGTGTGTCCGAGGTTCAGGAGCGCGCGCTGCCCATGCTCGCGCTCGTCGGCGGCGACGATCGTCGCCTTCGCACGACAGCTGGTCAGAACCGCGTGGCGGCGCGCGTCTGCGTCGCCGTCGATGACGCCGAGGCCGTTCTTCTCCAGCCAAGCGAAGAACTTCGCGTCGCCAAGCACCCCGTACTTGACCACCTCGGCGTAGCCGGCGCGAAGCTCGCGCTTGGGCAGCGTGTCGAGCGTCGCGGTGTCGGCGAGCACCAGCCGCGGCTGATGGAAGGCGCCGACCAGGTTCTTGCCGTGGCGGACGTTGATGGCAGTCTTGCCGCCGACCGCGCTGTCGACCTGCGCCAGTAGCGTCGTCGGCAATTGGATGTAGTCCATGCCGCGCAGCGTCACCGCCGCGGCGAATCCGGTGATGTCGCCGATGACGCCGCCGCCGAGGGCCATCAGCGTCGTCGTGCGCTCGGCGTGGGCGTCGAGAAGTCTGCCAGTCAGCTGCTCGAAGTGGGCGAAGTCCTTGGTCTGCTCGCCGGCCTCCAGGACGATGCTGTCATGGGCGATGCCGGCGTCGTCGAGCGACATCTCGACAGTCTCCAGCCAACGGCCGGCGACGTTGGCGTCGGTGACGACGATGACCCGCGGCTCGGCCAGCACCGACCGCGCCAGTGGGCCGGCGTCGGCGAGAAGACCGTCGCCGACCAGGATGTCATAGCTGCGCGGCCCAAGATCCACCGTCATCGACGCGGGCGCGGGGCGGGGGGTCATGCGCGGGTCTCCTTGCCGACGGCGCCGAGCGCATCGGTGATCAGGCGCACCGTCGCGTCGGGGCCCTCGTCCTTGGAGTCGACGATGATGTCGGCTTCGGCGTAGACCGGATAGCGTTCGTCCATCAACCGCTTCAGGGTGGCCTTGGGATCGCGATTTTTCAAGAGCGGCCGACCGCCGCGCCGCCGCGTACGGCGCAACAGCACGTCGAGATCGGCGCGCAGCCACACCGAAACGCTGAGGGTGGCGATCTGCGCCCGCGTTCTCGGGTTCATGAACGCGCCGCCGCCGGTTGCCAGCACCTGCGGGCCCTGGTCGAGAAGCCGCGAGATCACCCGCTCCTCGACGTCGCGGAAGGCGTCCTCGCCGTAATGCTCGAAGATGTCCTCGATCGAGCAACCGGCGGCCTTGACGATCTCCTCGTCGGCGTCGGTGAACGGCAGTTCAAGCTTTTCGGCGAGCTTTCGCCCGACGCTCGTCTTGCCGGCCCCCATCAAGCCGACCAGAACGACGGACTTGCCGGAAGTGCGTGACAGATCGGCCGTCATGGGCGACAAGCGGGGGCCGTGGCCTTGTCGCCCTGTCGCGGGCGCGACGAATCCTTCGCCGCCCGCCGAACGGGAGCCGAGGATCGTTGAAAGCGGATGCCCGAGCCGATACACTGCGGGGCAAGGAGCTGCCGAAATATTGCCATAGTCGGAACTTAGCATAATCGACTGCGGCTGTCGTTATATCGCCGCCACGGGCGCGGCCGGCTATTCGGGTCGACCGGCCAGTGGGACGAGCCAGTGGGACGAGCCAGAGGGACGACGATGAGAAACGTTTCCAGGGCGGTGTTTCTTTTGGTCGTCATCATGCTCGGCGGCGGCGCCGTGTTCCTCGCCACCTGGGATATTCCCGCGCCGGTGAAGAAAGTCGAGAGAGTGCTTCCGGATGACCGGTTCCCGCGCTAAACGATCGCCAATGCCGGCGACCAAGGCGTGGGCCGGCGCGCTGCTGGCGGGCGTGATTGCCGTGCTCGCGCCGTTGGGCGCGCCGGCGCAGCAGGACCAGCCGATCCATTTGCAGCCGCCGCAGAAACTGGAGCCGCCGCCGGGTGCCGCGAACGCGCCTATCGCGTCCGGCGCCGGCAACACCATGGCGCAGCCGGTGGCGGCCACCGGCGCCGGCGTGCAGGTCGACAGCCTCAAGAAGATCGATCCTGACACCGCTGGCACACTGACGGCTGAGCAGGGCGGCTTCGGCGCCGACATGTGGCGCGGCACCGACCGGGCGCTGGTCGAGCGGCTGCTGCCGAAGCTGCCGGTGAACACGCCATCGGCGACCATGCGCGAGCTGATGCGGCGGATGCTGCTCAGCATAGCCCGCGTGCCCGAGGGCAAATCCGAGGGTGCCAGCCTGGTGGCGATCCGCGTCCGGCTGCTGGCCGACATGGGCGACCTGGTCGCCGTCAACACGCTCCTCAACGCGACGCCCGGCCGCGCCACCGACCAGGAGCTGGTACGCATCGAGACCGAGGCCCGGTTTCTGGCCAACGACAACGCGCGGGCCTGCGCGCTGGCCGGCGGGCAGATCCGCGACCAGAACGTGCCCTATTGGCAGAAGGCGTTCATCTTCTGCCAGGCGCTGGCTGGCGCGACCGACAAGGCGATGCTGGGCGTCTCGGTAATGCGCGAGTCGGGCACCAAGGACGACGTTTTCTTCGCGCTGATGGAATCGCTCGCCACCAAGACGCCGGCGACCATCGCCAGCCTGCCGGATCCGTCGCCGCTGCATTTGGCGATGGCGCGAGTGGCGAAGGCGAAGCTGCCGGCCGACGTGATCTCGTCCAACCGGCCGGGCGTGCTGCGCACCATCGCCATCAGCCCCAACGCGCCGCTGGAGATGCGGCTGGAGGCCGGCGAAAGGGCGGAATCGGCGGGTGCACTGGTCGTCGATTCCCTGCGCCAGCTCTATACCAGCGTCAGCTTTTCCGAACAGGATTTGGCCAATCCGCTGTCTCGCGCCGAAACCGAGGGCGGCCCGATGACCCGGGCGCTGCTCTATCACACGTCGCTGGTGCAGACGGTGCCGACGGCGCAGGCCGAAGTCGTTGCCCGCGCGCTGGCGCTGGGCCGCGAGGAGGGGCGCTACGCGTCGGTGGTGCGGGTGTTCATGCCGGTGCTGAAGCGCATTCCGCCTTCCGCGGAACTGCTGTGGTTCGCGCCGGAGGCGATCCGCGCGCTGCTGCTCAACAGCGAAGCCATCGCCGCCCAGGCGTGGTTCCAGCTGATGCGGGCGAGCGCGCTGTTCAACAAGGATTCCGGCCAGGCGATCGTCGGCTTGATGCCGATCGTACGCCTGATGGGCTCGCCCGAGGCCGCCGAGTGGAAAACCAATCAGCTGCCGGCGTGGGTCGACTCGATCAAGGCGCGCAAGAACGCGCAGGCGCTGCCGGCGCTGCTCTATACGCTGTTCGACGCGCTCGGCGAACCGGTGCCCACCCAGGCGTGGGAAAAGCTGGCGACCACGGCCGGCCGCGACAAGATGACGATGCCCAGCCCGGCGCTGTGGTTCCGCCTCAAGGAGGCGACCGCGGCGGCGCGCGGACGCGGCGGCGAGGCTGAAAAGAAGACCGCGCAAGTAGGGCCGGCCGCCAGCGACGCCGCGACCGCCGCCGAACCGTCGCCGGAGGGCCGCAGCCGCCTCGGCGAGACGGTCCTGCTGGCGCTGCTGGCGCTCGGCGACGACGGTCCGGCGGGCGCCAGTCCGCTGTTGCTGCGCGAGGTGGTGCTCAGCCTGCGCGCCACCGGCTTCGAGAAGGAAGCGCGCGCACTGGCGGTCGAAGCGGCGCTGGCGGCGGGCATATGACATGAAGGGCGCCGGCCGTTCCGCGCCGCCCGCGTCCCGGCCGCCGGAATCGCCCCCGGAATCACGCCGCGTCGAGGGCTTCCTCGACAAGCTTGCCGCCGAAGGCGCCGCCGCCAACACCATCGATTCCTATCGCCGCGACCTCCGCCACTTCGCTGCCTTCACGGTTGCCCGGCGGCGCTCCCCCGAGGACGCCAGCCAGCAGATGCTGCGCCAGTACCTGCAGTCGCTGTCGGCCGCCGGCATGGCGCCGGGCACCAGCGCGCGGCGGCTTTCGGCACTGCGCCAGTTCTTCCGCTTCCTCTATGCCGAGGGCGCTCGCAGCGACGACCCGACGGCGGCGCTCGACAGTCCACGCCAGGCGCGGCGCATCCCCAAGTACCTGGGCGAGAACGAAGTCGACGAGCTGCTGGCGGCGGCGCGCGCCTGGCCGGGGGCGCAAGGACGCCGCCTAGTGGCGCTGGTCGAGATCCTCTACGCCACGGGCCTGAGGGTCTCGGAGCTGGTCGGGCTGCCGCTGTCGGCGCTCAGCCGCGATCGGCAGATGCTGGTGGTGCGCGGCAAGGGTGGCAAGGAGCGGATGGTGCCGTTGAGCGAGCCGGCCAGGGACGCCATCGCCGCCTATCTCGAGGCGCGCGAAAAGTTCGTTCCGAAGGGCGGCGCGGCGAAGGCGCGGGGGTGGCTGTTCCCGTCGCGCGGCGCCCAGAACCACCTGACGCGGGCGCGTCTGGCGCAGTTGTTGAAGGACCTGGCGGTCGAGGCTGGCATCGCGCCGGACCGGGTATCGCCGCACGTGCTGCGCCACTCATTCGCCAGCCACCTTCTGGCGCACGGCGCCGATCTTCGCTCCCTGCAACAGTTGCTCGGCCATGCCGACATCGCGACCACCCAGATTTACACCCACGTGCTGGACGGCCGCCTGAGGGCGCTGGTCAAGCAAGCCCATCCACTGGCCGGCGCGCCGGCCAAGCGCTGACGCGCCGGCGGCGCGGTCACAGCTTCTGGCCGTTGATTTTCCGTCTCAGCTCGTCGACCGTCGCGCGCGTGCCGGCGAGGTGCGGGTTGATCGTCAGCGCCTGCTCGAGCGCCCTCAGCGCCGCCGGCTCATTGCCCATCTTGAGATAGATCAGGCCGAGGCCGGCGTAGGCGCCGAAATGGCGGGGCTCCAGAGTGACCGCCTTCTCGATGTCCTTGATGGAGGCGGCGTAGTCGCCGATCAGGTAAAACACCGTGGCGCGCTTGTGCCAGCCCTCGGCGAAGTCGGGCAGGACCCTGACGATGAAGTCGAAGTTGCCGAGCGCCGAATGCAGGATGCCCTGCTTCATGAACCGCTGACCTTCCTGCATCTTCATGTCGAGCCCCGGCCGCCCCGACTGGCGCCAGATCGACCAGATTTCAGCGGTGATGCGCGCGACTTCGTCCTTGTCCCCATTGTCGACGACGTTGAGGCGCCCGAACAACCTGTCGAGCCTGGGGTCGTCCTGATCGGCGCGCGCCCGAGGCGGCCCGTCCCAAAGGGCGGGCGCGACGCCGGCGACAAGCGCGAGGGCAACAAGCGATCGCCTCATCGGGCGATTATCGCGAGTGACCGCGAGCGCGCCAAGACGGCGGCGCAACCGCCCGGGGAATCAGGAAAAATCGGATCGTCGGGAAACCGGCCCAGGGTCGCGAATCAGTAGAATCGGCAACCCGCAAAGGCCGGCGGTGGACATTAGGACTTGTCGTTGTCGGTTTGCTTCTTCACTTCTTCGTACAGGTTGGCGCACACCATGACGATGATGGCGACCATGATGAACGACAGCGGCACCGACTTGATATAGATGACGAAATAGAGAAGGAACGCGACGAATAAAAGCGCGCCGATCACGGCGGTGATTGTATGGGAATTCATGGTCGTTCCGGTTCCTCCTTGTCGCGTCGCTTGGCGATCGGCGCCTATCAGCCCTTGTTGACGATATCCACCAGCCAGCGCGCGGTCCTGAGCAGCCGGGCGTCATCGCCCTTCGGGCCCACCAGCTGCACGCCGAGCGGCAGGCCGTCCTCGCCCTGCATGATCGGCACCGTCACGGCGGGCGTGCCGCATAGCGTCCAGATGGTGCAGAAGGCGGGGCTACCGGTGCTCGCCAGTCCCGCCGGCGCCACCCCGGCGGTGGCGGGGGTGAGAATGGCGTCGCATTGGGAAAAAATCGCCGGCAGCAAGCTATTCAACAGGCCAATTCCGTCGACAGCGCGGTTGTAATCCACGGCCAGAACCTTCTGCCCGCGCTCGATCATCTCGCTGAGAGTCTTGCTCAACTTGTCCTTGCCGGTCTGGTATTCTTTGGCGTAGCTCTTGGCCAAGTCGGCTTCCATGATGGTCGTATGCCAGCCGAGGGCTTCGTCGAACAGCGGCGGCAGCTCCATTTCCTGGACCGCTTCCTCCGTAAGTCCGGTGGCACGGGACTCCGCGGCGGCGGCAAACTCGTTGATGTGCTCGACCAACTCGGCGAAGGCCTCCTTGGTGGTCGCTTCGGCGCGGTCCCAGATCGGCGTCTTGACGAAGGCCAGCCTTGGCGTCACCGGCGGTTCCGACGCCGCGACCTCGCTCAGCCGCGGCCGCGCCCGTGGCCGGGTATCGGGATCGAATTCGTCATAGCCGATCATCTGCTCGGCGATCAATGCCGCGTCGCCGACGTCGCGGGCGAACACGCCGACGGTGTCGAGGGGGCGCGAGATCTGCAGCACCCGGTTGCGCGATATCAGCCCATGCGTGGGCTTGAACCCGACGACGCCGCAATAGGCGGCGGGACGGATGACCGAGCCGTTGGTCTGCGAGCCGATGGCGAGCGGCACCATGTGGGCGGCGACGGCGGCCGCCGAGCCGCTCGACGATCCGCCGGGAGTGTGCTCGGGATTGTGCGGGTTGCGGGTCTTGCCGGGGCCGTAGACGGCAAGCTCGGTGGTCACCGTCTTGCCCATGATGACGGCGCCGGCCTGACGCAACAACGCCACCGCGGTCGCATCGTGGAGGGGCTGTTCGCCGGCGTGCAGCACGGTGCCGTCCTCGGTCGGCATGTCGTGGGTGTCGAAGATGTCCTTGATGCCGACCGGCACGCCGTGCAGCGGCCCCGTCGGCTTGCCCTCGAGGACGGCGAGGTCGGCCTCCTTAGCCTGTTTCAGGGCGTACTCGGGATCGAAATAAGCCCACGCCTCGACCTTGTCGTCGACCTCGGCGATGCGGTCGATGCATGCCTGGACCAACTGCTCCGACTTGACGGTGCCGGCGCGGATCGCCTCGGCCGCTTCCGCGGCGCTCATCTCGATCGGGCTTTTGTCCAACGGCTGTCCGTCCATCTCGCTTCATCCAGCATTCGTCGCCATCGCCGTCCGCCGCGTCGGGCGGCGGCTAATACGATATGAACCGCTCCCATGAGCAGAAGCTGACGCCCGGTTTGAATTCGCCGAAGCCGTAGAAGCAGTCCGGCAGCCACATCACCATTCCCTGGTACAGATACACGATCACCATGGCGACGAACACCATCAACGGGAACGGCAAGGACCCTTTGAAGATGTCGATGAGCTGGACATGTGGCGGCGCCACGCCCTTCAGGTAGTAACACGCCATCGCCATCGGCGGCGTCAGGAACGAGGTCTGCAGGTTCATCGCCACCAGAACGCCGAAGAACAGCGGATCGACCCCGAAGTGCGGCAGCATGGGAAGGAAGATCGGCACGAAGATGATGATAATCTCCGACCACTCCAACGGCCAGCCGAGCAGGAAGATGATCATCTGCGCTATCAGCAGGAACGTGATCGGCGACAGCTTCAGGCCGAGCACGAAGTGTTCGATGATTTCGTGGCCGCCCAGGTAGGAGAACACCGACGAGAAGCTCCACGATCCGACGAACAGCCAGCACACCATGGCTGCGGTGCGCGCCGTCAGGAACACCGATTCCTTGAGCTTGGGCCACTCCGTGCCGCGCCACATCAGGAACGCCCAGGTGCCGAGCAGGTAGCTGACGTCGGCGCCGTAGCGCGTCGACTCTTCGGCGTAGATGATCTTCAACAGGCCGAAATACTTGATGCCGATCATGTAGGCGACGCCGACCGCCAAGCCGATCAGCGCGCCGCGGCCGGCGAAATCATAAACGGCCCGGGTCGCCGGCTTATCGGGGACAAACCACTGGACGAGCGGGATCCGGTGCCCGTAATACCGGATCACCGCCGCCGCCGCCAAGCCGATGACGATGATCTGACCCGGGTCGCCCGGCAGGCGGCGCTCGATGGCCGGCATGTCGAACCAGACTGTGGCGAGCACCCGGACCATAATGTAAACGACATAGCCGATGGTCACCACGATGCTGCCGACGGCGATGGCCGTCAGCCAGTTGTTCTCGCGGCTCGCCGTGGCGACCCAGTTCGGCGTCGTCCTGCCGTCGCGGATGTCGACCATGCGGTAGCCGGCGGCCAGTGCCAGAGCGCCGAACGCCCCCAGAGACGCCGCTTCGGTCGGCGTCGCCAGTCCCATGATGATGGCGCCCAGCACGCAGAAGATCAGCACCGCCAGCGGCAGGAATGATGTCGCCACCATCCACAGCATTTCGCGAGCGGAAATATCCGTCATTTCCCTCGGCGGCTTCGGCGCCAGCTTCGGGTTGATGATGACGCGGGTCATGACATAAAGCATGTAGAGGCCGGCAATCATCAAGCCGGGAAGCATGGCGCCGGCATACAACTTGACCACGGAAACGGTGGCCGCGGCGCCATAGACGATCAGCATGATGCTGGGCGGGATCAGGATGCCCAAAGTGCCGCCGGCGCAAACGACGCCGGCCGACATCTTTTCGTCGTAGCCGGCCTTCAGCAGCGCCGGAAAGGCGAGAAGCCCCATCAACGTCACCACGGCGCCGACGATGCCGGTCGCGGTCGAGAAAAGGGCGCACGTCGCCAGCGTCGCGATGGCCATCGAGCCCGGAATGTGACGGAGGGCGATGTTGAGGGTGAAGAACAACCGGTCGATGATATTGGCGCGCTCGACCGCGTAGCCCATGAACAGGAACAGGGGCACCGCCACCAGCACGTCGTTGGTCATCACCGAGTACGTCTGGTTGACCAGCAGGTCGAAGACGCGGTTGTCGAAGAGGGAGTGCATCCTGGTGGCGTCGAAATAGGCGTAGTAGCCGAAGATCACCGCCATGGCGACGAGGGTGAAAGCGATGGGGAAACCGAGCAGGATGGTGACGACGAACAGGCCCAGTTGCAGAAGAGCGACTTGCGGGTCGGTCATCGCTTCTCTCCAAGATGTCCGTGCATTATCGCCTCGGAGGCCTGCAGCAATTCCTCCTTGTGCTCGAGCGCGATGTCCAGCTCCTCCACGTCCTTTAGCCGCGCCGGCCAGACGCCGGTGCGAATGCAGACGACGCAACGCGCCAGTTCGGCCAGCCCTTGCAGCAACGCCATGAACGCCGCCAACGGCAGCAGCGTCTTCAACGGCGACACCGGGATGCCCGCCGGGCTGTTGATGGCGATTTCACCAACGACGCCGGCGGGGCCGAAAGGCCTGTAGGCCCACGATTCGGCGGCGTAGACGATGCCGGAATAGATCAGCGCCAAGATACCGGGGAAGAAAAACACGAAAAAGAGGCACAGCTCGATCCACGCCTGAACCTTCGGCGGCCACAGCCGGTAAATGACGTCGCCGCGCACGTGGCCGTCGCGCGACAGCGTGTAGGCGCCGGCCATCATGAACATCGCCCCGTACATGATGTAGGCGATGTCGAACGCCCATGCGGTCGGGTCCTTCAGCGCGTAGCGCACGAACACCTCGTAGGTGACGGCCAGCGTCAGCACCAGGATCAGCCAGCCGAAGGCTTTCCCGGTATAGGTGCTGAGATGATCGATGAAATTGATGAAACGAAGCATGTCCCGT
>DASWGT010000194.1:0-2233 GCA_036393575.1 Rhodospirillales bacterium | reverse complement strand
GACCCGGTCGCCCAGGACGGCTCCAACGCCATGGACGACGTGAACGACGAGTCGGCCATTGTCCAGGGCCAGGGCGACGCCAACAACGCCTCCGACAACAACAACTCGGCTGTTGTCATCGGCAACAACGGCGTCTCGCAGAGCGCCCAGGGCGACCTTCAGGTCGGCACCAACAACGCCAACGACGGCGCTGACCAGCAGGTGGGCAACAACAACGCCAACGACGGCAGCCAGGGCGGCAGCGACAATGCCAACGCCACCAACGGCGGCCAGGCGACTCTTGCCGGCAACAACTTCGACGTCGAAAACGGCGGCCAGGCAACCAACGCCGGCAACAACGTCGACGACACCGACGACAGCGCGATTGCCATGGGCAACGGCGACGCCAACAACGTCGACGACGCCGACGACAGCGCGATTGCCCAAGGTGGCAGCACCGCTTACAACTCTGAGAACCCGCAGGACAGCGCGCTTGCGCAAGGCGGCGGCGACGCCAACAACTCCAGCGGCTCTGACAACGCCAATGCCTTCGGCAACGGCGATGCTAACAAGGTCGAAAGTCCCGACGACAGCGCGGTGGCCATCGGCGGCGGCGACGCCAACAACGTCGACGATGCCGACGACAGCGCGATCGTCTTCGGCGGCGGCACCGCCAACAACGCCGACGATGCCAACAACTCTGCGGTCTCGCAGGCTGGCAGCGGCGGCGCGGTGTCGGCGTGGGCCGGCGCGGAAGACTCCATCGCCGTCGCGGCGTTGGGTGACGCGCTGGTGAACTCGGCCGAGCTCGAGGGTGAAGTGACCAGCATCACCTTCAACCTCGGCGGAACTGCCGGAACTGGCGGCAACGGCGGCAACGGTGGAAATGGCGGCAACGGTGCAGTCAACGAGCAGGGCGACCTGGACAACGTGAATGGCACCAACACCGTCGACACCAGCGGCGGCAACGGCGGTAATGGCGCTGCAGGCGCCGCCGGCGGCGCCTACAACGTCTCGTTCACCACCGGCGATATCTCGGGCAACTCGTTCAGTTCGAACCGGGGTATCACGATGGTGAACAACAACACCGGCATCGCGACCCAGGCGAACAACATCGGGTTGAATGCCAAGGTGAAGCTGGGCGGTACCGGAGTAGAGTAACCGCTAAAGTGATTGGTGCCGGTGGGTCCCCTCGGATCCACCGGCGCCTTTTCTTCGTTTGACGCTCGATGAATGGACTATTGGTTGCGGCCCGTCTGGGGTCGCAACTTCGAGGAGGAAGGAAGATGACGGGCGTAGGTCGCATCCAGGCGTTGTGCTTGGCGGTCGTCGCGGCGGCGTATTTCAGCGCCGCGCCGGCTCGTGCGGAGGAGGCGAGCAGCGATGCCGACATGTTCGCCGCGTGGGACACGGTGCCCGAGCAGGAGCTCCGCGATCAGAGCGGCGGCGAGGAGGTGGTGATCGAGGGCGATCTCGGCCTCAACGTCGGCATCAACAACGGCTCGGTCAACAACAGCAGCGCGGACAACACGATCACCGGCCAGATCAGCAGCAATACCGTGATGGACAACCGCGGCATCAACCTGGTCGACTTCAATTCGGGGAACAACGTCGTCATCCTGAAGAACGTCGGCATCAACGTGTTCATGAAATAGCGCCCGACAGTGCGCGGCTTGCGGAAAACGGAGGGCGCTTGATGCCGGCGAAGGGACCTGTTCCAGGCATTGCCAAGGAGCGCGCTGTTGCGCTGATCCCGGCCGCGCTCGCGGCCTGCCTGCTTTTGTCGGGCCAGGCGCATGCGGGCGACATCGGGCTCAACAGCGGCGCCGGCGGGCGGTTCTCGATTCCGGTGGTCACCATCAAGGAAGCGCGCTTCCAGACCGTCATCAAGCAGCAGTACGACTTCAGCTGCGGCTCGGCGGCCGTGGCCACCCTGCTCACCTACCATTACGACACGCCGACCCATGAGCAGGACGTGTTCACCAAGATGTGGGACTTCGGCAACCAGGAGAAGATCAGGCAGTACGGCTTCTCGCTGCTCGACATGAAGAACTATCTGGAGGCGGTCGGCTTTCGCGCCGACGGCTTCCGGGTCCCGATCGACAAGCTGATCGAGGTGGGCATTCCCGCGATCACGCTCATCAACACCAACGGCTACAAGCATTTCGTCGTGGTCAAGGGGTTTGGCGAGGGAGAGGTCCTGGTGGGGGATCCGGCGCTCGGCACCCGCATCGTCAAGCGCGACGACTTCGAC
>DASWGT010000193.1:0-1895 GCA_036393575.1 Rhodospirillales bacterium | reverse complement strand
AAAATTAATTATAAATAAAAATTATATCAAGTGATTAGGAGAATCTTTATGAAGAAGTAGCTATAGTTTTAAGTATTTAAATTGACATTAAATATATATATAGATATTATTATAAATCGCTCGCGTGCCAGGCTGAATGTGCCAACCCCGGTGGCAGACCGGGGCCCTGCGGCCCGGCGCCGGCGAACCGCAAACGGAGGTACATGTCATGATGACTTTGAAAATCGCTGCCGCGGCCGTGGCGACGCTGGTCCTCTCCGGCTGCGTCACCGACGGCAACCAGAAGGAGATGGCCGGCACACTGCTCGGCGCCGGGCTGGGCGGCCTCGCCGGCTCCAAGATCGGCAGCGGCAAGGGCCAACTCGCCGCCGTCGCCGTCGGCACGCTGGCCGGCGCCTTCATCGGCCGCGGCATCGGCCAGTCGCTCGACAACGTCGACAAGCTCTACGCCGAGCGCGCCATGAATCGCGCCGCTGCCGCGCCGGTCGGCCAGTCCATCGCCTGGAACAACCCCGACAGCGGCAACCGCGGCACCGTCACCGCCGTCCGCGACGGCACCAACGTCCAGTCCGGCGCCTATTGCCGCGAGTACCAGACGACGGTGCAGGTCGGAGGCAAGAGCGAATCCGCCTACGGCACCAGCTGCCGACAGCCGGACGGCTCCTGGCAGATCGTTCACTGACGTACCTCCCCTGGGGCTAAGGTCAGAACCCGGCCCCGGCGTGGCGGCGCCTTGCCTCCCCCGGCCCGCCCGATACGTCGCGAAACGGCCCCGCGCCTCAAGGTTCGGGGCCGTTTCTGCTTTCGGCGCGCTCTGCTAGACTGCGCCCGCCTGTTTCCACGTCTCGACACGGCGCCGAAGGTATGCCCCGCAAACGTCCTATAAAGAAGTCCCGGAAAAAACCGACGCCGACACGCACGCCGCCGAAGAGCAAGGTGGCGGCACGACACCGGCGCCATAAAAACCGGCGCCCCAAAAACCGCCGAAAGGGCGTCGTCACCGCGGCGTTGGTCATCATCGGCAACGAGGTGCTGAGCGGCCGCACCCAGGACGCCAATCTGAAGTTCCTCGCCGAGGGCCTGAATGGGCTCGGCATCCGGTTGCGCGAGGCGCGCGTCATCGCCGACGACGAACCGACCATCGTCGCCACGGTCAACGAGCTGCGCCGCCGCGACGATTACGTGTTCACTACCGGCGGCATCGGACCCACCCACGACGACATCACGGCGGCGGCCATCGCCAAGGCGGTTAAGCGGCGTCTCGAGCGCAACGTGGAAGCCGAGGCGCGGCTGCGCCGCCACTACCGGCCCGAAGACATCACCGAGGCGCGGATGAGCATGGCCGACATGCCGGAGGGCGCGACCCTGATCGATAATCCGGTCAGTCGGGCACCGGGCTTCCAGATCGAAAACGTGTTCGTGCTGCCGGGCGTGCCGCGCATCATGCAGGCGATGTTCGATGGCCTGAGGGCGCGCCTCAAGGGCGGCAAGCCGGTGTTCTCGAAGGCGGTCATCGCCTACATACCGGAAGGCGTCATGGCGGCGCCCCTCGAAGACGTGCAGAAGGCCTATCCGGAGACCGAGATCGGCAGCTATCCGTTCTTCCGGCTCGGCAAGGTCGGCACCAGCCTGGTGGTGCGCGGCGTCGATCATGAAAAAGTGAACGCCGCCGCCGAGGCCATCCGTGGCATCATCCGCGGCCTGGGTGGCCGGCCGGAAGAAGGATGAGGGACATTCGCCTTCGGCTCGCGCCCCTGGGACTCATGAGGGAGGACGACCATGCTCAAACCGACGAAGTCCGTGCCGGCGCTCGAGGTCCCGACCGTCGGCGGCGGCACCTGGAAGCTCGCCGACCAGAAGCCCGAGACCTTCACCCTGATCGAATTCTACCGCGG
>DASWGT010000192.1:0-2280 GCA_036393575.1 Rhodospirillales bacterium | reverse complement strand
AAAGCTTCTGCACGAGAAATACGTTGCCGGCCGCGGCGCCTGGACACGGCTGTTCGAGGAGACCATGGCCGACCTGCGCTTCACGGTCGAGGGTCGGAAAGGCGCCCGGGCGATGACGCTCTCCGATACCCTGAATTTGCTCTCCAACAAGGACGCCAAGGAGCGCAAGCGGGCCGCCAGGGCGTTGCGCAATGGCCTTTCCGAGAAGATGCGGGTGCTGACGCTGATCACCAACACGCTTGCCAAGGACAAGGAGATCGAGGACCAGTGGCGGCACTATCCGCGCCCGGTTTCGCAGCGCAACCTCGCGAATCTGATCGAGGACGAGGTGGTGGACGCGTTGGTCGAGGCGGTAAGGTCGAGCTACGGCCGGCTTTCGCATCGCTATTACCGGCTGAAGGCGAAGTGGTTCGGGGTCAAGCGGCTCAACACCTGGGACCGCAACGCGCCGCTGCCGGACGATTCCGACCGCCTCTATACCTGGCGCGAGGCGCGCGAGCTGGTGCTTTCGGCCTACGGCCGCTTCGCGCCCGAGATGTCGGAGATTGCCGGCCGCTTCTTCGACAGGGGCTGGATCGACGCGCCACCCTTCCCCGGCAAGGCGTCTGGCGCCTTCTGCCATTCCACGGTGCCGTCGGTGCATCCCTACGTGCTGTTGAATTTCCACGGTCGGGCGCGGGACGTGATGACGCTCGCCCACGAACTCGGCCACGGGGTGCATCAGGTGCTGGCGGCGCCAAAAGGCGCCCTGATGTCGGACACGCCGCTGACGCTGGCCGAGACGGCGTCGGTGTTCGGCGAGATGCTGACGTTCCAAGCGATGCTGGCCGGCGAGAAGAATGCAAAGCGCCGGCACATCCTGCTCGCCGGCAAGGTCGAGGACATGATGAACACGGTGGTCCGCCAGATCGCGTTCCACCAGTTCGAGACCCGGGTGCACGCCGAGCGCCCAAAGGGCGAACTCAGCGCCGAGCGGCTGGGCGAGATCTGGATGGCGGTGCAGAAGGAGAGCCTCGGCCCGGCATTCCGCTACGACGACGACTACCGGCACTTCTGGTCCTATATCCCGCATTTCCTGCACACCCCGTTCTACGTCTACGCCTATGCGTTCGGCGATTGCCTGGTGAATTCGCTGTACGACGTGTTCCGCAACGGCCACCCGCGGTTCCAGGCCAAGTATTTCGAGATGCTGAAGGCCGGCGGCACGCTGCGCCACAGGGAGCTCTTGAAGCCGTTCGGGCTCGACGCCTCCGATCCGAAATTCTGGCAGCGCGGGCTCGACGTGATTTCGGGCTTTATCGACGAGCTGGAGGCCGGCCGTTGAGCGGCCGCCGCCCGTTCCGCGCCGCGCCGGGGGCACGCCGCGATGGCCGATAAGGACACCCTCGCCGGCCGCGTCAAGCGCTACGCCAAGGTCGGCGCCACCGTCAGCGGCTTCGCCATGCGCGCCGCCGGCGGTCGTTTCCTCGGCATCCCGATCGATCGGGAAGAGAACGCCGCCGAGTTGAAGGCAGCGCTGGGCGGGCTCAAAGGGCCGTTGATGAAAGTGGCACAGATCATGGCCACCGTGCCCGACTTCCTGCCCAACGAGTACATCGTCGAGCTGGCCAAGCTGCAGACCAACGCGCCCAGCATGGGTTGGGCGTTCGTGCGCCGCCGCATGGCCGGCGAGCTCGGACCCGACTGGCAGGCGCGGTTCAAGTCGTTCGCGCCGGATGCCGCCGCGGCGGCGTCGCTGGGCCAGGTGCACCGGGCGGTTGCCCACGACGGCCGACAGCTCGCCTGCAAGATCCAATACCCGGACATGGCCTCGGTGGTCGAGGCCGACCTCAAGCAGTTGAAGCTGGTGTTCTCGCTCTACCGCCGCTACGACGGCGCCATCGACCCGCGCGAGATCCACAAGGAACTGTCGAACCGCCTGCGCGAGGAGCTGGACTACCGCCGCGAGGCACGCAATCTCCGCCTGTTCAAGGAAATCCTCAAGCGCGAGAAGGGCGTCCACGTGCCCGATCTGGTGGACGAGCTATGCAGCGACCGGCTTTTGACCATGACCTGGCTGGAAGGCGAGCCGCTGCTGAAATTCGTCGATCGGCACATCAAGAACCGCAACGCCGTCGCTCACAACATGTTCCGGGCGTGGTACGTGCCGTTCTACTATTACGGCGTCCTGCACGGCGATCCGCATCTCGGCAACTACACCGTCAGGCCCGACGCGTCGGTCAACCTGATGGACTTCGGCTGCGTGCGCATTTTCAAGCCGAGTTTCGTCGGCGCCGTCAT
>DASWGT010000191.1:0-6937 GCA_036393575.1 Rhodospirillales bacterium | reverse complement strand
CGTGCCCTCGGAGCGGGCGATGGCGCCGTCGGCCATGGCGCGCGCGACCTCCTCGCTGACGGCGCCGACCGTTTCGATCAGCAGCCCCGGCACGCCGAGCAGATCCTGCTTCGCCCGGTTGGAGTAGACGACGAAGCCGCGATCGTAGACCTCCGACGAGCCCGGTATCGACGTCAGCGCGCCGGCGACCAGCCCGCCGGTGCACGATTCCGCGGTCACCAGCTTGAGGCCGGCGCGGTGGCAGGCCTCGAGCACCTCGGCGGCGGCCATGCGGTCGCGGCTGGTCATCCCGGCCCTCCGATCCAAAAGGATATTGCATACAGGACGAGGCCGGCATAGATCGCCGCCAGCACGTCGTCGAGCATCACCCCGAGGCCGCCCTTGAGGTTCTTGTCGGCCCACGACACCGGCCACGGCTTCACGATGTCGGCGACGCGGAACAGCGCGAACCCGAGCCCGTAGAGCAGCGGGTCGGGGGAGACCGCCAGCAGCACCAGCCACTGGCCGGCGATCTCGTCGATGACGACGGCGCCCGGATCCTCGGCGCCAGCCCGACGCACGCAGGCGTCGGATACCCATAGACCGATCACGCAGGCGACGACGGCGGCGGTGGCGAGCCCGAGCCGGCCGGCGAGCTCGAAGATCGCCCAGGCGGCCGGCAGCGACGCCATCGACGCCCAAGTGCCGGGCGCCCACGGCAGCAGGCCGATGCCGAATCCGGTGGCCACCAGGACCCCTGGATTCTTCAAGTCCCAGGCTTGCGGGGCGGAGGATTGGACGTTCATGTTCACGCGCGCTCCTTGGACTCGCCGTGGCGGCCGGAGGTCCCGGATTCGTCTCGGGCCGCCCTCTGGCCGGCCCCTGGCCGCCGATCATGGCCGCAAAACGGTTGTCGTTGCCACTGTTTCGGCCGTTGCGGCAACGGCAACGCCATTCCGGCCGGCGCCGGCGGGCACCGGGAACTCCCGCGCGGACCCCATCCCCCGCCTTGAGAAAAACCGCCTAACCACTTCTCAGATAAACATTATTCGCTTGCCAGGCCGAGCCGGAATCTTTACCGTCCCAAGGGTTATTGCGCCACCACGGGCATGGCCGGGGCGCGGTGGCGGACAGGCAACCGCGACGCGCGGCGGACGACGGGTGGCGAATCCTTTGAGTCTCCACCGATAACAACAATCGGAGACCGTGGGACGGCTTGCGAGGGAAGCGTTTTGAGGAGTGGCGATGGGGTGGCCTAACCAACGGCGGGGATGGCGTCAGCGAGCGGGGGAATTGCTCGACCGGTTGTTTCCGGAAAGACAGATTCACTTGCGGACCCAGGGACGGGTGTCGTTCTTCCGCCTGACCCAGCGTGTCCAGGTCGCGCTGTCGGCGATGCTGATCGCCGCCCTCGGGTGGACGGCATTCGCTTCGATAACCTACGTCCGCCACGATGTCGTGTTGACGGCGAAGAACAACCAGATTTCCGACGCCCGCGCCGCCTACCGGAGCCTGCTCGGCGAGGTCGCCAACTACCAGAAGAAATTCACCAATCTCGCCAGCGACTTGGAGGACAACCACGCGCTGATGCTGGGGCTGGTGGAAAAGAACGCCTCGCTGCAGCAGAGCCTGACCTCGGTCGCCAAGCAGCTGACCATGACGCAGTCCGAGCGCGAGGAGATCGTCAACGCCCGCGAGCGGCTGAAGGGTAAGTTGTCCGAGATCGAGGACAATATGCGCCAGATGGCGAGCAAGAACTTCTCGCTCACCGACAACCTGCAATCCGTCGAACACGACCTGCAATCGGCGCTTTCCGAGCGCAACCAGGCGCTGTTCGAAGGCACCCGCATGAACCGCCGCATCAAGGAGCTGGAGACCCGGCTGACCGAGCTTCAGGAGACCGAGGAGCTGGCGGTGCGGCGGCTTACCGAAAGCACCATCAACTACATCGACACCATGGAGAAGGTTGTGAGCATCGCCGGCCTCGACGTCAACGGGCTGATCGCCGGCGAAACCGGGCGCGGCAAGGGGCAGGGCGGTCCGTTCATCGCCGCCAAGCCGGACGATCTTCCGGCCAAGCAGCTGCGCACCAACTTGGTCGCGCTCGATACCCATCTCGGCCGTTGGGAGGCGCTTCAGGGCGTGATGCAGAAGCTGCCGCTGACGACGCCGCTCAGTTCCTATAACATCACCAGTGGCTACGGCAAACGCCGCGACCCCATCAACAACAGGTGGGCCGCGCACTACGGCTTGGACCTCGGAAGCACCTTTAAGGCTTCTGTATACGCCACCGCGCCGGGAGTGGTAACATTCGCCGGCTGGCACGGAAACTACGGAAAGATGGTCGAAATCGACCATGGCGCGGGGTTGAAGACCCGGTACGGCCACCTGCATAAGTTCGTGGTCAAGAAGGGCGACCAGGTGGAGTTTCAAAAGGTGATCGGCCAGCTCGGCAACACCGGCCGCAGTACGGGCGCGCATCTCCATTATGAAATCATCTACAAGGGACGGGCCAAGAACCCGATGAACTTTATCAGGGCAGGACGTTATGTTTTCCAGGAGCAGTAAGAGTTCGGGCAGTAACGTGGAATCGCGGCCGGTCGTCAAGTCAACGGCGCCTTCCATCATCAGCGCCGACCTCAGGATCGTCGGCGACCTCTCCAGCGACGGCGAGATCCAGGTCGACGGCGCCATCGACGGCGACATCCGCACCAAATCGCTGCTGATCGGCGAGACGGCACATATCAAGGGCGAAATCGTCGCCGAGTCGGTGCACGTCCATGGCACCGTCAACGGGCAAATCAAGTCAACGGCCGTTAACCTGGCGAAGACCGCCCATGTGGTCGGCGATATCCTTCACGAGGACCTCGCCATCGAGACCGGCGCCTTCCTCGAAGGCCATTGCAAGCGGTTGCCAGAGAAGCAGGAAGCCGCCGACAGCCGAATCAACGTCGTCGGCGGCGAGTCCGGCAATCGGATCACCGACCGCCTGCGCGGTGCCGTCGCCAGCCCCTCGAAGGGTACCGCCACCGCCACCGTCGGCATCAGGGACGGCGACAAGAAGGCATTCGTCTCGAGCTAGTTCCTTAACGACCGGGCAACGGCGCGGCGGCGGTGGCCGCGGCGGGGGTTTTCCTTCGTCGTCGGCGCGGCGGTCGCCAGGGGCGAGAAGGAACTGGCGCGCTGCGGCGTTAACGACCTGATTTCATGCGCGACAGCAGGCCGTTTCCTTTCCGCGGGCAGGGGCGGGAACCTTGACGCTGATTGACCCCTAAGATACCGTCGCCGCCTAACCGCAACTTGAAGTTGGACCAGTCGAACCAGCATCCAAGACATATAACCATCACAGTGGAGGATCATATGGGCCGCAATCAATGGCATCGATTGGGCGGAGGGGTCGTCGCAGCGGCGATAGTCGCCGCCGCCTTCGCCGTAACGTTCGGATTCCCGCAAGCCGGGTATTCCCAGGACAAGCCGCAAAAGGTCGTGCTGCGCTTCGCGGCGGACTTCCCGCCGCCGCCGCACCCGGCGGGCCTGGCGATGAAGTACTTTGCCGAGCGCTTGCCGCAGGCTATTCCCGGCAGCGAGGCGCGCCTCTATTACTCCGGCGCGCTTTACACCATTCCCGAGGCCTTCGAGGCGATGCGCCAGGGCAACCTGGAACTGACGTGGATGCAGATCGGCAAGGCGGCGCCGGTCGATCCGTGGATGATGACGGTGGTCGGCCCGGGCGTGCTGACGACGGTCGGCGCGGTCGACAACCTCGATAAGACGAAAACCTTCCAGATGCTGGTCGACCGGTTGGCCAAAAACCAAGCCATCAAGGTATTTGGCGTCGGGCACATGAGCTTCGGCATGGGCATGGGTGGCAAGAAGCGCTACACCAAGCCCGACGACTTCGCAGGCCGGAAGGTCCGCAGCATGGGGCCGGTGGAGAACGCCGCGCTTGAATCGTGGAAGGCCAACCCGGTGGTGATGAACTTCGGCGAAGTGCCGAGCGCGCTGCAGTCCGGCGTCATCGACGGGCTGCTGACCAGCCTCGGCGGCTGGAACAGCCTGCGCGAGCAGGCGCCCTTTTACACCATGGGCGGCGCCGGCGCGTTCGTCGGCGACTACTACATGATCAGCGCCAGCCGCCGCTGGTGGGACAAGCTGACCCCGGCGACCCAGGCGGCGATGCAGAAGGTGATCGCCGAGACCATCCAGACGCAGAAAGAGTACAACTGGTGCTTCGACAAGATGGCGTACGAAAAGTACGGCACCAAGGACCCGTCCAAGCCGGGCGTGTACTGGATGAATCCCCAGGAGGTCTCCGCCATGGTCGGCGCGTTGGGCGACTCGACGATCAAGTACGTTAAGAGCAAGACGCCGAAGGACGCCGGCCCATGGGTCGACTCCTTCGTCAAGGAAGGCCGCGAGCTGTCCAAGAAGAATCCGTCCGGCACGTCTTGGATCGAGAAGGTAGACTGCTCGAAGCACGCCAAGTCGATCGTGATCAAGTAACGCGTCGAATCGCGGGCTCGAAGACGTGGAAAGGGCATACGCTTTCTGGCGTGCGTTCCAGGACCGGTTTCTGGCGCACGTCGCGGCGGCCCTGTTGCTCGGCTGCACGCTGCTGGCGCTGCTCGAGGTGGTGCGGCGCTATGTGTTCGGCCAATCGTTCGAGTGGCAGCAGGACGCCGTCACGTTCTTCGTCCTCAGCGGAGTCTATCTCTACTTCAGCATCGCGCAGCGGCGCGACGCTCACCTCAACGTGACGCTGTTCGTGCAAATCCTTGAGGGAATGGGGCCGCGCGGGCGTCGCTTCGCCGAGATCGTCAAGATCGGCGGCCTCGTCATCTCGTTCGTGTTCCTCATCGCCGTGGTGTGGTGGGGCGTTCCCGAGGTCCACGACAGCCAGAAGTACGGCAGTCGGACCGAAAGCCTGGCGTTTCCGCTGGCGCCGTTCCTGTGGGTGCTGCTGATCGGGTTCGTGCTCATGGCGGTGTCGATTTTCTTTCAAATCTATCGCGAAATCCAACGGCTCCGTGGCCGCGTCGTCCTCGTGGAGCCCGCGGACAAGGACGATCTGCTGGCGGACTGACACGCCGGTCGGCGACGGGAGGGGGAACGGATGCATATCGTAGGTCTCGTCGGCCTCGGGCTGCTGGTGGTGGGCGTGCCGATCGGCATCGCGCTCAGCGCCGCCTCGGCGGTTTACATCTACATCGATCCGCTGCTCGAGCCGACCGTCATCTTCCGCGCCTTCTTCAGCTTCCTCGGACGCTACTCGCTGATGGCGATCCCGTTGTTCATCTTCGCGGGCTTCCTCATGGAATCGACCGGCCTGGTCGGGCAGTTGTTCCGCTTCTCCGACGCGCTGGTGGGTTGGATGCCCGGCGGGTTCGGTGTCGCCACCGTGCTCGCCTGCGTGATGTTCGGGGCGATCTCGGGCTCGAGCGTCGCGATGGCGGCGGCGATGAGCGTCATCGCCATCCCCGAGATGACGAAGCGGGGCTACCCGCCGTGGTTCGCGGCGGGCCTGGTGGCGACCGCCGGGGGTATCGCCATGCTGATCCCGCCGAGCATCATCCTGATCCTGTACGGCGTCGTCACCGAGACCTCGGTGGTGAGCCTGTTCTTCGCCGGCGTCATCCCGGGACTGCTGCTCGCGCTCGGCAACATCCTCAGCGTCATCGTCATCGCCTGGTTGATGAACCTGCCGCGTGGCACGTTCGACCGACACCGGCTATGGAGAGAATCCAAAGGTGCGTTGCCGGCGCTCGGCATGCCGGTCGTCATCCTCGGCGGGCTGTACGGCGGGGTGTTCACCCCGACCGAGGCCGCGGCCGCCGCCTGCGGTTACGCGCTCGCCTACGGTCTGATCACCAAGCGCGGGCGGTTCCTCGACCATCTGATGCCTGCCACCCGCCGCGCGCTCAGCCTGACCGCCGTGGTGTTGTTCCTGGTCGGCAGCGTCGGCGTGTTTCAGTTCCTGGCGGCGAACCTGTACTGGCCGCAAAAGATCACCGAGGCCGTGGTCGGACTTGGATTGACACCGCTCGGCTTCATCGTCGCGTTCATGGGAGTGGCGTTGCTGCTCGGGATGTTCGTCGATGGCGTTGCGATCGTGCTGCTGACGGTACCGGTGGTGTTCCCGGTCGCCTACGCGCTCAAGATCGACCCGATCCATCTCGGCATCATGCTGACGCTCGCCGTCGAGATGAGCGTCGTCACGCCGCCGGTCGGCCTCAACCTGTTCGCGGTGAGCGGCACCTCGAAGATCCCCGTGACCGAGGTCGTCAAGGGCTCGGTGCCGTTCTTCCTCACTGATTTCCTAACGCTGGTCCTGGTGATCTTCTTCCCGGCGCTCGCGACTTGGCTGCCGGACCAGCTGGTGACGACCGTGTTCAAGTGATCGCCGCGACGGCGATCTCAGCGCCGGTGGATGCTACTAGACGCCCTCAGTCGTCCTCGACGGCGAGCGCGGCGGCGAACGTTTCCGAGTCGACATTGCCGCCCGAGCACACCACCGCCACCGTCTTGCCGCGGCAGTCGTAGGCGTCCGTGAGCGCGGCCGCCAGCGCCACCGCGCCGCCCGGCTCGACCACCAGCTTCAGGTACCGGAACGCCGCCTTCATGGCCCTCCGGGCGTCGTCGTCGCTCACCGCGAGGCCGCCTTTCAGCAGCCGGCGATTGATGGCGAACGTCATCTCGCCCGGCGTCGGCAGCATCAGGGCGTCGCAAATGGTCTTGGCGTCGGGATGGTTGGCGACGCGCTTGCCGGCCGCGAGCGATCGCATGGTATCGTCAAAGCCTTCGGGTTCGGCCGAGTAGATCGCAACGCCCGGGCACTCCTCGGCCAGCGCCAGCGCGCAACCCGATATCAGCCCGCCGCCGCCGCACGGCACGATCACCGCGTCGAGGTCGGCCTTCGCATCGCGGGCCTGGCGGGCGATCTCGAGCCCGACCGTGCACT
>DASWGT010000190.1:0-11929 GCA_036393575.1 Rhodospirillales bacterium | reverse complement strand
GCTCGAGCGGCTGGCCGGCATCGGCTACGAGGTGCGCGGGCGGGAGCGGCTGCCGGAACCGCCCTGCATCCTCGCCGTCAAGCACCAGTCGGCCTGGGACACGCTGATCTGGCACCTGATCGCGGACGACCCGGCGATCGTCATGAAGCGGGAATTGCTGGCGCTCCCGATCTACGGCGCCTACTGCCGCAAGACCGAGATGATCGCGGTCGACCGCAAGGCCGGTGCCTCGGCGATGCGGGCGATGCTGGAAGCGGCGCGGGCCGCCGCCGCCGCGGGCCGGCCGATAGTGATCTTCCCGCAGGGCACGCGCACGGCGCCCGGCACGCCGACGGCGGCGGCGCCGTACCTGCCGGGTGTCTCGGCGCTCTATCGCGGCCTCGGCCTGCCGGTGGTGCCGGTGGCGCTCAACTCGGGCCTGTTCTGGCCGCGGCGGAGCTTCCTGCGCCGGCCCGGGCGGATCGTGCTGGAATACCTGGAGCCGATCCCGCCCGGGCTGCCGCGCGCCGCCTTCATGGCCGAGCTCGAGGGCCGCATCGAGACCGCCACCCGGCGGCTCGAGGTCGAGGCCCGGGGTGCCGCGACGGCAGCTGTGGATTGACCTGTGGA
Organism: Rhodospirillales bacterium; assembly: GCA_036393575.1. Taxonomy (GTDB): domain Bacteria; phylum Pseudomonadota; class Alphaproteobacteria; order Rhodospirillales; family Casp-alpha2; genus JACPJY01. The sequence continues at coordinate 11,320 of DASWGT010000190.1, read as the reverse complement.
TAAGCGGTGGAGAAGCGTGGCGGTCCCTGGGCCGCCGCCGTTGCCGTTTATCCACAGGCTGAGAACGACTTTAATCGAATCAAGGAAATTCTCAGAGTATCAATACGTTATGAGAGTTCGTCGAGAAAACGAACCGGGAACGAAGATTTGACCGCCGGACCCGGGCGGCCTAAAGTGAAATCCTGTGCCGGTGCCCTTCGCGGTCGCGCCGGAATGCCTGAAGCAGGAGCCCCGATGCCCACCGTCGCACCGATCTCGCGCCAGATCTGGGACATGAAGTACCGCGCCAAGGCGGCCGACGGCACGCCCGTCGATGCCACCATCGACGACAGCTGGGCCCGCGTCGCCGCCGCCGCCGCCGAGGCCGAGCCCGCGCCCGAGCGCGCCCGCTGGGCCGAGGCCTTCGCCTCGATCATGCGCGATTTCCACTTCCTGCCCGCCGGCCGCATCCTGGCCGGCGCCGGCACCGGGCGGCGCGTGACGCTGTTCAACTGCTTCGTCATGGGCACGATCCCGGACGACATGGCCGGCATCTTCGAGCACCTGAAGCAGGCCGCGCTCACCATGCAGGCGGGCGGCGGCATCGGCTACGACTTCTCCACCCTCCGGCCCAAGGGCGCGCCGGTCAAGGGCGTCGGCGCCGATGCCTCAGGCCCGCTCACCTTCATGGACGTGTGGGACGCCATGTGCCGCACCATCATGAGCGCCGGCCACCGCCGCGGCGCCATGATGGCGACCATGCGCTGCGACCATCCGGATATCGAGGCCTTCATCGAGGCCAAGCGCGAACCCGGGCGGCTCCGCATGTTCAACCTGTCGGTGCTGGTGACCGACGCCTTCATGCAGGCGGTGAAGGAGGACGCGGCCTGGGAGCTGAAGTTCAACGGCACCACGTACAGGAGCCTGCCGGCGCGCGAGCTGTGGGAGAAAATCATGCGCGCCACCTATGCCTACGCCGAGCCGGGGGTGGTGTTCATCGACCGCATCAACGCCAAGAACAACCTCTATTACTGCGAGACCATCCACGCCACCAACCCGTGCGGCGAACAGCCGCTGCCGCCCTACGGCGCCTGCCTCTTGGGCTCGCTCAACCTGGCGAAGCTGATCGAAAAGCCGTTCACCGACTCGGCCCGGCTCGACCTCGGAGCGTTCGAGGAGCTGGTGGCGACGGCCGTGCGGATGATGGACGACGCCATCGACGTCTCCAACTTCCCGCTTCCGGCACAGGCTCACGAGGCCAAGGCCAAGCGCCGCATCGGCCTCGGCGTCACCGGGCTTGCCGACGCGCTGATCATGTGCGGGGCGCGCTACGGCGGCGCCACCGCGGTGACTCTGACCGAAAACTGGCTCCGGGCGCTACAGCGCACCGCCTACCTGGCGTCCGTCGATCTCGCCCGCGAGAAGGGGGCATTCCCGCTGTTCGACAAGGAAAAGTATCTGGCGGGCGAGTCGATCGTGACGCTCGACGCCGACGTGCGCGCCTTGATCGCCGAGCACGGCATCCGCAATGCGCTCCTGACCTCGATCGCGCCGACCGGCACCATTTCGCTGTTCGCCGACAACGTGTCGTCGGGCCTCGAGCCGGTGTTCAGCTTCAAGTATTCGCGCCATGTGCTGATGCCGGATGGGAGCCGCCGCGAGGAAGAGGTGAGCGACTACGCCTATCGCCTCTACAAACGGACACTCGGCGAGGCGGCACCCCTCACCGCCGCCTTCGTCGACGCCCAGGAGCTGACCCCCAACGACCACCTGGTGATGCAGGCGGCGTGTCAGAAATACATCGACAGCTCGATTTCCAAGACCATCAACTGCCCGGAGAGCATCTCCTTCGAGGCGTTTAAGGACGTCTACCAGCAGGCCTACGATCTCGGCTGCAAGGGCTGCACGACCTACCGGCCGAACGAGGTCACCGGCGCCGTGCTCGAGGTCAAGGAAGGGCAGAAGGCGAAAGGCGCCAAGCAGGCCGAGCTGCCGCTGGAACGCCCCACCGCCCAGGCCCGGCCCCGCGATCTCGGCGACGCCGGGCCGGTGACGCGGCTGTTCCAGCCCTTGGACCGGCCCGAAGACCTGCCCGGCAAAACCTACAAAGTCCGCTGGCCGGAAAGCGACCACGCCATCTACATCACCCTCAATGACATCATCGACGACCAGGGCCGACGGCGGCCGTTCGAGGTGTTCATCAACTCCAAGAACACCGAGCATTACGCGTGGACGGTGGCGCTGACGCGCATGATCTCGGCGGTGTTCAGGCGCGGCGGCGACGTGTCGTTCGTGGTCGAGGAGCTGAAGGCGGTGTTCGACCCGCGCGGCGGACAGTGGATGGGCGGCCGTTACGTGCCGTCGCTGCTGGCAGCCATCGGCGAGGTCATCGAGCGGCACATGATCGACATCGGGTTCATGAGCGGCACCGCCCCCTTCGCCCACGAGCGCGAGGCAAAGCGCCAGACCGTCGGCCGGGCAGTGGCTGGTGCCGGCGGCGACGGCGGCGCGGCGGACGCGGTGCCGTTCCGCCAGTGCCCGAAATGCGGCCAGGCCAGCCTGGTGCACGAGGAAGGCTGCGACAACTGCCGCTCCTGCACGTATTCCAAATGCGCGTGATCGGCTGATGCGTCGGGCACCGTCAGCGCCCGGCCCGGCCTTCCAATTCCTTCTCCACCAGCCTGAGCAGCCGGTGCAGCCGGCCCTCGGCGATGCCGAGGTCGTCGAGGTGCTCGATGGTGGTCCTCAGATACTCGAGGCAGGTGCCGCCGGTGCCGCATCCCTGCAGGATCAGCTTCACCGCCTCTTCGTCTGCGAGGTGCAGCAGGTACTTCTCGTGGTTGCGGTCGGCGACGAAGGCATAGGCCGTGATCCGGCCTGCCGGAATCTGTACCGGTAGCCATTTCGGCCTGTAGACGTGGCTGACCATCTCGCGCTCGTACAGGTATCCGAGCACCTCGTCGGCCCTGGCGTCGGCGACCCGCATGGCGCGGCCGCGGCACGAGCCGCCACGGTCGAGCCCGAGCACCAGGCCCGGCTCCTGCCAGGTACCGCGGTAACGCGTCGAATAGATGCACAGCGCCCGATGATAGCCGCGCAGCAGCGCCGGCTGCGCCTCCAGGTGCGGGAAATTCGGCCGCCACATCAGCGAGCCGTAGCCGAAGATCCAGATGTCGCCGGGCGGCCTTTCCACGGGCTCAGTCCTCCATCGTCGGGCGGCAAAAACCTAGTCCCTTCAACCGGTCCCGGCAACGCCGTATAAAGGCGGCACCGCCATGGTTGATTCGCCACGACAACCGGATGATCCGGCCGCCGCTGCCGGCGCCCCCACCGCCGGCTTGTCACCGCCGGTTGGCCGCAACTTCGGCCTGATCGCGCTCGCCGCCGCGGGCGCGGTCGTGCTCGCCGCCGTGCTTTACAACTTCTATTGGGAATTCTCGGCCCGGCAGTTGCGGACCGGCATCGAGCAGTGGCTGGCGGTGCGCACCCAGGAAGGCACCCGCATCACCTATTCGGCGATCGCCGTCGACGGCTATCCGTTCCGCCTCGTGGCGACGATCGCGCAACCGTCGGCGGCGCGCTTTACCGGCGTCACGCCGTGGTCGTGGCGGGGTCCGGCGCTGACCGTCGCCGCGCGGCCGTGGCGGCCGTCGCGGCTGCGGCTGACGGCGCCCGGCCGGCACTGGCTGACGACGGTGGTCGGTGGGCGCGCCCGCGAATACGACGTCGCCGTCGAGACGCTGCGGCTGAAGCTGCAGGTCGGGCGCCACGGCGTCGAACGCGCCACGCTTGTGGCGCGCGGCCTGGCGGCAAAGGAGGAAGGCGCCGGCGAAGCGTTGCGGCTCAAGGCTGCCGACGTTGCCTTCAAGCGCGCCACCAAGGCCGAGGCCGGCAAGCCCGGCCTCGAGCTGACGGTCGCCGCCGCCGGCGCCGTCTTCGCGGTCGAGCCGGCGCCCGGCCTCGGCCGCGTCACCGAGCGCTTCGGGCTGGTGGCGGCGGTCGCCAACACCGTACCGCCGGCGCTGACCGGCGCCGACTTGGCGAAATGGCGCGATCACGGCGGCATCGTCGACGTGCGGCAGCTGAGCGTGCGCCATGGGCCGCTGATCGCCGACGGCGACGGCACGCTGGCGCTCGATGCCGAGATGCAGCCGATGGCCGCCTTCACCATCCGCGTTCGTGGCTACGACGAAGTGATCGACCGGCTGACGGCGACCGGCGCCATCAAGCCGCAGCCGGCGGCGTTGGCCAAGGCGGCGCTCGGCTTGCTGGCCGGCCAACAGGGCGCCGGTGGCGAAATCAAGGTCCCGCTCAGCATCCAGGACCGGCGGCTGTATCTCGGTCCGGTGCCGGTGGCCAGGTTGCCCGCGGTCGTCTGGGACTGACGACCGGCGCCGGGCTCCGCGACGGCGCCATCAAAGGGGATGATCGCGCGCCGCGCCGTCTGCTATCATCGGCGGATCATGAACCGCCTCATCGTCACCCTGGCCCGCGCCATTGCCGCGGGGCTTTCGATTCTTCTGCTGCTGGCGGCACCCGGCCGCGCCAACGAACCGACGCCCCCGGGGACCGCGAACACGCCGTACCTGACCGGACAGCTCCTGGTGGCGTCGAAACAGATCGGCGATCCGCGGTTCGCCCGCACCGTGATCTACATGGTTGCCCACGACAAGTCCGGCGCGCTCGGGCTGGTCGTCAACCGCGTCTACGGCAAGGGTCCGCTCAAGAAGTTCCTCAAGGGCTTCAATATCGAAGTCAACGGCGTCGATGGCGAAATCCAGCTCCACTATGGCGGCCCGGTCGAGCCCGGCGCCGGCTTCGTGCTGCACACCGCCGACTACAGCGGGCCGGGAACCCGCGTCGTCGACGGCCGCATGGCGATGACCACCGAGATGAGCGTGCTGAAGGCGATGGCCGAGGGCCACGGTCCCAGGCAGGCGCTGTTCGCGCTCGGCTATTCCGGATGGGGGCCGGGCCAACTCGAGGGCGAGATCGCGCGCGGCGACTGGCACAGCGCGCCTGCCGACGAGAAGCTGGTGTTCGACGACGACGTCGAAACGAAATGGGATCGCGCCTCCGGGCGTGCCGGCCTCAAGCTTTAGGCGACGGCCGTTCGGCCTGGTGCGGCGATTTTCAATCCTGCTTGGCCTCGATGACGCCGCGACGGATGGCGCGGGTGTGGGTGAAGTGCTTCTCGAGCTTGTCGCCCTCGCCACGGCGGATGGCGCGCTGCAGCGCCGTCAGGTCCTCGGTAAAGCGGCCCAGCACGTCGAGCACCGCGTCCTTGTTCTTAAGGAAGATATCGCGCCACATAACCGGATCCGAGGCGGCGATGCGGGTGAAATCCCTGAAGCCGCCGGCCGAGTACTTGAACACCTCTCTCTTGAGCGCGTCGCCGAGGTCGGTGGCGGTGCCGACGATGGTGTAGGCGATCAGATGCGGCAGGTGCGACGTCAGTGCCAGCACCTGGTCGTGGTGTCGGGCGTCCATGCGCTCGATCATCATGCCGGCGCGGCGCCACAGCTCGGCGACCTTGTCGACGGCTTCGGCGTCGGCTTCGCGGGCCGGCGTCAGCACGCACCAGCGGCCGTCGAACAGGTCGGCGAAGCCGGCTTCCGGGCCGGAATGCTCGGTGCCGGCAACCGGGTGCCCGGGCACCAGATGCACGCCCTTAGGCAGGTGCGGCCCGACGTCGCGGAACACGCTCTCCTTGCACGAACCGACGTCGCTGACGATGGCGCCCCGCTTGAGCCCGGGCGCCATCGCCTTGGCCACGTCGCCGTAGGCGCCGAGCGGCGTCGCCAGCATCACCAGGTCGGCGTCACTGACCGCCTCGGCTGGATCAAGGCTGTAGGAATCGGCAAGCTTGAGTGCCTTCGCCTTCTTCAGCGTTTCCTTGCTGCGGGTGGCGACGGCGATGTGCGTGGCGAGACCATCGCGGCGCACCACGCGCGCCAACGACGAGCCGATCAGCCCGATGCCGATCAGCGCGATGCGCGAAAACAGGACCTTCTTGGCGGCGCTCATCGACTGCCCCATGATTTCGTGAATTCCCGGAGCGCTTCGACCAGCGCCCGCATCTCGTCCTCGAGCCCGATGGTGACGCGCAGGCTATCGGGCAGGCCATAGGCGGCGACGCGGCGGACGATGATGCCGCGCGCCTTCAAAAAGGCATCGGCGGCCTTGGCGTCGCGGCCGGCGGCGGAGGGGAACCGCACCAGCACGAAATTGCAGGCGCTTTCCGGCACCTCGAGGCCGAGCTCGAGCAGCCGCTCGCGGGTCCAGGCGCGCCAGACCGCGTTGTGGGCGCGCGCCTTGTCGGTGAACGCCACGTCGTCGAGCGCCGCCAGCCCGGCGGCCATTGCTGGCGCCGACACGTTGAAGGGACCGCGCACCAGATTGAGGACGTGGGCGATGGGGGCCGGACAATAGGCCCAGCCGAGGCGTGCCCCGCCGAGACCGAAGATCTTGGAGAACGTGCGCGTCATCACCACGTTGTCGCCGCCGCCCACCAGCTCGATGCCGGGCGAATAGTCGTTGTGGGTGACGAATTCGGCGTAGGCTGCGTCGATTACCAGGATCACGTGCTTGGGCAAGCCCTTGCGCAGGCGCACGAGTTCGTCCGCCGACAGATAAGTCCCGGTCGGGTTGTTGGGGTTGGCCAGGAACAGTAGGCGCGTGTTCCCGCCCGCCCGCTTCAATAGCGCGTCGACATCGGCGGTGAGCTTCTTTTCCGCCACCTTGACCGGCGTCGCCCCGGCGGCCTTGGCGGCGATCGGGTAGATCAGGAACCCGTGCTCGGTATACAGCACCTCGTCGCCCGGTCCGGCATAGGCCTTGCACATCAGGATCAGCAATTCGTCCGAGCCAGCACCGCAGACGACGCGCTCGGGATCGAGGCCGTGACGGGCCGCAATCGCCTTGCGCAATTCGGTGGCCGAGCCGTCGGGGTAGCGGTGCAGCGTCGCCGCCGCCTTCTTGTAGGCGATCACCGCCCTGGGGCTGGGCCCGAAGGCGCCCTCGTTGCTCGACAGCTTGATCGCCTTCCTTTTGCCGGCGATCGCGGACTCGCCGCCGACGTAGGGCGCGATGTCCATGATCCCGGGCCGGGGCTCAGGCGCGCTCACGATCCGGTGCTCCCGTCCAAAGGCTCCGGATCGGCGAGGTCGGCGTTGCCGAGCGGCGTCGCGTAGCCGCCGAGGTGCACCAGCCGCTTTGCCGGCCGGCCGAGGCCGTCCTTCAGGCGGTTTAGTTGCCGGCCTTTGGTGTCGACGAAGCCAAACACCTCGACCAGGTAGGTCCAGACGGCGGGCCGATCGGGGCCATGCCAGACCTGATGCGATACCGCGGACACGCCGGCCTGCGACAACGCCTGCTCGACCGCCTTGAAGCCGATGTCGGCATCCGCCTCGACCGCCAGGTACGAGCGGTCGCGGCCGGTCTGCTCCTGATCGATGATGCAGATCACCAGCGCCTCGAGGTCGGTGCCGGCAGCGCCGCTGATGAACGGCAGCCTTGCGATGACGCGCGGCGTGTCCGGAGTCTCCGATACCAACAGCCGCCACCAGTGATCCTCGTCGTCGCGCCGTGGCAGCGGCAGGATACCGACGGTGGCCTGCATATTGCGGACCGCCTCGACGACGGCACGGGTCGAGACGTGACGGCTCATCGGCGTGAACGATCCGTACTGATCGCGCGCCATGTCGGCGTACCCGGCGTCGTTGTCGCCGACGTAAATCGCAACCGAGAACGGCCCCTCGAAACGGAGCGTGGCGACGATCATCTCGCGCCAGATGCGCGCCAGCTCGCGCTTCGGGAAATGACCTCGGTGACGCTTCATCAGGCGATACAGGATCTCCGCCTCGCGGGCGGGCCGGATCTTGATCTTTTCGCCGCGCTTGGCGTTGCGGACCTTCTCGACCACCTTGGTCCGCTCGATGATCAAGTCGTGGATGGATTCGTCGATGCGGTCGATTTCCCGGCGCAACGCCGCGAGCTTGTCTTTGTCGACTGTCATGGTGCGCGCCTAAGCAAGTTCCTAGAGAGGCCCATCCATCGCCCGCGGACACTCTCCTGACGGTCGGCCTCGCGGCCGGCCGGGAAACCGTCGGAGCCGGGAAAAGCGGGCCTAGTGATAATGGCATGGCCCCGTAAAATCAAAGAAAACATTGACACTCCAGGGCCCCGCACCTAGCTATGATGCCCTTCTTAGGCCCGCGGAAATCGGGGCGTCCGGGACCGCGCGACGGGATAAAGTCGATGACCGCCCACAAAAGCCAAAGCGATGGCCGCGCGAAAGCGACGCCGGCACCGGCACCGCTCCCCGGGCATCACGTGCGCCTCGGCACCAAGGCGCCGTTGCGACTCGACTGCGGCGCCGAGCTTTCCGACTTCCCGGTCGCCTACCAGACCTACGGCGAGCTTAACGCCGGCCGCTCCAACGCCATCCTGATCTGCCACGCGCTGACCGGCGACCAGTTCGTCGCCGAGACGCACCCGATCACCGACAAGGACGGGTGGTGGGACATGACCGTGGGTCCCGGCAAGACCATCGACACCGACAGATACTTCGTCATCTGCGCCAACATCCTCGGCGGCTGCATGGGCACGTTCGGGCCGAAGGACATAAACCCGAAGACGGGCAAGCCGTGGAATCTGGATTTCCCGGTGATCACTATCGCCGACATGGTGCGCTGCCAGGCGTTGCTCCTGGACCACCTGGGCATAGAGAAACTGTTCGCGGTGACCGGCGGCTCGATGGGCGGCATGCAGGTGCTGGAGTGGGCGTCCACCTATCCGGAGCGCGTGTTCGCGGCGATCCCGGTCGCCACCGCGGCGCTCCACACGGCCCAGAATATCGCCTTCCACGAGGTCGGCCGGCAGGCGATCATGACCGATCCCGACTGGTGCGGCGGCGAATACCTGAACCACGGCAAGCGCCCGACCAAGGGACTGGCGGTCGCGCGCATGGCCGCGCACATCACCTACCTTTCGGACGCGTCGCTGCACCGCAAGTTCGGCCGCCGGCTGCAGGACCGGGACGCCATCGCCTTCGGATTCGACGCCGAGTTCCAGGTCGAGAGTTATCTGCGCCACCAGGGCATCACGTTCGTCGACCGGTTCGACGCCAATTCGTATCTCTACATCACTCGCGCGATGGACTACTTCGACCTGATCTCGAAGAACGGCGGACAGCTCGCCAACGCCTTCAGGAACACTCCGGTCCGATTTTGCGTGATCTCGTTCACCGGCGACTGGCTGTTTCCGACCGCCGAGAACCGGCGCATCGTGCACGCGCTGAACGCGGCCGCCGCCGACGTCAGCTTCGCCGAAATCGAATCCGATAAAGGCCACGACGCGTTCCTGCTGGACGAGCCGGAATTCCAGCGGGTGCTGAAGGGGTTCCTGGACGGCGCCGCCGAACACCTCGCCAAGGCCGCCGGGAAGAAGTGATGGTCCGCGATCGCAAGGCCATCCGCGTCGATCTGCAATTGATCGCCGACATGATCGAGCCGCGTTCGCGGGTGCTCGACGTCGGCTGCGGCGACGGCACGTTCTTGGACTACCTGGTCCACTTCCGCCATGTCGATGGGCGCGGCATCGAGCTTTCGATGGCGGGCGTCAAGTCCTCGATCTCGGCCGGGCTGTCGGTGATCCAAGGCGACGCCGACACCGATCTCAAGGACTATCCGGACAACGCCTTCGACTATGTGGTGCTGAGCCAGACCCTGCAGGCGATGGTGCAGCCGAAGGTCGTGCTCAGCCATCTGTTGCGCATCGGCAAGCGGGCGATCGTGTCGTTCCCCAACTTCGCCCACTGGCGGGCGCGTCTTTACCTCGGGATCCTGGGCAAGATGCCGGTCTCGAAGACGCTGCCGTACCAGTGGTATGACACCCCCAACATCCACTTGTGCACCATCCGCGATTTCGTCGCGCTGTGCCGGGAGCTCGGCATCGTCATCGAGACGCAGAAAATCCTGGATGCCGAGGGACACGTCCGCCAGGTCGGCCCGTGGTTGTTTTCGGCGAACCTGCTCGGCGAGCAGGCGGTTTATCTGCTGAGAAAAAAATAGCGCTGTCTTAGCGCCGCGGCGACATTCTGGGCGTGCGCTCGGCTACCGGCATGTACCGGCGCTCCCGGACGCGGGCGGTGTCGGCGCTGGCGGCGTAGATCTGCTTCACGGCTTCCGTCATCACCACGCCGGAGAAGGTCTTGAACAGGCGCTGGCCCACTTCCTCCCAGGCGGGCGCCGACGACAGGATCATCCGCGAGTGCGCCGGGGGCACAAACAGCGCCCGGTGCGATTCGATGGGCGTGAACAGGTTGTCGCGCAGCGCCCGCGATAACTGTCCGGGCGTGTAGGGCAGGCCATGGCCGAACGGCGTGCGCTCGAATCGGGCCCAGATGCCGCGCCGGTTGGGAACGATCACCAGCAGCCGCCCGCTGTCGGACAGCACCCGCCAGATTTCGCGCAGCATCGGCCGCACCTGCTCGGCGCATTCGAGTGCGTGCACCAGCAGCACCCGGTCCATGCTGAGGTCGGGGAACGGCAGATCGAGCTCGTCGACCAGCGTCGTCAGCCCGGCCTCGTCGGCGGGCCAGTGCAGCACCCCTTGTTGGGCCGGCATCGCGGCCAGCACGCGGCCGGCCTCGCTGCGGAAGCCGGCGAGATAGGGCGCCGCGTAGCCGAGGCCGAGGATACTTTCGCCGGCGACGCTCGGCCACAGCTCGCGCAGCTGACGGCGGATCATCCGACGCGCCACCTGCCCCAGCGAGGAGGCGTAAAAATCCCTCAGATCAACGACATCGATCCACATGACGCGGACGAGCATACAACGGTTGCCGGGCGGTTGGCACGGTTCGTGGTTTCAGGCTGCGGGCCCGGGTGCTAGTCTCCGGCTCCCGTCGTTTCTCATTGAAAAGGACCGCCATGAAGCTCCGCTACTCCGCGACCTCGCCCTACGTGCGCAAGGTCGCCGTAACCCTGATCGAGACCGGACTCGACAAAAACATCGAGCGCATCCCGACCAACGTCTGGGACCCGAACACCGACGTCGGCAAGGACAACCCGCTCGGCAAAGTACCGACGCTGATCGCCGACGACGGCACCGTGCTCTACGACTCGCCGGTGATCTGCGAGTATTTGGACGGCCTGAACAAAGGCAAAAAGCTGTTCCCGACCGAGGGCGAGGCACGGTGGCGGGCGCTCAAGCTGCAAGCGCTCGGCGACGGCATGACCGATGCCGGCATTCTGCGCCTGCTGGAGGGCCGGCGGCCGAAGGAGTTGCAGTGGGACAAATGGGCGGAGCGCCAGGCCAAGGTGGTGGCGCGCGCCATGGA
>DASWGT010000189.1:0-4348 GCA_036393575.1 Rhodospirillales bacterium | reverse complement strand
GCGGCGATCGTCCGCGCGAAATGCTCCGCCCCGCCGTCGGCAAGGTCGTCGCGGTCGACCGAGGTCATGACGACGTGGTTCAGCCCGAGCTTGGCGGTGGCGTCGGCGACCCGTTCCGGCTCGTCGGCGTCGAGCGGCCCCGGCATGCCGGTGCGCACGTTGCAGAACGAGCAGGCGCGCGTGCAGGTGTCGCCCATGATCATGAATGTGGCGTGCTTCTTCGACCAGCACTCGCCGATGTTCGGGCAGCCGGCCTCCTCGCACACCGTCACCAGCCCGTGCTCGCGGACGATCCGCGTGGTCTCGCGATAGACCGGCGAGCCCGGCGCCTTGACCCGGATCCAGTCGGGTTTGCGCAGCACCGGACTGTCGGGCCGATGCGCCTTTTCCGGATGGCGCGGTCGCGCCGCGTCCGAGATCGTGTCGATGAGAACGGTCATACGAAACCGATGCCTGATCCCTGCGAACCCACAGCCTCGCTCACACCGGCACCATATAGCAATTCCGGCCGGAATTGGCCCGCCCAAAGCGCATGGGCGTCATGCAATGCCTCGGATTTTATGTATCTCCAGGCCGGTCAGGCCGCCGGCTGGCTGCCGCGCGTCGCCAGCTTGACGATCCCGCCGATGATCAGCCCGAGGATCAGGCCGACGACGCCGCCGATCGCCGTTGCCGTCAGGAAGCCGGCGACGCCGGTCACGTCGCGGTCGTTGAGCGTCACCGACGCCATGTCGGGCGCGATCAGCTCGATGACGCCGACCAGGAGGCCGATGCCAAGGGCGATGACGAACACCCAGAGAAATGTCTTGCGCGCCGGCGACATGGCCTGGCTAAGCCGGATTCCTGCTCGTCACCAGCCGGTAGACGAAGATCAGCACGATGGCGCCGACGGCGCCGACGCCCAATTGCCCGACCCAGCCGCCGTAGGTGTAGCCGATCGTGGCGACGAGGATGGTGTTCAGCACCACCGCGCCGACGATGCCGATGATGATGTTGGCGATGATGCCCGTGCCGGTCTCCATGACGCGCGAGGCAATCCAGCCCGCGAGACCGCCGATGATGATCGCACCGACCCAGCCGACGCCTTCCATGGCTTGCTTCCTCCGTTCCGCGCCGGCGAACCGGCGAATGGCTATGTGCCGAGGACGATACGCGCGACGATCAGAACGACGATCGCGCCGCCGGCCGAAATGATCACCTGCTCGAGGAATGGGTTGCCGAGATTGAGCTTGATGTTGAGTTGCTGGGCGAGGAAGCCGCCGACCACGGACCCGATCAGGCCGGCGATCAGCCAGGCGATCAATCCGCCGCCGCCGCCGACGATGATGCTGGCCAGGAAGCCCGCAATAAGGCCGATGACGACCCACGAGACAATCGATTTGGTTTGATCGTTCATTTCTCACCCCCCGCGATTTCGACCGTGGCGGCGCTCCGGCGCGCCGACTCGAATTGGGCTCACGCAAGTGTACCGCCATTCCGGCCGCCGCCAAACGGTCGCCGCCCCTTCGCTCAGGCGGCGGCCGCCATCACCGGCGGCTCGGATCGGCGGATACGGCCGCCGACCGTGCGGGTGAAAGCACCGACACCCAGTATGAGCGCAATCGCCACCAGGGCCGGCCCGACGTAGGGAATGAGGCCGATGGCGACCAGCAGAATCGCGCCGATAATCAGCATGAGCAGCCCGATGCCGGCGCCGATATCGCCCTGGCGGCGGACCAGAATGCCGGACGCGATCCCCGCCGCGGCAATCGCATGGCCGAAAACGATCAGGAACGGCATCAGGAAGCCGATGGCGATGCCGGCTGAGATGCCGATGATCGTGGCGACGAGCACCACGGCGACGAACGGGATGAGGATCAGGGCCAATACGCCGAAGAAGAAGCTCGACACCGGGCGGTGACGGACGTGCCCGGTCGCGGTCGCGAACACGCGCCCGCCAAAGAGCATCATCACGATTCCGGTCAGCACCGTCCCGGCCGCGATGTAGACCGCGAAACCGAATATCCAGGTCCACGACGGACGCTGCCACCATGTCGGCGGCGAAAAGCGCGTCACTGTGCCGGTGATGACGGCGCCCTCGGCGACGATCGGCTCCTGTAGCGAATAGACGGTGAGGTCGCCGCCGATCCGCGCCGCCGGATTGATCACCACCTGCCCTGCCCTGACCGTGACGTCGCCGTCGGTGCGGGCGTTGATGGTGACAAGACCGCCGGCAACCTCGACCTTGCCGGCGACGTGGCCGGAGAGGTTCATGTTGGCGCCGGCCGCCTTCAGGTCGCCGGCGATGTCGGTGCCGGGCCCGATTGTAAGGTTGGCAGCCCCGATGCGCACGTTGCGGCCGACGATCGCGTTGACAACCATCACGGCGGCGCCGCCGTCGAGGTTCCGCCCGACGCGTCCGCGAACGCTGACGCTGGCGCCCGCGACGCGCAGGTCGTCGCCGACGTCGCCGTCAAACTGCACCTGTGCGCCGGCAAGCCGGACGCTGCCGGTGGCCGTGGCGCGCACGGTGACGGTGGCGCCCGCCGCCTGGATATCGCTGGCCTCGCCGGTAATGGTCACGCTGGCCCCAGCGGCGCTGACTTCGCCGCCGTCGGCGACGACCTCCACCAGGGTCCCACGAATTCCCGGTTCGTCGTCCTGCGCCGACGCTCCACCGGGCGCGGCCACAATCAGCGCCGCCGCAACCAACGTTGCCGGGACGGCAAGCCGTCCGAAGAACCGCGGTAAGAAGCCGTCCATGTCGATTTCCTCACGTGTGCCGCGCCGAATCGGCAGCAAGATCGGCCGAGTCGGCAGAATTGGCTAGACGTGTAACACACGCCCGTATGCAGCCAATACGCTTTCGTGCATGGTTTCCGACAGGGTCGGATGCGGGAAGATGGTGTGGATAAGTTCTTCCTCGGTTGTCTCAAGGTTCATGGCGACGACGTACCCTTGAATCAACTCGGTGACTTCCGCGCCGATCATGTGCGCGCCCAACAACTGTCCGGTCTTTTTGTCGAAAATTGTCTTGGTCATGCCGTCGGGCTCGCCGAGGGCGATCGCCTTGCCGTTGCCGATGAACGGGAACTTGCCGACGCGGATCTCGATCCCCGCCTCGCGCGCCTTCTTTTCGGTCAGCCCCACTGACGCGATCTGCGGGTGGCAGTAGGTGCAGCCCGGAATCTTCAGCCGGTCCATCGGATGCGGCTTCAGCCCGGCGATGGCTTCGACGCAGACGACGCCCTCGTGCGAGGCCTTGTGGGCGAGCATCGGCGCGCCGGCGACGTCGCCGATGGCGTAGATGCCGGGCACGTTGGTCTTGCCGTAGCCGTCGATGACGATCGTGCCGCGGTCGGTCTTCACGCCGAGCTTCTCCAGCCCGAGATTCTCGATGTTGCCGACCACGCCGACCGCCGAGATGACGCGGTCGACCTTGATGTCTTCCTTCTTGCCGTCCTTGAACTCGACGCTCGCCGTCACCGAGTCCTTCGCCTTGGTCAGCTTGGCGACCTTGGCTTCGGTGTGAATCTTGATGCCGGCCTTCTCGAAACGCTTGCGCGCGTGGGCGGCGATCTCTTCGTCCTCGACGGGGAGGATCTGCGGCAGGATTTCGACCACCGTCACCTCGGCGCCGAGCGTCCGGTAGAACGAGGCGAACTCGATGCCGATCGCGCCGGAGCCGACGACGAGCAGCGACTTCGGCATGATGTCCGGCGCCATCGCCTCGAAGTAGGTCCAGACCAGTTTCTTGTCGCCTTCGAGGCCGGGGAGCGCGCGCGGCCTGGCGCCGGTGGCGATGACGATATGCTTCGCAGCGTACTCGCCGGGCCCAAGCGCGCCCTTCGGCGGCTTGTCGGCGGCCTTGACCGAGACCTTGCCGGGCGCGGAAATCGTCGCCGTCCCCCAGATCACGTCGATCTTGTTCTTCTTCATCAGGAACGAGACGCCATTGGAGAGTTGCGCCGCAACGTCGCGCGAGCGCTTCACCACCGCGCCCGGATCGAACGACACGTCCTTTGCCGACAGCCCGAAATCCTTGGCGTGCTCCATGTTGTGGAACACCTCGGCCGAGCGCAGAAGCGCCTTGGTCGGCACGCAGCCCCAGTTGAGGCAGATGCCGCCGAGATACGATTGCTCGACGACCGCCGCCTTCATGCCGAGCTGCGCGGCACGGATGGCGGCGACGTAGCCGCCGGGACCGGTGCCGATGATGATGATGTCGTACGCGTCAGCCATGCCCGTCACCCGTCCTCTCTACTCGCACTTGCTCTCGCCGAACTGAAGATCGAACTGGCGCGTGCCGACCATCATCTCCTCGCCTTCCTTCGGCGGAATATCGACGATGGTAACCGTGACCACGCAC
>DASWGT010000188.1:0-8907 GCA_036393575.1 Rhodospirillales bacterium | reverse complement strand
AACGGCCAGTCCGAGCTCCAGTCCGCCACGATGAGGAGCAGCCTCGGCTCGTAGATGAACATGAACGGCACGATGTAGGCCGGCGCCGCGGCGCGCATGGCGGCGAAGCCGGACTCCCACATGTTCGCCTTGGCGAGGCCCGCGGCGGCGAAGATCGCCAGCGCCACCGGTGGCGTGATCGCCGACAGGATGGCGAAGTAGAACGCGAACATGTGCGCCGCCGGCGCGATGACGCCGAGCTTGATGATCGCCGGCACCAGCAGCGACACCATGACGATGTAGGCCGGCGTGGTCGGCATGCCCATTCCCAGCACGATGCCCGCCAGCATGGTCAGCACCAGCGCCAGAGCGAGGCTGTCCTCAGACAGTTTGAGAACGACGGCGGTAAACGTGATGCCAGTGCCGGTTAACGCAATGGTGCCGACGACGATTCCGGCGCAGGCGCAGGCGGCGGCAACGGGGATGGCGTTTTTAGCTCCGTCCTCGAGCGCACCCCACACCGTTCGCCAGGTGATGCCGGCGCGGGTGTTGGCGCGCATCATCGCGATCGGCACGCAGGTGAGTGTCGCCACCACGGCGCACAACGGCGCGCTGTAGCCGCTGAGCAGCCCGATCAGCAGGATGAGGATGGGAATGAACAAGTGGCCACGCTCGCGCATCACCCGGCCAAGCCGCGGCACCTCATGGCTCGGCAGGCCCTCGAGGCCGACGCGCTTGGCCTCGAAGTGCACCGCGAAGAAGACCGCCACGTAATAGAGCACCGCCGGAATCAGCGCCCACATCGTCACCTGCAAGTAGCTGACGCCGAGGAACTCGGCCATCACGAAGGCGGCGGCGCCCATCACCGGCGGCATGATCTGACCGCCGGTGGAGGCGACGGATTCGACGGCGGCGGCGAACTCCTTGCGGAACCCGGTGCGCTTCATCAGCGGAATCGTGATCGGGCCGTCGACCAGTACGTTTGCCACGGCGCTGCCGGAGATGGTACCGAACAGGCTCGAGCTGACGACGGCGACCTTACCCGGCCCGCCCGCCGTCCGCCCGGTCAAGGCGAGCGCGAAGTCCATGAACAGCTGTCCGGTGCCGGTACGTTCCATGAAGCTGCCGAACAACACGAAAACAATGACGTAGGTGGCCGAGGCGGACAGCGTCAGACCGAACACGCCCTCGGTCGTCAGGTACATGGACTCGATCATCGCCCCCGGGCGGGCGTCGGCAATGAACAAGCCGTAAATGACGAATAGCACCGCCGTCACCGGAAGCGCCGGCCCGATGACGCGGCGCGTGGCTTCGAGAACGAGCAGCGTGAAAATTACGCCTAGAACCAGTTCCTGGGGCAGCGGGTCGTCGACGAATACAAACCGCTGCAGCAGCCGGTCGTGATGCACCCACAAATAGATGATCGTCGCCGCCGACAGCACAATGAAAATATTGTCCGCGATGCCGGGCAGTGCACCCTGGCGCCGCCGGAACCCGGGCCAGATCAAGAAGATCAGGCTGAGGGCGAACAGCAGGTGCGTGCCGCGGAAGAACATTGCTTGCGGCGTGCCGATTAGCGGGATCACGAGGTGGTAGACCGACATCGCCACCGCGACCACGCCGATCAGCCCCTTGACCAGCCGCGAATAGGCTGGGGGCATGGCGAAGAAGTTGATTGCCATCATCTCGGTTTTTCGAAAACGGGCCGCGCCACGGTACCGGTGGGCGCGGCCCGTTGCCGGTTACTTCACCTTGGCTTCCTTGTAGGCCTTCAACGCTCCCGGATGGAACGGGATGCCGAGATCGGTGGCCATGTCCTTGGCGGACAGGCCCTTGACCGCGGCGACCACCAGGCCGAGATCGTTGACGTTGTCGATCAACGCCTTGGTGACCTGGTAGACCTTTTCGATTGGCAGACCGCAGTTGGCGATCAGGTGGGTCCAGGTGCCGATGGTCTGGATGTCCTTGTCGTTTTTCGCGTAGCTGCCGGCCTTGATGATCCGCTTGTCGTAGCCGGAGTTGATCTTCTGTAGCGCCTTCAACTTGTCATCCGGAACCTCGAGTACCCGGACTTGGCGCGCCGTAGCAATATCCTGGATCGACGAGGCGGGCACGGTGGTGATCAAAGTGAACACCTGCGCGTGGCCGTCCTTGAGCTGCGCCACCGAATCGGCGTAGGAGCCGAAATTCACCTTCTTCATCTTGTCGTAGCCGAGGCCGTAGACCTCCAGCACGTGGCGGGTCATCTGCTCGCCGGTGTTGCCCTTCTGCTGGGTGGTCAACGCCTTACCGCCGGCGTCGGCGACCGTCTTGATGCCGGAGTCGGCGAGCGCAACGAAGTGGAAATACTGGAAATACAGCGTCGCCACCTGGCATACCTTGTCGGTCTTCTTGTCGAACGGCGCCCGGCCGTTGACGCCGTCGACGGTCGAGACGGCGTTGCCAAAGCCGAAATCGGCCTTGCCTTCCTGCACGCCCTTGACGTTTGAAATTCCGGCGCCGGGGAGCACCTGCATTTTGACCCCCGGCACTTTCTTCTCGACGACGTTTTGAATCGCGCCACCGAGCGGATACCAGGAGCCGCCCTGCGGCCCGGTCATGATCTTCCAGTTTTCGGCATTGGCGACCGTCGCGCCCGTGAGCGCGACCGCGACCGCGGCGACGAACAGCCCCGGCCTGATTGCGGATTGCATGTGTTGCCTCCCTTAACGGTTTGCTGATCGACGTAAAGTTTGGACGCCTTTTGCGGGCGCCGGATCGGGGATGTGGATGGGGCTTTCGCCGGCTACGGCCCACGTCACGGCGACGCGAACGTCGCCGCGGCACGCGATAGCAATAGAAGCCATATCGGAGATTCCCCAACCTGGTCGCCCGTCTCAGGCGATGTTAGCACGGGGCTCAGTTTCCCGGCGAGGCCTCCGCAGGCCACCGACGGCCGTTCCGCACGACCTCCGAAGGCGTCGACCGGCGGTCGGTAACTTATTGAAAATGTTTTATTTATTTAATATGCCGATGATCGCGGCGTCGGCCCTCCCCAAATGGCGGGCGTGCTCCGAAAAAAGCCACCCGGCGCGCCGCCGCCGTTCCCTCCGCCGACCCGTCCGGTCTTTGGGGACCGCTTCCCGTGAGTGCTTCGGGATCCACCCGAGATGCACCAGGTTTGACGCCCGTCCTCGGGTGTCCTCCTGGTCGTCGGCCGCTTCCCGGTCATCGTCCTCGGGTGCTAGTATCCGCCGCGTTGCAGGCAATCACCAGGGAGACAGCCGCCACCATGTGCCCGGTTATGAAAAACGACTATCCGGTTGAACTGTTGCCCCCGGACATTTCGCCTTACCGCCGCGGCAACACCGGCATGGACTATGTCACCACGCTCGACTCCGGCATCGCCGGCCCGCACGTGATGATCACCGCCCTCGTCCACGGCAACGAGCTGTGCGGCGCCATCATCCTCGATTACCTGTTCCGCGAAGAAATCAAACCGACCCGCGGCAAGCTCACCCTCGCCTTCGTCAACGTCGATGCCTTCAGCCGCTTCGATCCCAAGAATCCGATCGCCTCGCGGCTCGTCGACGAGGATTTCAACCGGCTGTGGTCGGAGGACGTGCTGGACGGCCCGCGTGACAGCGTCGAGTTGCGGCGAGCGCGGACCCTGAGACCGATCGTCGACCAGGTGGACCTGTTGCTCGACATCCATTCCATGCAGCACGCGGCGGCGCCACTGGCGATGTGCGGGCCACTGGCCAAGGGCCGGGCGCTGGCGCGTGGCGTCGGATTGCCGGAAATCGGTGTCGTCGACGCCGGCCACGCGGCCGGCAAGCGGATGCGCGATTATGCCGGCTTCGGCGATGAAAAGTCGCCCAAAAACGCGCTCCTCATCGAGTGCGGTCAGCACTGGGAAACGTCGAGCGTCGATGTCGCCCGCGAGTCGGCGATCCGGTTCCTGCTGCATGCCAAGGTGGTCGACCCGGGCTGGGCCAAGTCCCGCATCGCCGCCGGGCGGCTGCCGAAGCAGCGCTTCATCGAGGTTACCGGCCCGGTCACCATCGAGACCGACGACTTCCGGTTCGCCTCCGACTACCGCGGCCTCGAGGTGATCGCCAAGGCCGGCACGGTGATCGGTCACGACGGCAACAAGGCGATCGCAACGCCCTACGACGACTGCGTGTTGGTGATGCCATCCAGGCGGCTCCTGAAGGGCCAGTCGGCAGTGCGGTTCGGCCGCTACGCCTGACCCCCGCGCGCGGCGGCTCACGTGCTGTCGTTCAGGTGGCAAGCCGACAGCCGGCCCGGCGCGATCTCCCTCAATGCCGGCGCCTCCTCGCGGCAACGCCGCGTCGCGTGCGGACAGCGCGGATGGAAGTGGCAGCCGGACGGCGGGTCGAGTGGCGACGGGATCTCACCCGCCACCGGCTGGTAGGTGCGCCGGCGCTGGTCGAGCCGCGGCACTTCGTTCAGCAACGCCTGGGTGTAGGGATGGTTGGGGGTGGCGAACATCGCCCCAGTGGCGGCCACCTCGACGATGCGCCCGAGGTACATGATCATCACCCGGTCCGAGATGTGTTTGACCACGCCTAGGTCGTGGCTGATGAACAGGTAAGTGAGGTTCAGCGCCTCCTTCAAATCCATGAACAGGTTCAGGATTTGCGCCTGGATCGACACGTCGAGGGCGGCGATGGCTTCGTCGCAGACCAGGAACTCCGGCTTCACGGCCAGCGCTCGGGCGATGCCGATGCGCTGGCGCTGGCCGCCGGAGAACTGGTGCGGGTAGCGACGCCGGTAGTCGGGGTCGAGGCCGACCCGCCGCATCACGTCTTCGACGTAGCGGGCCTTGTCCCGGGGCGCGACGATGCCGTGGATGACGGGCGCCTCGCCGATGATGTCCTCGATCCGCATGCGCGGGTTGAGCGACGCGAATGGATCCTGGAAGATCATCTGCACCTGCAGCGCCGCCCGCTTGCCCTCGCGCTCGTCCATTGTGGCGACGTCGACATCGCGAAACAGGATGCGGCCCTCGGTCGGCGGCAGGATGCCGGCGATCATGCGCCCGAGGGTCGACTTCCCACATCCGGATTCGCCGACCAGGCCGACGACCTCGCCTTCGCGCACGGTCATATCGACGCGGTCGACGGCGCGGACTACCTCCTCGCGCACGTCGGCGCCGAGGCTCCCCGCGATCCTGGCCGCCAGGTCCAGGCGCTTGACGAAGCGCTTGCTCAAGTCCCGCGTTTCGATGATCGGCGTCATGACGGCCCCTGCGTGTGGGGATGGAAGCAGCGGATCCGCCGGCCCGGGACGGGCTCGCGCAGCTCGGGTTCGGCGTCGCAGGCGCGATCGGCGCGCGGGCACCGGGTCTTGAAGGCGCAGCCCGGCGGCAGGTTCAGCGGCGACGGCGTCATGCCGGGAATCTGCTCCAGCCGCTCGCCGCTTTTCTTTTGGCTCGGCACCGAGTTGAGGAGCCCCCGCGTATAGGGATGGATCGGCCAGTCGAGGACGTCGTCCAATGTCCCCTCCTCGACGATGCGGCCCGCGTACATGACGCAGATGCGGTCGGCCAAACCGGCGACTACGGCAAGATCATGGGTGATCCAGATCAGCGCCGTCCCGGCCTCGCGGCAGAGCTTCTGGGCCTCGAACAGGATCTGTCCCTGGATGGTCACGTCGAGGGCGGTGGTCGGCTCGTCGGCGATGATCAGGTCCGGCCGGTTGATGAACGCGATCGCGATCGCCACCCGCTGGCGCATGCCACCCGAGAATTGGTGCGGATAGGCGCTGAGGCGCTCGTCCGGCGAAGGGATGCCGACCTTGCCCATGGCGTCGCGGGCCATCTGCCGCGCCGTCGAGCGGTCCACGTTCTGATGCGCGAGCACCGTCTCGACCATCTGGGTCTCGATCTTCAGCACCGGATTCAGCGTCATCATCGGGTCCTGGAAGATCATGGCGATGCGGTCGCCGCGCAGCGAGCGCAGGCGTTTCTCGCCGGCGGTCAACAGATTTTCGCCGTTGAACAGGATGCGCCCGTCCGTGACCCTGCCCGGCGGATCGACGAGGCCGATGATGGAGAAGCCGGTGACGGTCTTGCCGCATCCGGATTCGCCCACCAGTCCGAGGGCGTGGCCGCGGTCGACCTCGAAGCTGACGTCGTCGACCGCCTTGACGATGCCGTCGTTGGTGAAGAAATGGGTTCGGAGACCCTCGACCCGTAGCGTGGGTCCCGTCCCGGCCATGATCGGCTCCGTCTACCTCTGTAAGCGCGGGTTCAATATGTCGCGCAATTGATCGCCGACCAGGTTGATGCTGACGATGGCCACCAGCAACGCCACGCCGGGGAAGAAGCTGATCCAATATTTCTCGCTCAACATGTAATCGAAGCCGTTGGCGATCAGCAGCCCCAACGACGGCTCGGTGATCGGCAGTCCGACGCCCAGGAAGCTGAGCGTTGCCTCGAGCGAGATGGCGTGCGCGGTCTGCAGCGTCGCGACCACGATCAGCGGCGCCAGACAGTTGGGCAGGATATGCCGGAACAGGATGCGGCGATGCCCGAGCGCCAGGCATTTCGCCGCCTCCACGTATTCCTTGTTGCGCTCCACCAGCGCGCTGGCGCGCACCGTGCGCGCATAGTAGGCCCACTGCGCCACCACCAGGGCGACGATGATCTTGTCGACGCCCTTGCCGAGAATGGCCAGCAGCACAAGGGCTACCAGGATGGCCGGGAAGCTGAGCTGGATGTCGACGATGCGCATGATCACGCTGTCGGTGCGGCCGCCGAAATAGGCCGCCGACAGGCCGACCACGCAGCCGATGCAGACGGCGACGAGACCGCTGGCGACGCCGACCCCGAGGCTGATCCTGAGCCCGTAGAAGATGGCGCTCAGGAGGTCGCGGCCGGCGCCGTCGCTGCCGAGCCAGAAGGTGATGCCGTCAGAGCCCTTTGCTCCCGGAGGAAGGCGGGCGTCGAGCACGGTGACGATCGCCAGGTTGTAGGGATCGGTCGGCGAGATGACCGGCGCCAAGACGGCGATGAGAATGATGGCGACCAGCACGTAGAGGGCGGCGGTCGCCACCTGGCTGGCGAAAAAGTCGGCGCGGAAGCGCTGCCACGGCGTCAGCGCGCGGGCACCGGGTTCAGCGACGTGGATTCCTGCGACTTGCTGTTCGGCGGTTGCCATTATGCCTTGACGTCCCTGAGGCGCACGCGCGGGTCGAGGATCGAGTACAGGATGTCGACCACCAGGTTGATGACGACGAAGATGAGGACGATGATCATCAGGTAGGCGACGACCACCGGCCGGTCGAGGCTGTGTATGGAATCGATGATCAGCTTGCCCATGCCAGGCCACGCGAACACGGTCTCGGTCACCACCGAGAATGCGATCAGCCCACCGAACTCCAGGCCTAGCACCGTGACCACCGGGATCATGATGTTCTTCAGCAGATGGACGAATACCACCCGCGCGTTGCTGATGCCTTTGGCGCGCGCGAACTTGATGTAGTCCTGCAGCGCGGTCTCGCGGGTGCCGGCGCGCGACAGCCGGATCACCAGGGAAATCTTGAACAAAGCGAGATTGAGGGCCGGCATTAACAGATGCGCGAGGCCGTCCCAGGTCAGGAAGCTGAGCTCGATGCCGAGCACGTTGACGGTGGCTCCCCTGCCGGTGGACGGCAGCCAGCCCAGCATCACCGCGAACACCATGATCATCATGATCCCGACCCAGAAGGTTGGCAGGCTGAAGCCGAGGATGGAGCCCGCCATGATGGTCTTGCTGACCTTCGAGTCGGGCCTGAGGCCGGCGAACACGCCGAGCGGAATGCCGAGCACGATCGCCATCAATAGCGCCACCAGCGCCAGCTCGAGGGTGGCCGGAATGCGCTGCACAATCAGCTTCAGCGCCGGCTCGCCGTAGATGAACGACAACCCCAGATCGCCCTTGAAGGCGTTCAGAAGAAACAGCCCGAATTGTTCGTAGAGCGGCCGGTCGAGGCCGAAGGATTGTGTTACCCGCGCGATCTCCGCCTGGTCCGCTTCCGGATTGACCAGCATATCCACCGGGTCGCCGACCACGTTGACGCCGACGAACACCAGGAGCGACATCACCAGCACCACCAGCGCGCTTTGCAACAACCGGCGGATGATGAACACGGACACTCTAGGTCTCCCCCCGGATTCGACCCCCTGAGGACGCGCGGCCGGCGCGGATGTCGCGCCCCACCGACCGCCGCCTCAGGTCATTTCGCACTGGTCACGTCGTACGCGTGGGTTGCTTCGTCCGTCCGCGCGGCGTACGCTAGGCCCTTGCGCACCGCCCATGTGTTGACCTGGTAATGCAGGGGAATGATGGCCTGGTTACGGCCGATGGCGAGTTCGGTCGCCTTCTGCAGCAACTGTGAGCGCTTGCCGTCATCGACCGTCGCCAGCGCGTCCTCGATGAGCTTGTCGACCTCCGGGTCGGCGTGCCGACCCCGGTTCGACGCACCGAACCCGCGTTCCTTGTTGTAGGAGTGGATCAGCGACTTCAGCGGCGAGGACGATTCGCCGGTGCCGGCGCCCCAGCCGACCAGGATGAAGCTGAACTCCGGCCCCTTGTCGGGCGCGCCGCTCGAGGCGCGCTTGAAGTAGACGGCTTTTGTCATGGTTTCCACCGACGTGTCGACGCCGAGGCGCGTCAGCATCTGGGCCACCGCCTCGGCGATCTTGGCGTCGTTGAGGTAGCGATCGTTGGGGCCGTGGAGAGTCAGCTTGAAGCCGTTGGGGAACCCTGCCTGGGCCAGCAGCTTCTTGGCTCCCTCGGGGTCGAATTTTTCGGCCTTCAGGCTCGGGCTGACACCGAAGAACCCTTCCGGCAGCAACTGGCCGGCCGGGATGGCGACGCCTTCCATGACCCGCTCGACGACGGCTTCGCGGTTGATCGCCTTGGAGAGGGCGAGCCGGAC
>DASWGT010000187.1:0-7406 GCA_036393575.1 Rhodospirillales bacterium | reverse complement strand
GCCTCGATCGCCTGCATGACGAAGCGCACCGAGTTGACGTTCTTGACCTCGGCCCGGGTGCGCAGTTCGTTGGAGCCCTTGGGGCGCACCGAGACGTTGACGTCGGCGCGCATCGAGCCTTCCTCCATGTTGCCGTCGCAGGTGCCCAAATACCGAAGGATCGAGCGCAGCTTGCGCAAATACAACCCGGCCTCCTCCGGCGAGCGGATGTCGGGCTTGGAGACGATCTCCATCAAGGCGACGCCAGCACGGTTGAGGTCGATGAAGGTGCGGTTGGGGTCCTGGTCGTGCAGCGACTTGCCGGCGTCCTGCTCCATGTGCAGGCGCTCGATGCCGACGGCGCGGGTCGAGCCGTCGGGCAAGTCGAGCAGGATGGAACCCTCGCCGACGATCGGCTGCGCGTACTGCGAGATCTGGTAGCCCGGCGGCAGGTCCGGGTAGAAGTAGTTCTTGCGCTCGAACACCGAGCGCTTGTTGATCTTCGCCTTCAGCCCCAACCCGGTGCGTACCGCCTGCGCCACGCAGTGGCCGTTGAGCACCGGCAGCATCCCCGGCATCGCCGCGTCGACCAGCGATACCTGGGTGTTCGGCGCGGCGCCGAATTGGGCGGCGGCGCCGGAGAACAGTTTCGCATTCGAAATGATCTGCGCGTGCACCTCGAGCCCGACCACCACCTCCCAGTCGCCGCGTTCGCCCTTGATCTCGTAGCTCATCGGTTGCCTCCGAACCCCGGCGGACGGGTGGCGAAGCCGCAGGCTTCCTCGAGCGCTTGGGCGGCGCGGAACAACGTCGCCTCGTCGAACGGCTTGGCGATCAAGTGCAGGCCCAAGGGCAAGCCGTCGGCATCCAGCCCCGCCGGCACGGAAATCGCCGGCAGCCCGGCCAGCGACGCCGGCACCGTGAACACGTCGTTGAGATACATCGCCACCGGGTCGTCCATCTTTTCGCCGATGGCGAACGCCGCCGACGGCGCCGTCGGCGTCAGCAGCACGTCCACCTGCCCGAATACTTTCCGGAAGTCGTCGGCGATCAGGGCGCGCACCTTCTGCGCCTTCAGGTAATAGGCGTCGTAGTAGCCGGCGCTCAAAACATAAGTGCCGATCAAGACGCGGCGGCGCACCTCCGGCCCGAAGCCCTCGCCGCGCGTCGCCGCGTACATCTCGTCGAGCGTCTTGCCGGCGACACGCAGCCCGTAACGCACCCCGTCGTAGCGGGCGAGGTTGGAGGACGCCTCCGCCGGCGCCACGATATAATAGGTGGGGAGCGCGTACCGCGTGTGCGGCAACGACACCTCGCGGCACGTGGCACCTTGCGCCCGCATCCAGGCGATGCCCTGCTTCCAAAGCTTGTCTATTTCGGCCGGCATGCCGTCCATGGTGTATTCCTTGGGGATTCCGACCTTCAGACCTTTGGCGCCCTTCCCGAGCGCCGCGGCGAAGTCGGGAACGTCCACCGGCGCCGAGGTCGAGTCCCTGGGATCGTGCCCGGCCATGGCGGCAAGCAGGATGGCGGTGTCCTCGACCGAGCGCGCGAACGGCCCCGCCTGGTCGAGCGACGAGGCGAACGCCACGATGCCCCAGCGCGAGCAGCGGCCGTAGGTCGGCTTCATGCCGACGATGCCGCAGAACGACGCCGGCTGGCGGATCGAGCCGCCGGTGTCGGTGCCGATGGCGCACGCGCTCAGGCCGGCCGCCACCGCCGCCGCCGAGCCGCCAGAGGATCCACCGGGTACCAAATCCTTGTTGCGCTTTCCCCGCCACGGGTTCTTCACCGGGCCGTGGTAGGAGGTGATGTTGGACGAGCCCATGGCAAACTCGTCCAGATTGGTCTTGCCCAGCATAACCGCGCCGGCGGCCTTGAGCTTCGCCGTCACGGTCGATTCGTAGGTCGGCTTGAAGCCGTCCAGGATATGCGAGCCGCCGGTCGTCAGTACGTCCGCGGTGCAGAACAGGTCCTTTATCGCGACCGGCACGCCGTCCATCGGCCCCAGCGCCCTGCCCTTGGCGCGCCGCGCGTCGGATTGCTTGGCGCGCTCGAGCGCGATCTCCGGCGTCTCGGTGATGAAGGCGTTGAGGTGCCGCGTTTTCTCCATCGCCTGCAGATGCGCGCGGGCGAGCTCGATGGCGGTGAAATCGCGACTGGCGAGGCCGTCGCGCACGGCGGCGATGGAAAGCCCGGTCAGGGCCGTCATTCGACCACCTTCGGCACCGCGAAGAAGCCGCCATCGGTGCCCGGCGCGACGACCGGTTCCGGTGCGTTCTTCAGCACCTGCTCGGCGATGCCGCCGTCGCTGACCTCGTCGGCGCGCTTGGGCAGCGTGATGTCGACCACCGAGGCCATCGGCTCGACGCCCTCGGTCGCGACTTCGTTCAACTGCTCGACCCAGCCGATGATGTGGTTGAGCTCGGCCGCCAGGCCGGCGAGCGCGTCCTCGGGCACCCGGATGCGGGCGAGATAGGCGATCTTCCTGACCGTCTCTTTGTTCAAGGACATGATTCTCTCCCGGGGAGCGGGGCAGGCGCGCGAAACGACGTGGCCCGCGCGCGGCGGCGCGAAAGTAACACCCGCCGCGAACCCGGCGCAAGCTGCCCCCCTCGACCGGGGTGCCGCTCGCCGCCGCTCAGCGTCCCTTTTGGCTTCCGGGGACCGCGTCCTTGCCGCGGCGGTCGAGGCTGAGATGGTCTTCGGCCTCGAGCGAGTCGCGGTGGCGCTCGATCAGGTGCTCGATCACGGCGGCCACCGACTGGGTGCGGTCGCGGGGCGCCACCTGGCCGCCGCGCGATGCCGTGGCAACCTTGGAGAACTCGTGGCCAAGAGCGATGTTCTGCAACAGCTCGAAGGTGTCGCGGCTGATGCGCACGGTGACGGCCACCTTGTCGCCGCCCGATTTGCTCCCGCCTTGGCCGGGGCCCCCCGCCGGTCGCCTACTCCGTTCCGTCGTCATCGCCGCCGGTTCCTCCCTTGTTCGATCCGACCCGGGTGTTAGGCTGGCTCCAGCATACCCCGGCAGACCGGCGAAATCAGTCCGATTCACCCTGCCGCCGCAGGGGCTGCGCGAAAATTTCCGTCATCAACCGCCGCCCGGTTGCGCTAGACTCATGGCGGGGCTGAAAAAACAAGACGCCATGCCGGCTTTCACGCTTTCCTCGCTGCTCGAATCGCGCGCCACCCGCGTGGTCGGGCTGGCGCTGGCCTATTGGCTGACGGTAGTACTCGCCGTCGAGCTGGTGACGCCGGTCGAGAAGATCGCGCTGTTCTGGCCGCCCAATGCCATCGTCGCCGCGGTGTTGCTGTTCACGCCGCGCCGCGACTGGCCGATGTACCTGGCGGCGATGGCGGTCGCCTATTTCGCCGGGCGGCTGCCGGGCGGCCAGCTGCCGGTCGTCGTCTACGTCGTCTTCTGCGTCGCCAACTTCGTCGAGGTGCTGATGGTCGCCGAGGCGGTGAAGCGCTTCGTCCCCGGCCCAGTCACCCACGCGACGCTGCCTAGGGTGCTTCCTGTGGCGATGCTGGCGCTGATCCCGGCGACGCTGGTCAGCGCCACCATGGCCGGCCTGATCGTCGACGCCGAGGTCGAACCAGCGCAGTTCTGGATGGCGTGGATCGGCTGGCTGACCAGCGATCTGGCCGGGATGCTGCTGGTGCTGCCGGTGCTGCTGGCGTGGGTGGCGCCGGGCGCGCCGCCGATCGTCGCTTACACTCGCGACCAGATGATCGAGCGCACCGTCATCGGCGTGTTGTTGGCGGCGATCGGCCTTGCCATCCCCACGGTGCTCGGCGACCAGCAGCAGATCAGCCTGGTATTCCCATATCTCGTGTTCCCGATCCTGGTGTGGACCGCCATGCGGACCGGCATTCGCAGCACCACCCTGATCACGCTGGTGGTCGGGCTCTACGCCGTCTTCCTCACCTTCCTGGGCCAGGGCCCCTATGCCTTCAAGGGCCTGTCGGCGTTCGGCCAGGTGGTGGTGATGAAGGGTGGCCTGATCACCATCACCGTGACGACGATCTTCCTGTCCGTGCTGGTGACCGGGCGCAAGCAGGTCGAGGCCGCGCTCGAGACCAGCCGGCAGACGTTGCGCAGCGTCATCGACGCGGTGCCGGCAATGATCAATGCCAAGGACCAGCACTCGCGCTACGTGTTCATGAACCGCTACCAGGCCAGTCTCTACGGCGTGGAGCCGGAGGCCGCTGTCGGCAGGACCGCCGCCGAGCTGGTCGGCGCCGACTACGGCGCCTACACCGGCGCTATAGACGCCGAGGTGCTGAGGACCAATACCCCCAAGATCAACTTCGAGGAGACCTGGGTCGGCCCGAACGCCCGGCTGTTCACGCTGCTCACCACCAAGGTGCCGCTGCGCGACGAGACCGGGGCGGCGGCGTTGGTGGTCACCGTGTCGCTCGACATTTCAGAGCGCAAGATGGCCGAGGAGGAGCGCCGCCGGGCGCTCGAGAAGGCCGAGGAGGCGAGCCAGGCAAAATCCGAGTTCCTGGCCACCATCAGCCACGAGCTGCGCACGCCCTTGAACGCTATCCTCGGCTTCGCCGATATCCTCAGCCACCAATACATGGGGCCACTGGGCCAGGACAAGTACGTCGAGTACGCGGGCGACATCCACGCCAGCGGCAAATACCTGCTGGATCTGGTCAACGATATCCTCGACATCTCGACCATCGAGGCGGGCAAGAAATCGCTCTACAAGGAGGAGCTGTCGGTCGGCGAGGCGGTCGACGAATGCATTAAGGCGGTCGCCGGCCACGCCAGGGAGCGGCGCATCAAGGTGTCGGCGGAGGTTCCCGGCAACCTGCCGCGGCTCTACGCCGATCGCCGGGCGATCAAGCAGATCCTCCTCAACCTGCTGACCAACGCCGTCAAGTTCACTCCCGCCGGCGGCAGGGTCGCGTTGACGGCGAGCGCGTCCGCCCGCGATACCGTGATCACCATCGCCGACACCGGCGTCGGCATCGAGGAGGGACACATCGCCACCCTGGTCAAGCCGTTCGAGCGCGGCCGCATCGATCCCTACGTCAGCCGCGGTGGCGTCGGCCTCGGCCTCGCCATCACCCGCTCGCTGGTCGAACTCCACGACGGCACGCTGGCGATCACCAGCCAGCCCGGCAAGGGCACGACGGTGACGGTGCGCCTGCCCAACGACAACGTGTGACGGCGGGCCGCGGGACGATGCCGAAGGGTAATTCCGTGAAGCCGTGCCGCACGCTCGACGACGCGCAATTGCGGCGCACGTCGGAAGTGACCATCGGCCATTATGACCGGACGGCCGAAGATTTCCGCGCCGGTACCATTGATCACGACGTCAGCCAGAACTACCGGGCGCTCTTGGAAGCGATCGCGGGCGACCCGCCGTTTTCCATTCTCGATCTTGGCTGCGGGCCCGGCCGCGACCTCCGGCATTTTCGTTCATTGGGACACGACGCCGTCGGTCTCGACGGATCGAAGGAGTTCGTGGTCATGGCACGCGCCTTTTCCGGATGCGAGGTCCTGCACCAGGATTTTCTCGCCATGGACCTGCCGGAGGGCCGCTTCGACGGCGTGTTCGCGAACGCGTCGTTATTCCACGTGCCAAGTCAGGAGTTGCCGAGGATCCTGATCGAGCTCTCCGCAACCCTGAGGCCCGGCGGCGTCCTGTTCTGCTCGAACCCGAGGGGGAACAACGAGGAAGGTTTCAGCGGCGAGCGCTATGGTTGCTTCTTCGATCTCGACACCTGGCGCAATTTTGTCACCGCGGCCGGGTTCCTGGAACTGCAACATTACTTCCGTCCGCCGGGGCTGCCGCGCCACCAGCAGCCGTGGCTGGCGACCGTTTGGCGCAAGGGCTGACGGCATCGGCCGATGAAGGCGCGCGGCTCGCTGTGACCCAACCCCTCAGCGCGCCGCCTTGATCGCCCGCCACACCTTTTCCGGCGTCAGCGGCATGTCGATGTGGGTGACGCCGAGGTCCTTCAGCGCGTCGAGCACCGCGTTGACCACCGCCGGCGGCGCGCCGCAGCAACCGGCCTCGCCGGCGCCCTTGACGCCGAGCGGGTTCTTCTTGGTTGGCGCACCCTCGTAGTACTCGATCGTCATCGGCGGCATGGTGTCGGCGCGCGGCAGGGCGTAGTCGGTCAGCGAGCCGGTGACCATCTGGCCGCTTTCGGGATCGTAATGGGCAACCTCGAGCAGCGCCTGGCCGATGCCCTGCGCGGTGCCGCCCATCACTTGGCCGTCGCAGAGCAACGGATTGATGATGGTACCGAAGTCGTCGACCACCCAGTAGCCGACCATGCGGACGACGCCGGTCTCCGGACCAACTTCGACCTCGGCGGCGTGGCAGCCGTTGGGGATCGAGATGACGCCGCGTTCGTAGGTGGTGTTGGCGTCGAGCCCGCCCGGCGCCATGCCTTCCGGCAATTTCGTGGGGTCGAACGAGGCCTCGATCGCCTCGCGCATGGTCATCGTCTGGTTGGTGCCGGGGACGAAGAAGTGGCCGTCCTCGAACTGCACCTTGGCGGGGTCGGTGCCGAACTGGTGGGCGGCTAGCTTCCTGCCCTTCTCGATCACTTCGCTCGCCGCCTGGTGGACGGCGTTGCCGCCGAGCTCCAGGTTGCGCGAGCCGCCGTGGCCGCCGCCGAGCGGCGTCGCCTCGGTGTCGCCCTGGCGGTACTTGATGGACTCGAAGTCGATGCCGAGCCGAGCGGCGAGAATCTGCGGCATCGAGGTCTCGTGGCCCATGCCGGTGGACTGGCTGCCGACGGCGAGCTCGACGCTGCCGTCCTTCTGGAATCTCACGCCGGCGAACTCCTTCGGCCCGCCGCCGGTGCATTCCATGTAGGGCGCGATGGCGAAGCCGCGGAGCCAGCCCTTGTTGCGGCTTTCCTCGACGCGCTTCGGATAGCCCTTGCGGTCGGAGAGCGCCAGCGTGCGCTCGAACACTCTCGGGAAGTCGCCACAGTCCACGTCGAGACCCATCGCCGTCTTCAGCGGCAGCGACTTCGACGGGATCAGGTTCTTGCGCCGGAGCTCGACGGGATCGAAGCCGAGCTTGCGCGCCGCGTATTCGACGATGCGCTCGATCTGGAACGACGCCTCCGGGCGCCCAGCGCCGCGGTATGGGTCCATGCACATGGTGTTGGTGAACGCTGCCTTCGAGCAGTAGTACATGGCCTTGAACGCGTACGGCCCGCCCTGGGTGCGCGCCGAGCCGCCGGTTGGCGTGAACGGCCCGACGGTCCAGCAGAAGGCGCCGAGATCGCCGATGGTTTCGGTGTAGAGCGCCTGGAACTTGCCGTCCTTGTTGATGCCGAGCCGGACCTTGCTCATCTGGTTGCGGCCGTGGGAATCGGAGACGAAGCTTTCCGAGCGGGTGTTGATCCACTTCACCGGCCGGCCGAGCTTCTTCGAGGCGTAC
>DASWGT010000186.1:0-4388 GCA_036393575.1 Rhodospirillales bacterium | reverse complement strand
TGAGGCCGGCGCCGGTCACCATCTCGACGATCTCCTGGGCGTTCTCGCCGTGATGGTTGCCCGGGGTGCCGGCATCGGTGCCCATGGCGATCGGCACCTTGAGCCGGTGGGCGAGGCGGATGGCCTTGCGGTGCTGGGCGTCATAGTCGGTGAGGCGCGTGCGCTCGTGCCCCGGTATCGTCTCGCGGATGTGGCGCTCGCGCAGCATGGCCGTCACGACACATAGGGTCGGCACCAGGAAGGTGCCCTTCCTGGCCATCAGCTCGAGCACGGCCCGGTCGGCGAAGGTGCCGTGCTCGATCGAGCTGGCGCCGGCCTCCACGGCGTTGCGGATGCCGGCGAGGGCGTGGGCGTGCGCGGCCACGTGCTTGAAGTTGTCGTGGGCGATGGCGACGGCAGCCTCGAGCTCGGCCCTGGTGAACTGGATGGCGCGGGCATCCTCGCTCTCGGGCGACAGCATGGCCCCGCTCGCCATCACCTTGATCAGGTCCGCGCCCTTGGCGATCTGACGGCGGGCGCCGGCGATCACCTGGTCGATGCCGTCGCAGATCTCGTACATGCCGGGATAGTAGTCGGCGCCGCTGGTGGTGATGGACAGGAGCTTGCCGGCCAGGAACAGGCGCGGGGTGACGAGGTGGCCCTGCCGGGCGGCCTCGCGCACGGCCATCTCGGTATAGTTCCAGCCGCCGACGTCGCGCACCGTGGTGAAGCCGGCCAGGAGCGTGCGCCGGGCGGCCTCGGCGCAGTGGAGCGCGATGAGGGCATCGCTGCGGCGCGGCGGCTCGTAGGGGTCGGCGGTGTCGGTCGGCAGGGTCAGATGAACGTGGCAATCGATCAGGCCGGGCAGCAGGTAGCGGCCGGAGAGATCGATCACCCGGGCGCCTTTCGGCGCCGCCGCCCTGCGGGTGATCTCGAGGATCCGCTCGCCGTCGATGACCAGCGCGCCGCTGCGGTACCGGCCGCGCTCGACATCGAGGATCTTTGCGTTCATGAGCCACAGCACGATCGGAACCTCCCTTCGCAACGGTTACGCCGGCCGGAGCCGGGGCCTCGCTTCGTTCGATCGCAATGAGAGTAGCGGCAAGCGCGCCCTTTGCGGAGCGGCAAATCGGCGCCGCGGAGCGTGCCTGCGCTTCGCATCGGCACGCCCCGAAACGGCATCTGCGGCGGCGTTCCGAAAATATTGATTTAAATATATTTCAATTTTTATCTATATTTTATTTAAAATGTTTTCAAAATATATAAATAATGCTTGACAATTTATTAGACCCTGTTAGTATTTTGTTAGGCATTGCGGAGTGGCGCATGATCCGAAACGTGATTGGTTTCTTGGCGGACAAATGCGGGGCGACGGCGATGGAGTATGCCATGATCGCGGCCTTGATCTTGGTCGGCGCGGTCGGCGGTATCGATATGATGGGGCATGGGGCGGACAGCGGCGTGTCCGCCGTTTCTTCGGGGGTGGAAACGGTGGCGCCGGCGTCCGCTACGTTCGATTGCGGTCTGGATTGCGGCAAGGTCGATTGAGCGGGCAGGTAGGACTTCGGTTGATCGGTGTGACTTTGTGATCTTTTCTCCTCTCTAGGGGTGGCTTGGTGGCGGCGGGGCGGTCCCAATTGGGGGCCGCCCCGTTGCGTTTGGATGGTGGTGCGATTCAAGGGGCGTCCACCCCGGCGAATCCCAGTGCCGCGTTCCAGCTCTGGAGGCTGTCCGCCGGGCTCATTGCCGAGCCGCTTGCCGGCCTCTTCCAGATGTTGCGCGATGGTCACCGGGTCGCCGACGGCCGCGTCGTTGATGCGGCCGGCCGGCAGAACGAACGACCGCCCGGCCCAACAGTCGATGCGCCAGCCCGCCGGGTCCATGGAGCCTAATCCAACAGCTCGGCGATCGGGCGCGGCAGAACGAACGAGGCGCGGTGAAAGGCCGGCGTGTAGAACCGCGTCTCGATTCCGGAGGCCTTGAGCCGGCTGGCCAGAGTCTCCGCCGGCAGGTCGCGAAGGCCGCGGTCGTCGCTCGCCCAACCGAAGGCCATGTAGCCGCCGGCGAAGACCGGCACGGCGACGATATAGAACGTGACGTCGGCGAAGCAGCGCGCCAGGCGGCGGCGGGCGCCGCGCACCGCCTCGGGATAAAGGAACGGCACGCCGAGCTGGCTGACCAGAATGCCGCCCGGCGCCAGGATGCGCTTGCAGTCGCGGTAGAAGGGCTCGCCGAACAGGACCTCGCCCGGGCCGGGGACGGGATCCGTCGAGTCGACCAGGATGACGTCGAACTGCCGGTCGCACTGCGCAACGTAGGCGACGCCGTCCTCGAAGCGCAGCTCGAGGCGGGGATCCTCGAAGGCGCCGGCGTTCACCGACGGCAGATGCTCTCGGCACGCCTCGACCACGTGAGGGTCGAGCTCCACCATCACGACCTCGTCGACCTCGTGCCTGAGCACTTCGCGGATGGCGCCGCCGTCGCCGCCGCCGATGACCAGGACGCGGCGCGCCCGTCCGTGGGCGAGCAACGGCACATGGGCGATCATCTCGTGATAATAGAACTCGTCGGATTCGGTCAGCTGGACGATGCCGTCCAGCGCCAGCGCGCGGCCGAAGCGGGGGGTGTCGAAGATCACCAGATCCTGAAAGGCGGTGCGTTCACGGGCCGCGATCCCCTCGGTCGCGAAGCGAATGATGAGGTCCTCGGCGTCGGTTTCGTCGAACCAGTCCGGCATGCGAAGCTCCTGCGGGCGGCGTGGCCAAAGGCGCGCAGAGGCGCATGATCGACATTTTCCGGAGGCTGACAAGACGAGAATGACCGCGCAGGCGGCCGAGCGTCGCGGCGCCCGGCGGCGCTATTCGCCGATGCGGCTCAGGTATTCCTCGTAGGCCTTCTTGAAGCCGAGCAGCGAGACGCGTTTCTCGATCGAGGGTGTCGTCTGTCCATTGAACAGACGAACGTTCACGCGGCTTTGCGACTTGAAACGTTCCACCAGGTCCTCGGCGTGAACGAACACGCAGTAGGAGCCGTAGCAGTAATCCGTGTAGGTGGTGGTGTCCGCCTCGGCGTCGATCTCGGCGCTGCGATATACTTTGCCGCTGCTGGTCACCTGAACTTCGTGCGAGCCGTTGAGGATCTGCACGGCGACGCCGAGCCAGGCGCCGTTGCTCTGGTCCTGGGCCAGGATCGCGACATGGCACAAAGGCGCGTGCGCGGCGGCATCGTGATCGCAAACGACCCGCCACGAGCCCGGAACTTCCGCTTGGGCGGCGGCAGATACCAGCAGGGTAAGAGCGGCGGCCAGCAACGCCATGGGTGACATGAGGAAACGTCCGACTTCTCGTTTTCCCGCACGGCAGGCCGCTCCATGGCGCCGCCGCAGGGGATAGCTGCAATCCTGGCGGGAGGTTAGCAAATCATCCTTTTGAGCTGGTTAATGCCACCGCCCGGCTTGCGATAAAAAGAAGCCCCGCTTCGATGGCGGGGCCTCCAGTTTGGTGATGCCCGGGCCCGCGATCTGCTTCGCCGGGCCCGAGCTAGGCCGGAGCGCTCAGCCCGTTTCGCCGCCCTCGACGCTGCCTTCCGTATCGCCCTCCGCGGCCTCATCGCCGGTCGTTTGCTCGATGGCCGTTTCCTCGGTGGCCGTATCTTCGCCGGTCGTTTCTTCGCCGGTCGTTTCCGCATCTATTTCGGCGGCCGCCCGCGCGACGGCCGAGTTCTCGTCGGCTTTTTCCCGCGCCATGTCAGAGGCGTTCTCGGCGTTGTTGTTGTCGGGGCCGGCGTTC
The DNA here is from genome assembly GCA_036393575.1 of Rhodospirillales bacterium. GTDB lineage: Bacteria > Pseudomonadota > Alphaproteobacteria > Rhodospirillales > Casp-alpha2 > JACPJY01. Next base: position 621 of record DASWGT010000186.1, on the reverse strand, counting down.
GGATTTCCGCTGGCCTCGATTCCTCTATCACCGGCGGTCTCCGCGGGCTCGCCCCTCTGACCGGCGCTGGCCGTTGCATCGGCTCCGGCCGCTCCGGCGGAATGGCCGCCGCCGTTGCCGCCAGCATTGCCACCGCCATGGCCGCTGCCGTTGCCGCCGCCGTTCCTGGCCGCCGCGGCTTTTGAAACGACGGTCAGCGTTTGGGTGTCAAACGAGAGGGGCGCGGCGATAAGGCCGAGCGAGAGCGAAACGGCGGTGCCGAGCAATAGGGTGCGCGCGGACGTTCTGGTTCGTTCCATTCCTTGTCTCCGATTGAAAAGTGACCGCGGCGGGACCGCATGCAGGGTCCGCTGCATTCATTGAGTCAAAGCTAAGAAAAACAATGCAAGTCATTGAAATTTCACACTAACTTTGGATACTGCGACATGATTCAGCGGCCCGCTCCGGGTGAGAGACATGGCGCGCGCCGTTCGGTCCGCTGGGTCTCGCGCGCTGCCTGGGCACGGTTCGACCCGAGGCGCGCGTAGAGTTAGACGCTTGGCGCGCCCCGGCGCCCGTGACATTGGTTCTCCCGACCCCTCGACACCGCGAGGCAGCGACGGCATCGGATGACATGGTACT
>DASWGT010000185.1:0-4751 GCA_036393575.1 Rhodospirillales bacterium | reverse complement strand
CCAGGCACTGGAGCTGGCCCAGGAGCTCGGCTTCGAGATGCCGGCGACGGCGCTGTGCATGAGCCTCTATGACAAGCTGATCGCCGCCGGCCACGGCGAGCTCGACCACTCGGCGCTGATCAAGGCGATCGACCCGGGGGCCTGAAACAGCCGCCGTCGGGCCGGAAAGGGCCCCGCCGGCGGCCCGCAAGCGCAAGCAAATCATGGTCTTGCCCGCAACCTTGCTGATATAATAATCGCCGCTTTGGCCGCCACCGGCCGGGAATCGCCATGAAAATCTGCCTGATCAAGCCGTCCATCGTCGTTCCCGCCCACAACCAGACGACCATGTTCACGCCACCGCTCGGGCTCGCCTATGTGGCCGGCACGCTCAAGCACGAGGGGGTTGATGTCTGCGTCATCGACGGGCTCGGCGAATCGCTGGATACGCGGCATGAGACCCGCAACGACTGCTATCTCTACGGCCTGTCGCCCAAGGAAACGGTGGAGCGGATTCCCGACGGCGCCGACGTCATCGGCATTTCGGTCGGGTTTTCCTTCGAATGGCCGTTCTGCCGCGACCTCGCCGGCCTGGTCCGTCGCCGCTTCCCGAAAGCGTTGATTGTCGCCGGCGGCGAGCACGTCACTGCGGTACCGCAACGGAGCCTCGAGGAAAGCACGATCGACATCGGTATCCTCGGTGAAGGCGAGGAGACGACGCTGGCCGTCGCCCGTGCGCTCGCTTCCGAGGGCTTCGATCCGGCCGCGATCCGGGGCATCGCCTTCAAGGACATGGACGGCAGAGCGGTGGTCAACGAACGGCGCGCCCGCAAGCGCGACATCGATGACATTCCATGGCCGGCGTGGGACTTGCTGCCGATCGAGAACTACCTCGAGCGCGGCATGGGCTTCGGCGTCAACCGCGGCCGATCGATGCCGCTGATGGCGAGCCGCGGCTGTCCCTATCAGTGCACGTTCTGCTCCAACCCGTTGATGTGGACGACGCGATGGATCGCCCGCGATCCGGACCTGCTCCTCGACGAGATGCAGCATTACCAGAACGTCTACGGGGCCGAGAACTTCGACTTCTACGACCTCACCGCGATCGTCAAGAAATCGTGGATCGTCGACTTTTGCAGGAAGATCGAGCAGCGCGGCATGATGTTCACCTGGCAGCTGCCGAGCGGCACCCGCTCCGAGGCGATCGACGACGAGGTGGCCGAGTGGCTCCACCGCTCCGGCTGCCGCAACCTTTCGTACTCGCCGGAGAGCGGCTCGCCGACGGTGCTGGACAGGATCAAGAAGCGGATCAAGACCGACGCCGTCATTGCTTCGATCGCCAGCTCCAATCGCCAGGACATGTACGTCAAGTGCAACATCATCTTCGGATTCCCCGGCGAGACCCTGAAGGAGATATTCCAGAGCTACTGGTTCATCGTGCGGATGGCGATGGCCGGCGCCTACGACCTCGCCATTTGGGCGTTTTCGCCTTATCCGGGGTCGGAATTGTTCGAACAGATATCCAAGACCGGCCGCCTGGAGCTCGACGACGCCTATTACGACAGCCTGCGTTCGTATTCCGACACCACGCGCACGGTGTCCTACAGCGAGCACATCCCGGACCGAATGCTGAAGGCGTTGCGCTGGATCGGGACGATGTTGTTCTACGGCACGTCGTGGCTGCGCCGCCCGACTCGGCCGTTCAAGATGGTATGGAACATCTTGCACGGCCGCCAGGAGTCGCGCTCCGAGATGGCGCTCGCCAACGTCATCTATCGCAACAAGCTGAAGACCTTCTCTGCCGGCGCCGACGGCGCCTAGGCCCTAGCGCACCTTCCAGGACCGGACGACCGTCCAGCCGCCCTTGCTGTCTCGCTCGAGCAGGTGGGAAGACCCTTCGGGCAGCTCCGTGTCGATGACACCCCGCATGGTGGGCACGGTCGAGTGCACCAGGATGTGGGTATAGCCGCCGTCCTTGAAGATTTCGCGGAAACGCTCCGCGGGGTGCGGGTGGTAGACGCCGATATAGCCCCGCATGACCGTCGCGTCCGCGAGCTCGAAGCGGGTGATGACGCCCGATTCCCCGGTTCCTGCCGGATCGACGACGAACAGCCGGTCGCCCGGCTTGACCATGGTCGCCACGGCGCGGCCGACGTCCCTGAAGAACGGCACCGGCGGATGGCGATCGAACCGAAGCTTGTTTGCGAACACCAGCGGCGCCAACAGGATCAGGATGATCGGCAACCAGGCGATCGGGCGGCCGCCCAGGCGCGGTTCCACGTGCCGGGCCCATAGGATGGCGAGGCCGTAGGCGGCGAACGCGATGCCGATCGGCCCGAGGTGCATGTTGTAGCGCCATAGCGACGCCGCCCGCAGCGCGTCGAACTTTCCGAAGGTGGAGACATAGACGAACAGCAGGAAGGCGTTGTAGCCGAGGAAAATCGCGCCGGTGATGATCGCCAGCCGGTCGAAAGGAGTACGGAAGCGGAGCAGGCCGCGTACCGCAAACACCGTGGCCGCCGCCATCAGCGCCAGATACAAGCCCTTCTTGGAGAGCACCACGATCATCCTCCAGACGATCTCGGGGATGTACGCGAACAGCCACTCGCCGATCGGCATTACCGACGCTTCGGCGCCCGCAAGCTCGGTCGCCACGTAGTAGCGCCAAACGACGTAGATGACGATGCCGGGCAGCGTCATCGCCGGCAGCAGCCGCGCCAGATCGCGGGCACGGACGCTCGGGTCGCGGAGCCCGGCGAGGACGATGGCGCCAATGACCAGCGCGAATAGCACCACAGTCGCCTGCTTGAGATTGACCAGCACCAGCATGACCAGGCCGACTTCGAACGCCAGCCGCCGAGCGTCCTTGGCCGCGCCGCGGGCCAGCGCGTCGAGCATCCGCCAGCCGAGCACGCCGCCGAAGCCGACGGAGACCGCGGCGGCGACGTCGGCATACGCGGTCAGCACCACCTTTTGCGCGAAGGTCGGATTGACCGCCGTCACGACGAGACCGCCGAGCGCCAGGAGCCCCCAGCCCGGCCTCGCCCCGGGCTTTGCGCCGCGGCCGTCCTGGATCAACCGCACCACCATCAGCCCGAAGCTCAGGAGCAGCAGCACGTTGACCAGCGCTCCGGCGTTCTCGACCAGGCGCCCGGCGAGGCGGCTCGCCAGGTAGGAGACGATGTGCCAGCCGTAAGGATAGGCGTCCAGGGTTCCGCTCATCAGCTTGGTCGCGTGATCGGGGAACCTGTCCAATTCCAGCAAGCGGCGGGGGATCATCAGCCAGGTGCCGAACTCGTCCCATTGCGAGCCGACCATCGCCGACGTCAACACGATCAGCGGCAGGGCGAGGACGGCGATCCTGAGCGAGCCGGCGGCGAAGATGCGGTCGCCCTGCCGGAACGCCGTCACCAGGGCGGCGACGACCAGCGTCGCCAGCGCCGCCGCCAGCCAGGTGAACGGCACCGCCGTGAACACGCCCAGGACCGTGAACGCGAAGCTGACGACCGCCCAGCCGTAGATCGGCGTCGCCTCGGGCACGCGGTCGCGGCCGGCGACGACGGCGCCGAGCGCGGCGAACCCAAGCCATACCGCCGCCACGACGGCGAGCGACGTGACCTGGCCCCAGTGCTCGAGGAAATTGCCGAGATATCCGCTCATCGAACCTTGCAAATCCGTCGTCGCGGCGGCCGGGCCGCGATCATCCGGCACCATAGTTTCATTCGCCGGGTTTTTCCACCGCCGCCGCGCCGGCCGACGATGGCGGACAAAAAAGGCCGCGCCTCGCGGCGCGGCCTCTTTCGATCGGATCGACGGTGGTCGGCCTTAGAAGCCGCCCATGCCGCCCATGTCGTGGGCCGGCGCCGTGTGGTCCTTCTTCTCCGGCTTCTCGGCGACCATCGCCTCGGTGGTGATCAGCAGGCCCGCCACCGACGCCGCATCCTGCAGCGCCGTGCGCACGACCTTCGTCGGGTCGATGATGCCGGCCTTGATCATGTTGGTGTACTCGCCGTTCTGGGCGTCGAATCCGCGGGTGGTGTCGTTCTGGTCCAGCAGCTTGCCGGCGACCACGGCGCCGTCCTCGCCGGCGTTCTCGACGATTTGGCGCAGCGGCGTCTGCAAGGCGCGACGCACGATGTCGACGCCGACTTTCTGGTCGTCATTGGCGCCCTTGACGTTCTTCAACGACCGGGCGGCATACAGCAACGCCGCCCCGCCGCCCGGCACCACACCTTCCTCGACCGCGGCGCGGGTGGAATGCAGCGCGTCGTCGACGCGATCGCGGCGTTCCTTCACCTCGGTCTCGGTGGCGCCGCCGACGCGGATGACGGCAACGCCGCCGGCCAGCTTGGCCAGCCGCTCCTGCAGCTTCTCCTTGTCGTAGTCCGAAGTGGTTTCGTCGATCTGGGCGCGGATCTGCGTGCAGCGGCCCTCGATATCCTTCTTCTTGCCGGCACCCTCGACGATGGTGGTCTCCTCCTTGGTGATGATCACCTTCTTGGCGGTGCCCAGCATGTCAACGGTGACGTTCTCGAGCTTGATGCCCAAGTCCTCGGAGATCACCTGGCCGGCGGTCAGCACGGCGATGTCCTCGAGCATGGCCTTGCGGCGATCGCCGAAGCCGGGGGCCTTGCAGGCCGCCACCTTCATGCCGCCGCGCAGCTTGTTGACGACCAGCGTCGCCAGTGCCTCGCCTTCAATTTCCTCGGCGATCACCAGCAGCGGCCGGCCGGCCTGAACCACCTGCTCGAGCAGCGGCAGCAGCGGCTGCA
>DASWGT010000184.1:0-3382 GCA_036393575.1 Rhodospirillales bacterium | reverse complement strand
ACCGTGAGGATGCCGTCTGCCGAGTTGTCGATGACCGATTGGAGGAAGCCCTCGGTCTGGGCGCGGCGCATTTCGGCGGTCTCGGCCCGCCGGTCCATGATGGCGGCAATGAGGGCGAGGCCACCCATCAGGAGCGCAACGCCCCCGATCGCCGCTGCCATCAAGGTGCTGCCGATGACGAGCCCTGAGGTCTCTTGACCGCGCACAACGCAGAAATTGGTCGCGAACATGCCGGTGAAATGCATGGCCGTAATCGCCATGCCCATGATCGCCGCGCCCAGGACGCGCGTCCGCAACGGCGAAGCGCGCCGCCAATGAAAATCCACGCGGAGAATCAAAATGGCGGCCGCTGACAGCGCCACGGCCACCGCGACAGAAAGGGCGAACAGATAAGGGTCGTAAAGAATGCGGGCGGGCATTCTCAGGGCGGCCATGCCAGTATAATGCATCAACCCAATGCCCCCGCCGAGCACCACCGCGCCGGTGGCAAGGTATGAGAGCTTTGGTCGCGCCATCGCCACCAAGTTGAAGGCGGCGGCGCTGGCGATCATCGCAAAAACCGCGGACAGGGCGGTCACCCAGGGGTCGTAGTCCACCGGGATCGCGATGACCACGGCAAGCATGGCGATGAAATGCATCGCCCAGATCCCGGAACCCATCGAGAGACCGGCAGTGGCCAACCAAGCGGCGCGGACACCGGCATTCGCGGCGGAGCGCACGCGGTCGACTAAATGGAAGGCCGTGTATGATGCGAATGTCGCCATCAGGTAAGCGGCCACCACCAGTCCTGGATGATGGTAGTAAGGGATGATGGTGGTACCGTCATAGGTGAACCACCACACCAGAGCGTCAAACCAGTTCATCGCATCCGCTTCGCCCGCTCGATCGGCAACGGCGCGCCGTCAAACGGCTACCCCAATTGCTAGTGCGCTCGGCCTCGCAGCCGCCCAATGCGGCAAGGCCGTTAATCGCTCCTGACGTTTGTTGATCACCCCCAAGATTCTTTGGCGGTACCCCGGCATGCCAGCCGGCGAACCGCGGGCGGTATCATACGAATGTACGCGCGAATGATCCAGCCCCATCCTCTACCGCATGGTTCATGGATGCGGGATCCCCGCACGATTCAACGATGGGGGCGGCGCGATTCGGAAACCATTTGACGGACTTGCCGGAAACCGGCGGGGAGAGGACCTAGAAGCCTTCCCGTTCGAGGCGCTTGCGCTCCAGCTTGCGGGCACGGCGGATGGCCTCGGCCTTCTCGCGGGCCTTGCGCTCCGACGGTTTCTCGTAGGACCGCCTGAGCTTCATTTCGCGGAAGATGCCTTCGCGCTGCATCTTCTTCTTCAGGGCCTTGAGCGCCTGGTCGACGTTGTTGTCGCGTACAGTGACTTGCACCGGTCTCTATCTCTCTCCATGTTAAAGGCCGGAAACTAAAACAGTTTCCGAGTTGGGGTGGGCCTTCTATCATATCCCCGTCGACTTGGGAAGGTCCGAGTCCGGGAAAAGTTAAAGCAAGGAAATCAAGGCGATGGCTATCCTCAGGATCGCCCGCATGGGTCACCCGGTGCTGAAGCGCGTCGCCGAGCCGGTGGCCGACCCGAAGGCGCCGGAAATCCGCCGGCTGATCGCCGACATGGTCGACACCATGGCCGACGCGCCGGGCATCGGCCTCGCCGCCCCCCAGGTCCACGTGCCGAAGCGGCTGGTGATCTTCCACATCCCGGAAAGCCGCGCCCGCGCCGCCGCCGGGGCGCGCGCTGACGACCAGGGCGGGCCGGCGCCGACGGACGTCGAGGCGGTGCCGATGACGGTACTGATCAATCCGGTGATCGAGCCGTTGACCGACGAAAAGGAGCCGGGCGTCGAGGGGTGCCTGTCGCTGCCCGGCATGCTCGGCATGGTGCCGCGTTATACGCGCATCCGCTACAAGGCGCTCGCCGCCGACGGCTCGGCCATCGAGCGCGAGGCCACGGGCTACCACGCCCGCGTGGTGCAGCACGAATGCGATCACCTCGACGGCATCCTCTATCCGATGCGCATGGATGACCTCACCACGTTCGGCTTCGCCGACGAGATGGGCCGACCCGAACTGCCGCTCGGCGACCGCTTGCGGCAAAAGGAGAAGGCCGGAGATGACTGACGAGCGCCGCGCCACCCGCGACCGCATCCTGCTCGCCACCCTGCCACACGTGGCGTTCGACGGCTGGACGAGGAAGGCGCTCACGGTCGGGGTTGCCGATGCTGGGCTGAGCCCCGACATGGCGCTCAGGGCGTTTCCCGACGGCATCCCGGAGCTGGTCGATCATTTCGCCGACTGGGCCGACCGGCGCATGCTGGCGGAGCTTGAGCGCCGGGGGGCCGCCGCAATGCGCATCCGCGATCGCGTTACCACGGGAGTGCGTGCGCGGCTCGAGGTCCTGGCCGCTCACCGCGAAGCGGTGCGCCGCTTGCTCGCGTTCCTGGCGCTGCCGCCGAACGCACCCTTGGCGGCACGGCTGCTGTGGCGCACCGTCGATGCCATGTGGTACGCCGCCGGCGACAACGCAACCGACTTCAACTACTACACCAAGCGCGGCCTGTTGGCCGCGGTCTACACCACGACGGTGCTGTGCTGGCTTGCTGACTCGTCGGAGGAATTCGCCGATACCTGGGCGTTCCTTGACCGCCGCATCGCCGACGTGATGAAGGTCCCCGCCTACAAGGCCCGGCTCAAAGAGGCGCTCGGCCGGCTGCCGAGGCCGTCGCGCCTGCTGCGCCGCGCCCACTAGTGCGCGACCGTGCCGAGGGGCGATTTCGCCAGCGGCCGGGCTGGCATGACGGCGCCGCCTCGCCTATGATGGCGCCTCGAGGGAGCACGGTTCCAATCCGATGATGGAACACACCGCCACCAGCCCGAACAGGCCGGCCGCCCCGCCGCTCGGCGGCAAGACGGGCATGCCCAACGGGCCGCGCTTCGATCTCGCCGACCATTTCCTGATGTGCTCCAAGCTCGGCCGCTACCTCACCGTCTCCGACGGCAGCCGGTTCGTCATCACCGACGATTTCCGCGACGCCCCGGTGCAGCACGAGGCCGCCGCCGTCGCCTCGATCTATTCCAAGGACATTTTGGTCGCGCAAGCCGCGCTGCTGCCGCTGGGCGCGCCAGTGCACAAGATGTCGGCGAGGCGGCGCGAGAAGTACGAACGCTTGTTCCACCTGATTGAGGAGCAGGCGTTGAGCGAGGTCGTCCGCCGCTCGGCTCGCGACGTGCTCCGCGCCGGTTTCCGCAACGCAGAGATCCGGGCGCTCGAGGCCGAACTCGGCGAGACGCTGAGCCCGGCGCGCATCCGCTATCGGCAGTTCCTGGAAGTGGTCAAGCAGCTGATGGACCGCAAGATCACCG
>DASWGT010000183.1:0-1964 GCA_036393575.1 Rhodospirillales bacterium | reverse complement strand
GACACGGTGACGGTGACGATCTCCTGCATCGAGCCCACCAGCAGCGCGCCGACGATCGGCCCGATCCAGTGCGCCGTGCCGCCGATCATCGGCATGGCGATCGAATTGACCGCGACGAACAGGTTGAACGCGGAGACCGGGTCGACGAAGGTGACGAAGAACGGGTACGGCGCCCCCGCGACCCCCATCATGATCCCCATGACGGTGGTCGAAACGAGCTTCAGGCGCAGCGTCGGCACGCCGGCGCACTCGGCGGCGACCTCGTCGTCGCGGATCGCGGCGAGGCCGCGGCCGATGCGCGAGGCGTTGAGGTAGCGCGACACGGCGATCGCGGCGAGCGCGAGCAGCAGCATCACCATGAAGAGCATCGCGATATAGCTCTCGAACCACAGCGGCGGCTCGGGCGTGAGGACGTAGGCGCCGCGGGCGCCGCCGACGAAGGCCCAGTTGTTGATCAGCGTCTCGAACACGATCGCCATGGCGAGCGTGGCGATGGCGAAGTACACGCCCTTCAGGCGCAGCGTGAGGTAGCCCACCCCGAGGCCGATCAGGCCGCACATCGCGCCGCCGGCGATGATCAGGAACGGCAGCGGCAGCTCGAAGGCCTTGTGCAGCGCGATCGAGGTATAGGCGCCGACCGCGAAGAAGCCGGCGCTGCCGAAATTCACGTAGCCGGTGAAGCCGCCGAGGATGTTCCACGCCACCGCCATGATGAGCGCCTGCATCACCACGTACGCGGCGTTGAAGTAGTACGGGTTCTTCGTCACCGAGGTGAACACCAGGCCGGCGATGATGACCGCGACGACGCAGACCCAGAAGCGGCTGCTGCGCATCTATCGCCTGCCGAAGAGGCCCGAGGGACGCACCGCGAGGGTGAGCAGCAGCACGCCGAAAGCCACCGCCGGCGCCCAGGACGGACCCATGAAGGTCGCCACCATGGTTTCCACCACGCCGAGGATCAGCGCCGCGACCATCATCCCCGGGATGCTGCCCATGCCGGCGAGCACCACGATGGCGAACACGCGGCCGATGTAGGCGCGCCCGACCGACGGTTCGACCGGGCCGATGATGATCAGCAGCGAGCCGGCGATCGCGGTGGTGGCGATCGCGAGGCCGAAGGCGTACTGCTTGACGCGCACCGGGTCGGCACCCATCAGTTGGAGCGCGAGGCGGTCCTGCGCCACGGCGAGGATCGCCCGGCCGGCGAAGGTGCGCGACAGGTACAGCCAGATCCCGGCGGTGAGCGCGCTCGCGACGAAGAACGGCACCAGCATGCGGTAGGGGATGCCGACGAAGCCGATCTCAATCGTCTCGCCGATGTAGCCCGCGCCGACCAGGCGGTAGTCGACGCCGTAGACCAGGATCAGCGTCACCTCGATGATGAACATCAGGCCGAAGAAAAACGCCAGGCCGCTGAGCGACTCCTGCCCGGTGCGTTCGAACGCGGCGTAGTAGATGCGGTAGATCGCCACCCCGACGATGAAGAAGATCGGCGAGAGCAGCACCCCGGCCAGCACCGGATCGATGCCGGTGCGGGTGTTCAGGATCCAGACGGTGTAAGACCCTACGATGACGAACGCCGGGTGCGCGATGTTGACGATGTCGAGCTGGCCGAAGGCGATCGCCAGCCCGATCGCCACGGCGGCGTAGAAGCCGCCGAGCAGCACGCCCGCGACGATGGCATTCGCGAACAGATCGGCCGACAACACCATCGCGCAGGCGCCTGCCGGGTGGCGCCGCCGCTAGTTCTTGTACGGGTAGACGATGTCTCCCGACTTCCAGTCCTTCGGGTAGAGCACGATGCGCTTGCCCGGCCCCGCGAACTGCTCGAGGTTGTCGGGCTGCACGTCGCGGAACTGGACCTGCAGCGTGCGCGTCTTCGCCCACTCGCCGTTCTTGCCGAACTTCACCTTGCCGACCACGGTGTCGAAGGTGGTCTTGTGCATGTGCGCGGCGAGCTTCGC
>DASWGT010000182.1:0-31369 GCA_036393575.1 Rhodospirillales bacterium | reverse complement strand
AGGCCCGCGACATGCTGAACGCGGTCGGCGGCTTCCACTCCGGCGAGCTCAAAGTGGCCGCGGTCGGCCCCTACCACGTCACCGAGATGCTGAGCGCCTTCAACGAGCGTCATCCCGGCATCAAGCTGTCGGTGACGGTCGGCAACTCGCAGGAAAGCCTGCAGCGGGTGCTCGATTATCGTGCCGACGTCGGCGTCCTCGCCCACGTCGAGGAGGACCCGCGCTTCCGCGCCATTCCCTACAGCCGCCATCCGGTAATGGTGTTCGTCAACACCGACCACCCGTGGGCCAACCGCCGCGCCGTCCGGCTCAAGGAGCTGGAGGGCCAGCGCCTGGTGCTGCGCGAGGTCGGATCGACGACGCGCCGCGCCTTCGAGGAGGCGCTGAAGGCAGCGGGCGTCACCATCAACCCGGTGATGGAGATCGGCAGCCGCGAGGCGATCTGGATGGCGGTGCAACGCGGCATCGGCATCGGCATCGTTTCCGAGATTGAGTTCGTGCCGCACCCGCGGCTGCGCGTGCTCAAGGTTTTGGACGCCGAAATCTACACCTACGCGCATGTGGTGTGCCTGGCCGAGCGCCACGAGTCGCGCATCATCAGCGCCTTCCTCGACGTGGTCGACGACCTGCTAGCGGCGCGATCCTCGGTTGGACCCGCCACCATCGCCATCCGGCCGACATAGGTAAGTTCCTAGTGCGGCTGGGAATCGCCCCAATTTTCTGGCGATAGCCGCGGCGCTACTCTTTCTCCGACAGGGGAGGCCGCCTATCACCCCCCGATGGCGAAAGCCCCCGATCAGGGGCGAATCCCTCCCGCCTCTGGGCTTTATTGGGCCTCCCCGTACAACTCGCCGGGCGCGCCGAGCCCGGCGTTTTCTTGGCCCGTTGCCTGCCGTCAGCGAAGCTGCGCCATCAGGTCCTCGGCGCGGATTGTGCCGTCGACCGTCACCGGCCAGCCGGCGGCCTTTAGCGCCGCCGCCGTCCAGGTATTGCAGGTGTTGAACAGGTGGAACTCGCCGGTGGCCGGATAGAAGCGGCTGAAGTCGTAGAGCCCGGGGGCGCTGGCATCGGCGCGGATAGCGCCGCGGCGGTCGAAGGACGACTCCAGATAGTCGATCAGGCGCCGGAACCCGTCGGGCGCGAGCACAAGGTCCAGCGTCTCGGCCTTCGGGAAGACCTGACGGGGCGGTCCGGGCAATCCGACCAAGTGAACCACCGCCGGCGTCGGCATCAGCAACGCCCGCAAGGCGACACCGATACCCGCCTCGGGCGTCGGGTAATAGTCGGCGTCGCCCCAGCCGAACTCCAGATAGGGTGCGTCGGGGAAGTCCTGGGCCTCGGGTATGGCGCCAGCCGGCAACGCGCGGCGCGCGATGACGATGCCGGTATGCCAGCCGTTGCTGACGACCTGTATGGTGATTGCCCCCGGCCCGGCCTCGGCCGCCGGCCGCGGCGTCGCCACCTGACGCGGCGCTTGACACGCGACGGCGAGCGCAAGGACCAGCGCCGCCAGGATCGGGACGATCCGCCGCATGACGCTCATGACGCTAATGTGGCATCGGAGCGGGTCGGAAACCATGGCCCTCGCGGTGTCGACGCCGCGGGGAAAAACCTCGCCATGGGCTCTACCACCGGCAATCTGTGGTCGAGCGGCGATGTAGGCGAAACCTGGACCCGCGTTGCCGGGCACCTGCCGCCTGTAGCCCAGGTGGCGTTCGCCTGACGCCGTCGCCGTCCCGGCAAACCTCAGAATTTTGCCGACATGCTCAGCGTGCCGTAGCGGTCGCCGCCCGGCTGGCCGTCGAACTCGCGGGTGCGGAGCACGTGGGTGAAGGCGATGCGGATGCCGCGGTAAATAACGGCGGCGCCGAGCTGGAAGTCGCCGACGAAAGTTTTCTTGGAGACGCTGTGGCTGGAGGCGATTGTGTTGCCGTCGAGGAAGATGTTGTGCAGCACGGCCCGCCCCTCGGCGCCGGCGAACAGGTACCAGCCGAAACGGTTGCCGGCGCCGACCGCCTCCAGCCCCGACAGCGTCGGGCGGATGTGCGGCGGACCGAAATCCAAATCCAGGCCCTGGCCAAAGCGCAGCGTGCCGCCGGCGTTGGCGAGCGTGAACACGTTGCCGACGCTGCCGCCAGCGTGTGGGATGATATCCACCTCGAAGCCGTCGTGGCGGATCGCCGCGGGCCGCCACTTGCGCTCGAAGAAGATGGCCAGTGCCGGCTCGTTCTCGAGCTGATTGTCCCAACCGTTCGCTCGCGATACGCCGATCGCGTCGTGGACGATGTTCTGCACGTCCGCGGCATAGGCCTGCGGCCCGACGATGCCGAGGTTGAGCTCCACCGAATCGAGCGTATCGACCTTCAGCGCACCGAGGCGACGGGACGTTTCGGCGTGCAGCGAAACGGCGCCATAGAGCCAACCGGCATAGGGCCGGTCGTCGACAACCAACGCCCGGGCATCGGTATCCTCGGGCGTGTAGATGTTGTGGCCAATCGCGAAACCGATGCGGCCGGCGCGCACGTCGGCGAGCGGATAGATGGTTTCGAGGACCTTACGCACCCATGCGGGGCCGTCGGTCCTGCGGTTCGACACCCACGAGAGGCGTGAGCCGTGAGTGTAATGGCGGTCGGTATTGGCGATGCGGTCGTTCTCGAGTTGCAGACTGAGGTTACCGCCGGGCTCGTCGGCAGACGCCGGCGTCGCCCAGGTCAGCGCCGCGGCGAGTCCTGCCGCCAGCCGCCGTCCGGCGCGGTGCCGCGAAATGCCGCTGTCCGATTCCGTGTACGCCGTCATAGGGCATTATAACGCCGCCAATTACGCCGGTTTTATGGCAAGTGGCGACGCGCCGGACGCCGGGATTCCGCGCCTAGGCCGGGTTGGTCCTGGAAAGCCGTCTTGACCTCCGCCGCTGACCTCAGGCGACCCTGAGGTTCGACCGGCGGTCGCCCGGTTTTGCGCTGGCGAACACCTTGTCGAGCCACTGGACGTTCGCCGGCGTCAGCGCGCGCCAGGCGGCGTGGCCGTCGCACTCGACTACCAACAGCCGGTCGTCCGGCTGGAGACGTGCGGACAAGGCACGGGCGAGGTCGGCGATCGGCACGCGGCTCCTGACCATCCATACGGAATTGAGCGGCCTGGCGTAGGACTCGACGCCCTGCATGGTCTGGTAGAACGGGCCATAATCCCCGCCTTCGTCCGACAGGTCGTAAGCGACGATGTAGGTCTTTAGCATCGGGGAATTCATTTTCCGTCTCCTTCTCCTCTTCTACTACAAATTTGCGGTTAGCCTTCCGTCGTTCGCGGCGTGGATCCCGCGGGCCCCGCGGGCACGGGCACGGGCCTGGGGGAGGGAAACCCGCATTCCCGTCTTTCACCCGCGGGATCCAGCTGGGGTGAACCGCGAACTTTAGCGACCGCTGCCCTTGCCTGAACCGTGTCCGCCGCCGTGCGACACGCCGGAACCGGCGGTAACGGAGCCGTGACCGGAATTCATGGAACCCGGACCGGAATTAATGGAACCGTGGCCGGAATTGCCGGCCGACGCGCCGTTGCCGAGAAGCGCGCCGAAGTCCCGGCCCGCGGCGCCGGCTGCGAGGCCCTGCTTATGACCGTGGCCGCCGGCGGTGCCGAAACCGCCGCCATGGCTGCGGTTGGTTCCGGACTTGCTCCCGGTCGCGTCCGCGTCCGCGTCGCCGCGCAGGGCGTGATTGCGACCTTGACCGCCGACGACCACGGTGGCGCCGTTGGCCAACGTCACCGTCATCGGCTTGGTGCGGTGGCCCGACGGCGACACGGATGGGCTCGTCGACGTCGCCGAGGTAGTAGCGGCGGCCGTTCCGGTGGTGCCGGAACCCGTATCGGCGCCGGTGTCCGTCCCGGTGCCGTCGCCGGCGTCGAGGCGGTTACGGTGATTGGCGCCGGAAATGACTTGGCCAAGGTTCTTCTCGGCAATCAGGCCTTCGGCCTTCATCTCCTTGAACACCCGCCCCCAACCGGTGCCGGAGGCCTTTGCCGCGGCGATATCGTCGAGGGAGAGGGACGCAGCGGCCTCGGTCGTCCCGGCGCCGGCGGCGCCGGTCGTCGCCGACGTTCCGCCGGTGCCGCCGGTGTCGCCTGCGCCGTCCGTGGCCGGCTGTTTCTGGGCATCGAACAGGGCGCGGGCGATCTTCTGGCCGCCGGGAGAAAGCGCCTGGAATGCGCCTTCGTTGGTGGTGTTACCGCCAGACTCCGCGGACGCGGAAGTCTCGGTCGTCCCGGCGCTGCCGCCGCCTTCCGTGACATCGGCGGTCTGGGCCAGCGACGGGCCGGCGGCGAGGATCAGGCCGACGGCGGTGAGGGTGCTCAGATGGGATAGTTTCCGTTTCATTTTCATCTCCTTTTTCGTGTCCTGTTTCGGTGGGATCATCGTTCACCCGGGCAAGGCGACAACGCCCCGCCGGTCATTTGCGGCCGTTGCGCGCCGCCAACTGGGCGTCGAGCATGCCGGCCGTCTGAATGATGATTTCGGTGGCCGTCGCGCTGTCGCGGAAGAAGCCGTCTTCCTCGATAACGGTGACGCGCATGCGCGTGGCATTGGCAGTCAGCTTCTCGATCTCGATCTCGGCGGTGCGGTCTCTCGCTTTCGCGACGATCTTGCGGGTGTTCTGTTCCTGCGACCGATCGGTAACGACCAAAGCCATGGTGTTCAGGGTGTCTTCGGTTGCCTTGTAAACGTTGGCCTCCGGAGCGGTGAACGTCTTGTAGGCGATGCCGCTGAGCGTGTGGTTGACGCCAACACTGGATGCGGTACCGGTACCGACACCAAACAGGGTCAGCCCGACGCCGGCACAGCCGGACAAGGCAAGCGTCGCGGCAACGACCAGAATAGGAAGTAACTTGCGCATGATCAGTCTCCTTTACTGTGGTTTGACGTTCCGCCGACCATCGTCGTCGGGGGCCGAGTAGGCGTTGATCTTCCAGACTCCATCGG
This sequence comes from Rhodospirillales bacterium, assembly GCA_036393575.1. Taxonomy (GTDB): domain Bacteria; phylum Pseudomonadota; class Alphaproteobacteria; order Rhodospirillales; family Casp-alpha2; genus JACPJY01. Next base: position 26,397 of record DASWGT010000182.1, on the reverse strand, counting down.
CCAAGCGGCAGGCCGTGCGATGGGATTCGCGGACGCCGTCGTCCGCGGTCCGCCGGATGGTGAACGTGCGGCAGCTCATGTTTCCCGAGACGACGGTGGTAAGGACGTGGATATGGTAGGCGATGCCGGTTCTCGGATTGCGCCAGTTGACGCGCTCGCCGTCCGGGGTCTTCTCCAGGATGTCGATCAGGCGGCTGCCGGCGAGCACGTTGACGTCGGCGGACGGCTGGCTGGCGCTGAGCCCGCCGAACAGGCCGATATAGTCGTAGTCGGCAGCATCGACCCGTGGTGCGTTCACCATGGCGATGGCGAGCGCCACCAGGGCGCCGATCAGGACATGCAACCCCTGGGCGATGCGATGAGGATTCTTGAGCGGTCGATCAAGCAAGAACATGTCGTTCTCCTTTCGCGCCCCCGTCTGTTCCGTCAGGTATCCGACCCCGACGGCCGTCCGCCGCTCGCCATCGCCCCCGTGGCCGTGTCGAAGATGGCGAGTCGGTTGCTCCGGATGATCGATTTGAGGTCTCGCACGTACGCTTCGCCGCGGCTGGAGTAGGCGATCAGGGTGCCGGCCAGCGCCAGACCCTCGGGTTCCTCGCCGTTGCGTCGGAACGCCGCTCGCCGGTCCCGGAAGTCCCGATAAGCCGGATATGTATTGAGGTTGTGGACGTAAGACCTGACGCTTGCCATGAGGTGATCGAAGGCGGCGACGCGCACTGGTGTCGCTGTCGGCAGGTTTGCGGGATGCATGCCACGGTCCGGATTCGTCGTCCGCTGCCCGAACAGCGCGTTTCCGCTTAGGGCGAAGCGCGACGTACCCCAACCACTCTCGATCGCCGCCTGGGCAATGGCCAGCGACGGCGGCACGATATCCAGCCGGCTCTGCAGGGCCGCGAAATTGCCATCCGTGCGATACCGTTCATGGAGCCGGAGAATTTCCGCCTGCAGGGCGATACCGATGGGACGGCCGTCGCTGCGGCAGCGAACCTCTGCCTCAACCAGCCGCCGGTGATACAGGATCTCCTGGTTGACGTGATGGATCATCGGCAGCACGACCGAGACGAACGTTGTCTTGCGTTCGTCCACCGACGCCATCTCGTCGAGATTGCCGGGCAGCGCCGCGTGGAAGAAGCGCGCCGTCTTGTCGTCCCGATGCAGCCGATCAAGACCAGCCGGATACAGGCGCGACAGCAACCCGCGATCGCCGATTGCGCCGTCAGTCGCGACAACCGCCATCGATGGGGCGCCGACGAAGCACAGATCGTTTGCAACCCACTTGGCGCCACTCGTCGCTTGGCGGGCGCCCTGCTCGCCGAATCCCGAGAGCATGACGATTCCGACGGCGGAAATGGCGCTCAGCAGGTGGCGCTTTGAACCGATTTTCCAGTTGAACTGTCGCATAGTTGCCTCGTTCAATTGACCGTGGTCCGTGATCAGTGAGCGAGGGTAAGGGTCGAACCCGGGTGCGTGTTGCGACAAATCCGGGGCAAATCGGTGACGCCGCGTCACAGAAATGACACAGCGTCGATTGCGGAATTCAGAGCTTCGACGTCAGGCCGTGGCGGGCAATCGGATCACCATGCAGAGACCGCCTTGTTTGCGGTTTTCCGCGTGGACGTGACCGCCCATCGCCTCGACGTTGCGGCGTACGATCCACAGGCCGATGCCGAAATGCGGCCTGCCGTCGGCGCCCGCCGCCGGCCGTTCGGAGACGTAGCGTTCGAAGATCCGCTCGAGCTTTTGCTCGGGAACCCCCGGGCCTTCGTCCTTTATTTGCGCCTCCAGGCCGCCGTCCACCCGTTGCAGGGACACATGAACGCGGCCGCCCGCGGGCGAGAAGCTGACCGCGTTCTCGAGCACATTCTCGAACACTGTCTCCAGGATGTCGGGCGCCGCCAACACTGTCACGCCCTTGGCGATGCGACGGTCCAAGGTCAGGTTAACCTGTCGCCAAGCCATTTCGTATCCGTCCAGGAGCTGCTCGAGAAGGCCGGACAAATCGACCGGTTCGCGGCCGCGCTCGATCACCTCGGCCGTCGCTTCGTCAAGGCGCCGCGCCGCGGAGACCAGGGCGTCGAGGCGCGCGACCGACTCTTCGATCAGGGCGACGGCGCGGCGGGCGCGGTCGTCGTCTTCGGTGAGGGATCGCTTGATCGGCTCGGTTGCCTGCGAGATGACGGCGACGGGCGCCTTGAAGGCGTGGGCGTTCTCCTCGGCGGTCTCGCGGATGATGCGGGCGGAGTCGCGCAGCGCCGCCACCATGCGATCGAACTCGGTAGCGACGCCATCCAGCTCCGGCAGGCGGTTGAGGCGGCGAAAGGACGCCCGCTGCGTGCCGGCGTCGCCAATCCGCCTTGCGAGGCGCTCGAACCGCCTCAGGTTGCGCCAGGCGTCGACGAACAACCACACCACGGCGACTGCCATCACCAGATAGATGACCGCGGCGAATTGAACTTCCGGCGTCCGCCAGTAAGGCCTGCCGAGGGAAGACTTGAGAAACGTGTCGGTGCGATAAGAGGTGATGATGACCCAGCAGCCGGTCCCGACGTTGACCGGTGCCAGCGATGCCAGCAGTTCCTCGGCGCCCTCTGGGTTGGCGTGGCGGATGGCCAGCGGCAGATTGCCCCTACAGGTGTCGGGAACCTTGTCGAAAACGCCGGTCCGGATCAGCGAGTTCCGCTCGGCGACCAAGTATTTTGGAGATACCGTCGGCCAGGCGGCGACGAAGAAGAAGCTGTCAACGCCGGTTTCTCCCCGCGGCCGCAGCAGCACCTTGATGCTGACCTCGCTGCCTTCACCGACGCTGGCCAAACGCTTGGCGATGGTGACGGCCGTGTCCGGACCGAAGGTGCCGACTAGGGGACGCAGGGCTTCGGCGATTAACCGCCCCTGTTGTCGTACGTTGGCCAGCAGAAGCTCGTTCTTCTCGGCGTTGGCGACGCGGAACTGGTCATAGAGAATGACCGGCACCGCCAAGAAGATCAGCAGCAGGACCGTGATTTTGGCAGCGAACGTCGGCCGCGGCCAAGACCTACGGATTCCATCGTTCCTGATATCAGCCATCGTCCGACCGCCACCGGTAACCGAATCCCGGATAATTGACGATCGCGTCGAAGTCGGAGTCCGCATCGCGGAATTTCTGGCGAATCCGCTTGATGAAAGTGCGCACGTTCTGACGGAATCCCTCAGGACCCTGACCGGCGGCAAATCCTTCGCCGCGAACGAGATCGTAAATTTCTCGATAGGACACGTTCTTGCCGGCGCGCCGGGCCATGGCGTGCGCGATCTGGAATTCGCTGATGGTCAGCGGTATCTCCACGTCGCGCCAAGTGCAACGGTGCGAGGCCGGCCGCAACTTCAGAAACCCGACGCCGAGGAAATCCGGATCCTCGCCGTCCGTGCCGCGTCGTACGGTCGACGCCTTTTTTGCACCGCCGACGATCAGTTCGATTCTCTTCAGCAGGATGGCGAAGCTGCGGGATTTCTCGACGAAATCGACGGCCCCGCCGAGCAGCGCGGCCTCCTCGTAGATCTGTTCCGACAGCACGGTCAGGAAGATCACAGGCACATCGCGGGAAATCTCGCGAAGGCGCCGCAGCACTTCGATGCCGTTCATCGCCGGCATCTTCCAGTCGAGAAGCACGAGGTTCGGCTCCCGGTCTCCGGCGAAAGCGCTGAGCGCGGACGGCCCGTCTGGGAAGGTTGTTACCCGAAACCCGGCGTCAACGAGATTCTGTTCCAATGATTCGCGGAACAGATCGTCATCGTCGACGACAACGACATGCCATCCTTCCTTGGGTACCGTTCCGCCGCTTTTGTCAGCCTTTTCCGCCACGGTCTCGTTCCCTGAAGTGGTGTAAACAGAGCGCGAGGGTTCTATCCTCGTTGCCGTCGGCGCTTTTCATGTCGTAGGCAAGCGCCCGGAACCGTTGGCTGGCAAGATCGAGGTAGAAGAAGATATCGAGCGCGCATGCCTTTTGCCTGTATTCCCACACCACAGCCGGAGCGACCTCCCGCGTGCGCGTGGCAGTGCCAAGAAGCTCCTTCACCTCCTGCTGGTCGAGGCCGATCAGTTTCTGCGGCACCAGTTGTGCGGTATTGGCCAACGCGCCGTCCGGCGATTTTGGTTCCGCCGGCGATGGGGCCTTCGGGCCGGTCAACCGCGCCCATTCCTTAGACAGCGATGCCGACAGGTCGTCGACCGCCGCACACCCCGCCCCCCCAAGCACCAGAAGGAAGCCAACCGTGGCGTTCAGGAACGTGCGCTGCCCGCAAAATGATCTCATTGGTCCCACGATCGTTGTGAGCGAACCCCGGTGATCCGGCCACACGGCGGGTTTCAAATTATACAGTGCGGCCGGACAAGCCAGAAGGCTCGATTGGCCCCCGCATCGATGGTCCATGACAACACCGCCAATTGCGCCGGTTTTATGGCAATACGGGGCAAAGAAATAGCGGCGCGCCGCGGGCACGGCCGCCGCGACGGGCCGCGACAGTCAGGACGGGAGAGGTTTCCGGTGGCGATCAGCCACCGGGTTTCTCCATGCCCTTGGATTTCAGCACCTGGTCCGCCGCCGGCCCGGTCAGCGTCGTCAGCAACGCCTTGACGGCGTCCGGGTTCCGCGACTTGGCGGCGATTCCGGCGGCATACACGGTGATGTTCTGGATCTCCTTCGGCAGCGGGCCGACGAAGGTGACACCCTTCACCGGCACGATCTCGCTGATCTGCTGGATACCGATCTCCGCCTTGCCGCTGACCACCAGATCGGCGACGTGACCGCCCTTCTTCAGCCGCTCCTTCGGCTTGATGGTGTCGGCGATGCCGAGGCTCTTGAGCAGCTTCGAGGTGTAGATGCCGCTCGAGCCGCCGCTCGCCGGATCGATGTAGGCGACCGTCTTGGCGGCGAGCAGGGTCTTCTTGAAGGCGTCCACCGTCGAGACATCGGGCCGCGGCGCACCTTCCTTGACCATAACGCCGACGCCGACGCTGGCCACCGGCGTCAGGGTGCCGGCGGCGACCTTGCCGGTCTGGGTCAGCTTCCCTATCGCGGCCGGCGTGACGATGACGAAGTCGAATGCCTCACCGTCCTCGATCCGCTTCACCAGCTGGCCGACGGTGCCGCGGTCGATGACCAGCTTGTGTCCGGTGCGCTTTTCGAAGTCGGGCGCCATCGCGCCCAGCACCTGGCGGTAGGCACCGGCGCTCAGCACCTTGATCTCGGCCGCCGCGGCGACGCTGGTGGCGATCATTGCCGCTGCCAACGCGGCGACGAAACGGAACGACCTGATCGACATTGGAGCCTCCCATGGAAAGAGTGCGGGAGCCTAAGCCGAATTCGCGGTTCCGACGATAGGAATCTCGGCTGGCCCGGGCCAGCGCCTACCGGACGGCGCCGCCGGCGCCGTCCGCCAAGCCCCCTTCCACGGCCGGCCGGGAGGGACGACAATCGGCGGATGGTCGGGGCCGGCATCGCAATATGGGCGCGGGCGCTGGCGGCGGGAGAGGTGCCGCTGCCGCTGGCGTTCTGGCGCTACGGCATCGTCTACGGTCTGTTCATCAACGGCTTCGCCTCGTTCGCCGCGTTCGCGGTACTGGCGGCTGGCGGCGCGCCGTGGCTGGTGGTCGTCCTGTTCCTGTTGCCGTTGCCCTACAACCTGCTGGTCGCCCTCGGCGTCTGGCGGAGCGCCGGACGCTGGCCGGGCCCGCCGCCGTGGGCCGCACTCGCCCGGCTTGCCATCGTCGTGTGGACTGTGCTGGCGATCGCGCTGTAGCTGAACGGCTTGCCGGCCAGGTCGGCGGACATTAGACAATCTGCCGATGATCGGACCGACACCGAACTCGCGCCGCCGTTTCGCGTTCGCGTTCGCCGTTGCAGCGCTGTCGGCGCCGGCCGCCGCGCTCGCCACCGATCTCCGCGTTACCATCACCGGATTGGACTCGGATGCGGGCAACGTGCACGTCTCCGTCTACGACAATCCGGAGACATTCCCGAAGAGCACCGGCATGCTGCGGGAGCAGGTGGTGAAGGCGCAAGCGCCGATGCTCGAAGTGACGTTTCCCGGCCTCGCGCCCGGCACTTACGCCGTCGCCGCCTTTCACGACGAGAACGGCAATCGCAAGTTCGACCAGGGGTTCCTCGGCCTGCCGCTGGAAGACTACGGGTTCAGCAACGACCCGATGGTGATCCTGAGCGCGCCTGATTTTGAGGAGTCGGCGTTCACGATTTCCGGCGACGTCGCCGTCATCACCGTCCGCATGAAGCGCTAACCGCCGCGGCGCCGCCTCAATTTCCGGCGCGCTGCGAGTGAAGGTGCGGCACCCTCGGCGAGGCATGTCGATGGTGGAGGCGTTTGCTCTTAAGGCGTTCGGCGCGACGCTGCGCGTAGACCAGACCAAGATGGTAGCCGAGCCAACTGCCGAGCGCCGCCCACGGCAAGCACCCGACCGCCATCGCCACGCCCCAGTCCTTGACGATCATCACCGCGTACGTCTGCACCGTTTCCCAGGTCGACAGGTCTTCGTCGAAGGTCCTGAGATAGGTCTCGACGAAACTGTTGTAGCCCGAGATATCGTGCCAGTTGCCGAGCATGACCTGGCCGGTGAGGTAAAACACGTAATAGGTGGGCAGCATGGTGAAGACGTTGGTGGTCCAGGTCCATGCCAGCCCGACGATCAAGCTGAAATCCCAGTTGAACAGCTTGCGGGCGATCAGCCAGGTCATGAACACGAGGTACATCTGGATGCCGACCAACGGCGTCAACGCCCAGGCCATCCCGACCAGCACCCCGCGCGCCGTGTATTCGGGTGGATGCTTACTGCGCAGGATGGGGATCACCAGCCTGAAGCGGGTCAGGCGGGCAAGCCCATTCCAGACGCCGCGTTTCCGCCGGCTCCTCTTTTTCCGGTGCGTGCCGCCCGTCGTCATTTTGCCACCGTCTTTCCGGTCATCGATCCGCTTTGGTTTTTCATGGCATCGAGTGGCCACGGCCCGAGCCGGCGAATATCGTGCGTATGCGTTTCCACGAGGTTAATCTACGGCCCCGCGTGGCGCCGCCGTCGCGGCTCCGCCAATGCGCATGATCCCATGTCACGGCCGCCGCGGCCAGCATTTCGGGCCGTCCGGCGGGAAAAGTCGCTGCCGCCGGGGCCGGCGGCGGCCGGCGTTCGGATCGCTCCTCTTGATTGCCCACCGCGGCGTGGGCTAAGCCTGACGGCCGTAACCCAGGCAACGACCGGATCGCACCCGATGACAGAACCGACGGTCGAAAGAATCGCCGGCGCGCTCGGCGCCGAGATCCACGGACTCGATCTCGCCCGCGGCCTCGACGACGACGGCGTCACCTTCGTCCGCCGGGCGTTGCTCGACCACCTGGTGGTGTTCTTCCGCGATCAGACGCTGACGCCGGCTGAGTTCGCCGCTTTCGGGCGGCGGTTCGGCAAGCTGGCGCGCTACCCGTTCGTCGAGGGGCTGCCCGGCCACCCCGAGGTGATCGAGGTCAAGAAGCTGGAGCACGAGCGCGTCAACTTCGGCGGCGTCTGGCATTCCGACACCGCGTACCTGGAGGAGCCGCCGATGGCCTCCATGCTGCTTGCCCTCGAGGTGCCGCCGACCGGCGGCGACACGCTGTTCGCCAATATGTACGCGGCCTATGAAACGCTCTCCGACGGCATGAAGAGACTGCTCGCCGGCCTGAAGGCGGTCAACAGCTCGGCCGTCGCTGACGTCACCCGCACCCGCGAGGACCGCATCGCCTCCAACCCCGGCAAGGCCAAGGGCCAGGTGTTCGAGGCGGCGCACCCGGTGGTGCGCACCCATCCGGAGACCGGCCGGAAGGCGCTTTACGTCAACTGCGCGCACACGGTGCGCTTCGACGGCATGAGCGTCGAGGAAAGCGCCAGCCTGCTGAGCTTCCTCTACGCCCACCAGACGAAGCCGGAATTCACCTGCCGTTTCCGCTGGCAGGTCGGCTCGCTCGCCTTCTGGGACAACCGCGCCGCCCAGCACAACCCGATCAACGATTACCACGGCTACCGGCGCCGCATGCATCGAATCACGCTCGCCGGCGACCGGCCGCGGTAAGCACGGGGTTGCCGCCGCCTATTTCTCCGCCGACTGGCGGAGCCAGGGGACCGCGTGCCGGGCCGCCTCCAGCGCGGCGTCGACAGTCTCGAATGCGTCGTCGCCGAAGGTACCGATCGGGAACCAGCCCCGCTGGTCCTCGACGTCGCGGCGGCATTCCTCGAAGCCAAAGCGACCGTCGGAGCGCTCGAACAAATCGACGCAGCGGTCGCCCGATGGATTTTCGATAGTGCGCACGACCTTGACCTTGCGGCTCATTCGCCGCCGGCGTCGGCCTTGAGGCCGGCCGCGGCGATGCCGGCGACGGCGCACGTCTCGTCGTTGTCGCCGGTGTCGCCGGAGATGCCGACGGCGCCGATGACGTCGCCCGATTTCGCATCGCGCACCAGTACGCCCCCTGGCGCTGGTACCATGCGGCCGCCGGAGGCGGCGGCGACGGCAGCCAGGAACTGAGGGTTCTTCTCCTTAAGCTCGCGCGAGCCGACACCGAAGCCGAGCGCGCCGTAGGCCTTGCCGCCGGCGATCTCGGCACGCAGGATGCCGCTGCCGTCCTGGCGCATGGTTGCCACCGCGTGGCCGCCGGCGTCGAGCACCACGACGGTCAGCGGCATCAGACCCGCCTCCTTCGCCTTCTTGAAGGCGCCGTCGATGATGCGGCGCGCTTGGTCCAACGTCAGCTTGCTCATGGCGGGGGTCCTGGGGACTGGTTGTTCGGGGCGCAAACCATACAAGCAACCGGCGGCGGCGGGAAGGGGACGCGCCGCCGCTGGCCAAGGCGCCCGCCCCGGTGCATCATCGCCGGCGCCCGAGACACCTTGTAAGGCCGCGAGACCGCGCCATGACCACCACCAACACCAGACCCGTCGTCCGCCTGCTCGCCGGCCGCCACAAACGCATCCGCGGTGGCCATCCGTGGGCCTATTCGAACGAGATCGCCATGGACGCGACGGCAAAGAAGCTCGAACCCGGCACGCTGGTCAGGCTCGAAGCGGCGACCGGTGCCGCGCTCGGCGTCGCCATGTTCAACCCGCGCCCGCTGATCGCCGCCCGCATCCTCGACCGCGACCCGGGGGCTGCCATCGACGCGCCATTCTTCGAGCGCAAGCTCGGCGCCGCCTTGAAATTGCGCGAACGGCTGTATCCGGGCGGGCACTATCGGCTGATCCACGCCGAGGCCGACGGACTGCCCGGTCTGGTCGTCGATCGTTACGGCGAGCGGCTGGCTGTGCAGGCCAACACCGCCGGCATGGATCGGCTGTTGCCGAAGCTGCTGGCGGCGCTGGAGACGGTCCTCGTCCCGGCGGTGGTCGTAGTGCGCAACGACTCGTCGGTGCGCCGGCTGGAAGGGCTGGCCGAGGAGGTGCGAATCGCCAAGGGTGCCGTCGATGGCCCGGTCGAGCTCAAAGAGAACGACGCCCGCTATCTCGCCGATCTGGTCGCCGGGCAGAAGACCGGCTGGTTCTACGACCAGCGCGACAACCGCGCTCGCGTCGCCAGGCTGGCGTCTGACGCCCGCGTGCTCGACGTCTACGCCCATACCGGCGGGTTTGCGATTGCCTGCGCGCGGGCCGGCGCGCGGGAAGTCGTCGCCGTCGACAGCTCGGGGCCGGCGTTGGAGCTGGCGCAACTCGCGGCGCGACTCAACGGTATCGCGAATAGATGCCGCTTCGCGAAGGCCGAGGCGTTCGCCGAGCTCGAGCGCCTGGCCGCGGCGCACGAGCGCTTCGACGTCGTTGTCGCCGATCCGCCGGCGTTCGTGAAGTCGCGGAAGGACTTGGGCGCGGGGAAACGCGGCTATCGCAAACTCGTCCGCCTGGCGGCGGCGCTGGTCGCCGACGGCGGCCTGCTGTTCATGGCGTCGTGCTCGCACAACCTGGAGCGCGCCACCTTCGACGTCGAACTGGCACGCGGCCTTGCCGACGCCGGGCGCACGGGCCGCGTGCTGTTGGCGAGCGGTGCCGCCCGGGACCACCCCACTCATCCGGCGGTTCCGGAGACGGCGTACCTGAAGGGGTCGTTGCTGCAGCTCGATTAGGCGCGGGTTCTTGCCGCCGTCCCGGAAATTTCCGGTTGGCCGGCGCGGCGACCGAATCTATAATTCGGTCGAGGCCAACACTGGGAGATTCCGAGAACCCACAAGGAAGTGTGTCATGTTCGATGCGCTGAAGAAACTGATCGGGGCCGACGAGGAATCGAAGAAACGTCGCCGGGAGCTGGACGAACAGGAGCAGCGCGAGCGCGATGAGCGGGTGCGGCAACATAAGGAAGCGCTCCAGAAGACGATCGAGGCCGAAAAAAAACAATAACGGCGCCGCGCCGCGCGGCGGCGCCGCCAAGTTCGCAGAGCCGAGTGCTGATGATCCGCCTCTCCAACTTGCGCACCCTGCAGCCATTGCCCGGCGTAGCGCTTGCCGTCGTGACGGCGATCATCGCCTACGCGGTGCGCTACAGCTTCATCGAGCCGGAACAACTCGGCGCCGCCTGCGAGAAGTCGGGCCCTTGGTGGTGTGGACCGCGTACCGCCTTCATCGTGTTCACCGAGTGGAATGGATTCGGCTGGGCGAGCCTGGCGTTGGCGGCGCTCGCCGCCGTGTGGATGGCGCGCCGCCGCGACCCGGCGCGGTTGGCGCTGGCCGCGCTCGCGATCGGCGGCGCCGGTCTGGTGCTCTATAATGCAACGCTCTCAACCGTGGCGGTGGTGGCTGCCGTCCTGCTGCTGGCGCAGCCCCGCCTTGAGGCGCCGTAGCTCGGCGGCGACGGCGCCCCGCAACGGATAGGCGAGAGCCAGGCAGCACAACGCCCAGGCGATGGCCTCGCGGTTGCCGAGCGAGTCGACGGCAAGCGGCCCGCACGCCGCGAGCGCGCCGCCGATCCAGCCGTCGGCGACGGTGTCCTCGCGCTTGCTCCGCTCGCCGAGGATCAGCGCTGCCGCCGGCAGCGCGAAGGCGAGGGTCAAGAAGTCGCGGTGCCGCCCGTCGACGGCGAGCGCCAGCGTGACCATTACCGCCGGCACCAGCACCAGCCAGCGGTAGGCTGCCAATTGCTCCGCCGCCGGTGGCCGCCAGACCGCCGCGGCGCGGGTTACCAACACACCGCCCGCCGCCGCCAGCAGCCACAGATAGATTCCCCACAGTGCGCCGTGGACGCCGATGGCGAAGCCGAGCGCCTGGTCGGCGAACGCCGCCAAGGTGCCGGCGGTTACGGCGCCCGCTACCGCCGTCGCCGCCCAGCGCGCCGGCGTCAGCGCCGGCCGCGCCGTCAGCGCAAGCGCGATAGCGAGCGCAGCGCCGGCGACCGTGAATGCCGCCGCCCACCGCCAGCCGGGCCATTCGCTGACCGGGCCGGCGAACGCGAACTTCGGCTTGCGGTATTTGTCGAGCACGCCCCAGTAGCCGCCGACGGTGCCCTCGGGCACGCGCTTCCACGGCTGGTCTACTGCCTCGATGATGTTGTAGGGGATGCCGAGCGCGTCGGCCTGAATGGCGAATTCGCGCACGAACCGCGCTTGGTTGACTAAGGACGGCACCGCCGCGCCGCGGGTGCGCCCGGCGCTCGGCCAACCGATCTCTCCGACCTGCAGCGGCTTGTCGGGGAAGATAGTGCGCGCTTGCTCGACGATGCCGCGCACGTGGTCCTGGACCGCGTTGATGCTGACCGGCGTCGGATCGTCCCAATAGGGCAGAATGTGGATAGTGACTGCGTCCACTACCCCGGCGAGCGCCGGGTTGCGGCGCCAGAACTCGAAGATGTCGGCGTAGGTCACGGGATGCGGCGTGCGCGCCTTCACCGAGCGGATGATGCCGGCCAACCTGTCGGCGGTCATTTCGCGGCGCAGCAGCACCTCGTTGCCGACCACCAGCGCCTTGACCGCCTCGGGGTGCGCCGCGGCGATCGCCAGCGCGCGCTCGATCTCCTCGGCGTTCTTCCTCTCGTCGGCGCCGATCCAGATGCCGACCATCACCTTGATGCCGGCGGCGGCCGCCGCCGCCACCGCATGGCCCTCGCTGCCCAGCGACGAGTAGGTACGCATGCAGCCGGTGATCGGCTTCAGGCGCTCCATATCAGCCTCGATCAGGCCGGCCGGGGCGACGAGTTGCCCGTCGAGCGGCGAGGCGTCCTCGCGCGACGGCGCGTACGACAGGCACTGCAACCGGGCGCCGGGCACGTCGGGCAACGGCATCGGCCGGCCGAGCCACGCCCACGCGCCGATCGACGCGGCGGCGGCGAGCGCGAAAGCGACGAGCGCCGGATAGAAGTTGGCCAGGCGCATGGCCTAGACGGCGCCCGACCAGCCGGCGATGGGGGCGGCGGGCACCGCCCCGGCCGCGAGCACAATTGCAGCGATCAATGGTCGCGGCGACTTGAGGAACACGAGTGAGACCGCCTCCGATGGCTGGGGCCAGGCCCGCGATCATTATATCCGGCGGCGGTAGCCGCGCACCCGGGCATTGCCTGAGGGCGGCAAACGCCTTGTCTCCCTTCGCCCGCGCCAGGGCATGGCGCCACGGCCAGTCGCGATCCGAAGACTGCCGGCTCCGGGCCCGTCGCGGGGTTTCCGGCGGGCGCCGATTCGCGCCCTGGCGCTATCCCGCGGAGATGCTAAAATCGCATTGAAAACAGGGGTATGGGTGCGGCCGGGCGATGGGCCGCCGATGCCGTCGAGGGGCGTCGCCCGAGAAAACCGCGGCGACGGCTGGAGACACACGATGCAGGAGAGTGCCGCCGCCACCGTCGGCGGGATCGCGCAGCCGGCGGGAGTGCCCAAGAGCGAAAAGGCCAACGGCCTGCTTCGCAAGCTGATCATGCTTTACGTATGGGGCTCGGCTGCCGAAGTTGCCGTCGTCTTCTTCCTGGTGTGGTTGGGCCTCGAGTTCACGAACCGGCAGTTGGTCGGCCTATTGCTGATAACACCCTTCGCCGTCCCGTTCTACGTACTGATCGACAACCGAGCCGGGCCGTGGCCTTCTGACTGGCGATCCCGTGCTTCGAGGCGGCGCTGTTGTTATTCGCCAACGGCCGCATCGCCGGCAAGAGCGCCGCGGCGGGCCGATCGTGCAACAGGAATCGCGTGCGAAGGCGGCGAGTGATGCTGCACCCGCCGCCCTGAAATCACGCTCCTGGAGAATGATCCGGGCTACTTCAGCGCGTCGATGCCCGCCTTGGCGACTTGTTCGTCCTGCTCGGAGGTGACGCCGCTGACCCCGATGGCGCCAGCGACGCGCCCTCCGACCATGATCGGCAGCCCGCCAGTGATCGGTGTGGCCCCGGGCAGGCCGAGGACGGCGACGCGGCCTTTGCCGACGACGTCTTCGAACGCCTTGCTGGGGCGCCGGAACATCGCGGCAGTACGCGCCTTCTCGATGGCGATGCCGGGGCTTGCGGTCTGTGTGTCATCGAGCCGCTCGTAATAGATCAGGAATCCGTGGTTATCGACGATTGCGATTGCCACGTTCCATTTGTTTTTCTTGGCCTCGGCGGCGGAAGCCGCGGCCATCTTCTTAGCGGTGTCGAGCGTGACCACCGGCCCGTACGATGGGCGCTGCTGCGCCGATGCCATGGTGGCGAACCCGACCAGCGCGATGACGCTCAAAGCCCCCACAATTGTCTTGCGTAACGACATAAAAACCCTCCCGGTTGATTCAGAACGGTTGAAAACCACCGGCAAGATAGCTGTGGGCGACGGCCCTTGTATATATGAAACCCGCTGGCGATGCCCCGCCCGGCGTCGGCGCCTAGCCCCCCGGAGGGCGCGCCTCGAGGGTGGCCGCGGATGGTGTCGCAAGGGCGGCATCGGCCTTCGTAACCAGATTGATGAGGTTTTGGTTGCGGGGCAGCAAAGCGACTGGCGGAGGGAGAGGGATTCGAACCCTCGATACGGTTTCCCGTATACACGCTTTCCAAGCGTGCGCCTTCAGCCGCTCGGCCACCCCTCCGGCGTCCGCCCCGGCAGGCGGGCGGAACGGCGGAAACCTAAACGAGGAGGCGGATGGCCGCAAGCTCGGCGCCGGCGCCGCGTCCATGCCGCGCACCGCTCTTATCCGGCGGGTTGCGCCCACTCGTCGATGAAGGCGTCGATGGCGTCGCGGGCCGCCCGGCAGGCCTCGCCCTGGACCTCGGCGCGGATGTAGATGAGCACCAAGGTGAAGGCAGTCAGCGCCACGTCGTCGCGTCCGCTCCGCGCCTCGCGGTGCATACGCTCGTAGTCGATGACCGCCTGCTTCCATCCCTCGCGGTTGCCGGGATAGTGCGCATGCGCCCGCTCCAGGTGCTGGCGCGTGGTGTCGGCGATCGCCCGCACCGTCTCGACGCGGAAGCATTGGCGGGCGTACTCGACGATGTTGGGCGCGTCCTTGTTGAGGCGTTTGATCTCGCGCGCCGTCGAGTCGAACAGCTTCAATGGATTGAACACCCTCGCTCCCCCTCGCCGTTGCCTTGGGCTTTGCGGCCTCGGCGCCGCCGCTCACTTGTCGGCGATCAGCTCCGGCTCCGGCAGGCCCATGCGCGCGCTTGGCAACACCCCCTCGGCGGTGCTGGCGTTGGTCTTCCGCTCCTGCGCCACCTTCTCCAGCGACACCGCGAGGATGGACTCCCAGCGCTCGAGCGGCACCACGCAGACGCCGTCGTCGTCGCCGATCACGATGTCGCCGGGCTTCACCGGGCAGCCGGCGCACGAGATCGGGCCGTCGATGACGCCGCCCCAGCCCTTATGCGGCCCGGCCGGAACCACGGCGCGGGAAAAGACGGGGAAGCCGAGCTCGCGGATCTCGGCGACGTCGCGCACGGCGCCGTCGATCACCAGCCCGCCGATGCCGCGCTTCAAGGCGGCGCGCGTCATGATGCCGCCCCACAAGGCGGTATCGGCGTAGCCGCCGGCATCGACGACCAGCACCTCGCCCGGCCGCGCCAGCCCGATCGCGGTGTGCGCCGCCGAGTTGTCGCCGACCATGCACTCGACGGTGCGCGCCTGGCCGAGCAGCCGCATGCCCGGCGCCACCGGCTTGATGGCGCCGGCCATCACCTGGGTGCGGTTCATGCAGTCGGAGACGATCGCCGGCGCAAGCCCGCGCCAGCGGTCGAGCGCGTCTTTGGCGAGCGTCTTGAACTTGGGCTCGAAGCGCTGGATCGACATCGCCGGCCTCCCTTCGGTTTCGCCCTCTGGGCACGGCGGCGTCCCCGGGGCGACGGGCACCGTACCTCATCGCCCGTGTGTCGCCAAGCGACGGCAACGGCGCGCCTTTCCTCTTTATCTCCATATCAAGGTGGCGGGAAGTTCGCCGGCAGTCCTCGCGGGCGGCCCACCTCAGGCGGCGTCGCGCCCGAGCCGGGACGGCGGCCGGAAGCGGTGCAGATAGGTCGGCACGATTGCCTCGGCCGCCTTCGGCGCTATTCCCAAGTCCTTGAACCCGAGCGCGCCCGCGGTGACCACGTTGTCGCGCTTCAACAGCGTCACCTGGTCGCGGGTGAGCAGCGGCTTCGGCCATAACTCCAGGAAAAACGCCTCGAAGGCGGCAACCGCGAACGGCAACGGCATCAGGAACCGCTTGCGCCCGATCTCGGCCAGCAGCAGGTCCATCAGCTCCTTGAAGCTGTAGACCACCGGTCCACCGAGCTCGTAGGTCTTGCCGCGGCACTTGGGCTCGGTGAGCGCCTTGACGATGGCGTCGGCGACGTCGCCGACATAGACAGGCTGGAAGCGGGTGCCGCCCGAACCATAGAGGTCAACCGCGATCAGCCCACCTTCCGGGAAAAGTTTCACCTTCGGCACCGTCGGGCAACCGAACACCGGCAGCACCGGCGAAAGCCGCGCCAGGCCGGCGAACATGTTGAAGAAGTTGTCCTCGGGGCCGAACACGACGCTGGGCCGGAGGATGGCGGCCGCCGGGAACGCCTTGCGCACTGCCGCCTCGCCGACCGCCTTGGTGCGCGCGTACTGCGACGCCGAGGACGCATCGGCGCCGATCGCCGACACGTGTACCAGGCTCGCGACGCCGGCCGCCTTAGCGGCGCCGGCGACGTTGCCGGCGCCGTCGACGTGGATGCGCTGAAAGGTGCGTTGGCCGCGCTCATAGAGGATGCCGACCAGGTTGACCGCCTCGCTGGCGCCGTCGAGGGCTGCCGCGACGGCGTCCGGATCCGTGATGTCGGCCGGCCACGGTACCACCTGGCCGGTGTCACCGAGCACCTTCAGGAAGTTCGCCGCCTCGATGTCGCGGACGGCGACGCGCACGGCGGCGCCGGCAGCAGCCAGCCGTTGCACCAGGTGGCGGCCCAGGAAGCCGGAGCCGCCGAATACCGTCACCACGCGGTTTTTCACTCGAATCTTCCGATTTTCAGAGCCCGTTTTACAGGTCGTTCCGGGGCGGCGCCGAGGCCGGTCGGGGGCGTTGCTACCGGCTTACAATGTCCGCCCGAACGCCGTCAACAGCGAGGGCGTTTGGCGGTTGACATCATACGGCCGGCGGATTAACGACTGTGCCGTTCGTCAGCCGCAAACGCAGCCTCGCCCCGGCGCCCAGGTGGCGGAATTGGTAGACGCGCAGGTTTCAGGTACCTGTGGCCGATGAGGTCGTGGAAGTTCGAGTCTTCTCCTGGGCACCATCCGTTCGAGGCCGCCGTCGGTACCCGCGGAGCGCCGGCACTTTGGGGTTAACAAGTTGAAAAGAAAGCCTAAATCCATAGAAGTCCACGACGGAGACTTGGCCCCGGGCGTCGATTTCGGGCGCTTCGTCGCCGTCGACACCGAGACCCAGGGCCTGAACCTGACGCGCGACCGGCTGTGCCTGGCGCAACTGGCGACCGCCGACGGCGCCTGCCACCTGGTGCGCTTCGCCGACGCTCGCTACGACGCCCCCAACCTCAAGGCGCTGCTCGAGAACCCCAAGGTCACCAAGATTTTCCATTTCGCCCGCTTCGACGTCGCGGCGTTCCGCAAGTACCTAGGCGCCAACGTGTGCCCGGTGTATTGCACCAAGATCGCCTCCAAGCTGGTGCGTACCTATACTTCCGGCCACGGGCTGAAGGACGTGTGCCGGGAGCTACTGGGCGTCGATCTGTCCAAGGAGCAGCAGTCGTCGGACTGGGCGTCCCCGACGCTCAGCGCCGAGCAGCTCGACTACGCCGCCGCCGACGTACTTTATCTGCACGCGGTGAAGGCCAAGCTCGACGCCATGCTCGAGCGCGAAGGCCGGACGGTGCTGGCCAAGGCCTGCTTCGACTTCCTCGCCACCCGCGCCGAACTCGACCTCAAGGGCTGGGGCGACGAGGACCTGTTCGCCCATTGATCTTGCCCGCCAGCGCCGCCGCGACCGGGCCGTCGCCCTTCCGTCCGCCGCGTGCCGGGCGTTGCCGTCGACTCGGGCCAGGGCGGTGGCTGGCGCGTCGCCGGGGGGTGTTTCCTTGCAAGGTTCGGGCCGGATTCCGGCCGGCTTGTCCTAACCTTCAGAAATTGTTGACCTTTCAGGGGCTTGAGCGCATACTCTGCGGGCAGGGATTAAGACTTTCTTTGCCGTTTTGGCCTAGCGTCGGCGGTCACCGCCGCGGCGCTACCCTCGATGCACTTGGGGGCGTCCGGCCGCAACATCGACGGGAACATCGGAACACGGACAAGGAATGACCAAGACCACGGCCATGTCCCACGCCAACACCGACGACCGCAACCGGTCCGACCTCGCCTCGGCGAAGCGGGTGCTCGGCATCGAATCGGCGGCACTGGTGGCGCTCGCCGGCGCGCTCGGGTCGGCGTTCACGCAAATCCTCGATGTCATCTCCGGCGTCACCGGGCGCGTCGTCGTCACCGGCATGGGCAAGAGCGGCCACGTGGCGCGCAAGATCGCCGCCACGCTCTCCTCGACCGGTACGCCGGCGCTGTTCGTGCACCCGGCCGAGGCCTCCCACGGGGATCTCGGCATGATCGCCAAGGGCGATGCGGTGTTTGCCCTGTCGAACTCCGGCGAGACCCCGGAACTATCTGATTTGGTTACCTATTCTAAGCGATACGGCATCCCCCTGATCGCCGTCACCGGCGGCGGCGCGAGCGCGCTGGCCAAGGCCGCCGACGTGGTGCTGACGCTGCCGCATAGCGAGGAGGCGTGCCCGCTGGGGCTGGCGCCGACGACCTCGACGACGGTGATGTTGGCGCTCGGCGATGCCATTGCCGTGGCGCTCTTGGAGCGCAAGGGATTCTCGCCGGACCAGTTCCACCAGCTGCATCCGGGCGGCAAGCTCGGCCGCCGGCTGTTGAAGGTCGCCGACATCATGCACAAGGGCGACGCGCTGCCGCTGATCGCCAGCGGCGCCGCGATGTCCGACGCGCTGATCGAGATGACCGCGAAGAGCTTCGGTTGCGTCGGCGTCGTCGACGACAAGGGCCGGCTGAAGGGCGTCATCACCGACGGCGATTTGCGCCGCCACATGAGCCCGAAACTGACGGGCCAGACCGTCGATCAGGTGATGACCAAGGGCGTCAAGTCGATCCCGCCCGACATCCTCGCCAGCGAGGCGGTCGGGTTCATGAACGCCAACAAGATCACCAATGTGTTCGTGGTCGAAGGCGGGCGTCCGGTCGGCATCCTCCACATCCACGACTGCCTGCGCACCGGGGTGGCCTGATCATGCAGGGGGTCGGCACCGCAGATCTGCTCCCCGGCGCCGCCGTGCCGCCGCCGACCCCGCGCCGCCGCTGGCTGTTGCAAAACCAGCCCAGGCCGAGGCAGTCGGCCCTCTACAGCCGTTTCGTACATATGATGAAGTGGTTGCTGCCGGGCGTGGCGCTGCTGCTGATCGCGGTGATCATGGCATGGCCGTACCTGCGCACCGAGGATCTCAAGTTCCGCATCAGCTTCGCGGCGATGACCGCCGACCAGACCGAGGACCCGAGCATGGTCAGCCCGCGCTATCTCGGCATCGATAAGGACGACCAGGCCTATTCGGTCACCGCCGATCTCGCCCGCAAGCTGAGCGGCAACACGCTCTCCGTCGAGCTCGAGATGCCGAAGGCCGACATCACGCTCAATGACGGCACTTGGCTGGTGCTGACGGCGGAGAACGGAATCTACCAGCGCCAGCAGCAGACCCTCGACCTGATCGGCGCCGTCAACTTGTTCCATGACTCGGGCTATGAGTTCCGCACCGCGAAGGCCCGCCTCGATCTCGAGAAGGGCACAGCCGCCGGCGACCAGGCGGTGCACGGCCAGGGCCCGTTCGGCGATCTGAAGGCCGAGGGCTTCATCCTGGTCGAGAAAGGGAAAACCATTGTTTTCAAAGGGAAATCCAAGCTCCTGATCTATCCCGGTATGAGCCGGGAAGCCGACCTCAGCAAGCCTTCCCGCGCCGCCAAGGGGGGCAAATGACCGCCGCCGGCCCGGCACGCGACCGGTGGCCGGCGCTCGCCATGGCGCTGGCGTTGGCGCTCGCCGGCGGCGCCGCCGACGCCCAGGGCCTCAACTTCGGCAGCGGCCAGTCGGACCAGCCGATTGAAATCACCGCCGACAACGGCATCGAATGGCAGCAGGAAAGCCTGGTGTTCCTGGCCCGCGGCAACGCCAAGGCGGTGCGCGGCGAGGTTACCGTGCTGGCCGACGAGCTGCGCGCCTACTACCGCGAGCAGAAGGGAGGCGGCACCGATATCTGGCGCCTCGACGCCATCGGCAACGTCAAGATCAAGACCGCCAAGGAGACCGCCTACGGCAAGCAGGCGATCTACCAGGTCGACTTGGGCGTGCTGGTGCTGTCGGGCGGCAAGGTGCGGCTGGTCACGCCGACCGACGAGATCACCGCCGACAAGCAGCTGGAATACTGGGAGAAGAAGCAGATGGCGGTGGCGCGCGGCAACGCTTTCGCGGTGCGCGAAAACAAGCGCCTCAAGGCCGACGTGCTGGCCGCCTATTTCAAGCCCGACAAGGCCGGCGACAGCAAGCTGTACCGGGTCGACGCCTTCGACAAGGTGACCATCGTCACCGAAAAGGACACCGCGACCTCGGATCGCGGCGTCTACAACGTCGAAAGCGGCATCGCGACGTTGACGGGTTCGGTTCAACTGACGCGTGGAGAAACCGTTCTAAACGGTTGCCGCGCCGTGGTTAATCTCAATACCGGCATCAGCAATCTCTATAGCTGCCCGGCTTCCGGCTCGGGCCCCCGGGAACGCGCCCGAGGCCTCCTGGTGCCGAATACCAGAAAAAAATAATGATCTTGATGAAGGGATTAGAGTTATTTCATGAGCGATAACTTCAACAGACCGCCGCCAACGGGCCAGGGCGGGCCGCAAGGGCCGCGCCGCCCCGCCGGGCCGACGAGCGCATCGGGTCCGGCCGGCTCGCCGGGGGCGCCGACGCCGCGCGTCCCGGCGCAGCCGCGTGTCCCTTCGGCGCCGCCGCAGGCCGCCCGCCCGGCGTCGCCTGCCGGCGCCCCCGCCGGTACCCTGGCACGGCCGCCCGGGCGGCCGCAGCCGCAAGCCCCGCGGCTGGTCGCCCACAACCGCGGCCTGGTCGCCAAGAACTTGGGAAAGCGGTTCCGCAAGCGGCCGGTGGTGCGCGGCGTGTCGTTGACCGTGCAGCGCGGCGAGGTGGTCGGGCTTCTGGGCCCCAACGGCGCCGGCAAGACCACGTGTTTCTACATGATCACCGGCCTAATGCCGCCCGATTACGGCACCATCATCCTCGATGGCTCCGACATCACCGATTTGCCGATGTACCGCCGCGCCCGGCTCGGCATCGGCTATCTGCCCCAGGAAGCCTCGATCTTCCGCGGCCTGACGGTGGCCAACAACATCCGCGCCGTGCTCGAGGTGACCGAGAAGTCGCGCGACCGCCGCGAGGCGATCCTGGAGGCGCTGCTGGCCGAGTTCTCGATCACCCACCTGCGCCGCACCCCGGCGCTGGCGCTGTCTGGCGGCGAGCGCCGCCGCGTCGAGATCGCCCGCGCGCTGGCCTCGAACCCGCACTTCGTGCTGCTCGACGAGCCGTTCGCCGGCATCGACCCGATCGCCGTCGGCGACATCCGCGATCTGGTGGCGCACCTCAAGGACCGCGGCATCGGGGTGCTGATCACCGACCATAACGTCCGCGAAACCCTCGACGTGATCGATCGCGCCTACATCATCCACGACGGCATGATGCTGATGGAGGGCGCGCCCAGCGATATCGTCGGCAACGAGGACGTGCGGCGCGTCTACCTGGGTGACCGGTTCAATCTGTAATTCGCGGCAGGGGATTCGGCCATGGCGATGACGCCCCGATTGGATCAGCGCCAGAGCCAGACTCTGGTGATGACGCCGCAGCTGCAGCAGGCGATCAAGCTGCTGCAGCTCTCAAACCTCGATCTCGCCGAGTACATTGAGCGCGAGCTCGAAAAGAACCCGATGCTCGACGTCGACGAGGACGACCGTCCGGAACCGGAGACGGCCGGCGACGTCGCCGCCGAGAGCCCGCCTGGGGGCGAGCCGGAATCCCTGCAAGCCATTGATTTTGAAAGCATAGATCCGGCGGCGGCGACGCCCGACGCGACCGACGTCGACTACGACAACGTCTATTCCGGCGACGGCCCCGCCGCCGCAGACGGCCCGCTGCAGGCGTCGGCGTTCGCCGACATCGGCGGCGGCGGTGGCTTCGACACGCTGGCCCCCGGCCTCGAGGAGACGCTGTCGGAAAAGCCGTCGCTGCGCGACCACCTGACCGGCCAGCTGACGATGGAAATCGCCGACCCGGTGGACCGGCTGATCGGGCTGCACCTGATCGACATGCTGGACGAGGCCGGCTACGTGGCGGGCCCCTTGCAGACGGTGGCCGAGACGCTGAACTGCGATATCGGCCGCATCGAGGCGACACTGAAGAAGCTGCAGCAGTTCGACCCGCCCGGGATCTTCGCCCGCAGCCTCGCCGAATGCCTGGGCCTCCAGCTCGCCGACCGCGATCGGCTGGACCCGTGCATGCAGACGTTCCTCGACAACCTCGATCTGCTGGCCAAGCGCGACCTCAAGGGGTTGGCCAAGGCCTGCCGCGCCGACGCCGAGGACGTCGCCGACATGATCGCCGAGATCAAGACGCTCGATCCGAAGCCGGCGCTCGCCTTCGACCACGGCATCGCGCAGCCGATCACGCCCGACGTGCTGATGCGCCCCGCGCCCGGCGGCACCTGGTTCATCGAGCTCAACTCGGAGTCGCTACCCAAGGTGCTGGTCAACAACCAGTACTACGCCCGCGTCTCGCGCCAGGCGCGGTCGAAGCAAGAAAAGCAGTACATCACCGAGCAGTTCCATTCCGCCAACTGGCTGGTCAAGTCGCTGCACCAGCGCGCCACCACCATCCTCAAGGTGGCGACCGAACTGGTGCGCCAGCAGAACGGCTTCTTCGCCAACGGCGTGCGGTACCTGAAGCCGCTGGTGCTGCGCGATATCGCCGATGCCATCGAGATGCACGAGAGCACGGTCAGCCGCGTCACCTCGAACAAGTACATCGCGACACCGCGCGGCATCTACGAGCTCAAGTATTTCTTCACGCCGGCGATCGCCGGCACCGGCGGCCACACGCACTCGGCCGAATCCGTGCGCCACCGCATCAAGTCGCTGATCAACGCCGAGCCGGCGAAGAAAATCCTCTCCGACGACAAGATCGTCGACATATTGAAGACCGAGGGAATCGACATCGCCCGCCGGACGGTCGCAAAATACCGCGAATCCATGAGCATCCCGTCGTCGGTGCAGCGGCGCCGGGACAAGTCCGCGCTAGGCTGAAATTTCCCCAATTACAAGATAGAAAATCCGAAAAATCCGGTGTATCGGGTGTATTGACTCTCGCGGACGGGGGACATAACGTCCCGGCCTTTCCCGGCTGGGGACATGCCTCTCCGTCCGCCGGGAAAAGCGGGACGGGCGGCTCGACGCCGCGCTGCCCGGTCGTGGGACGAGCAAGGACTATGGGCCGGCCCGGCCATCGGCGGCCTGAAGACGCCCGAAAAGCGTGAGGATCCCTATTCGACCCGGATCATGGACATATCCGTCAAAGGCAAGAATTTGGACGTCGGCGAGGCGCTCCGCGGGCATGTCAGGGACACCCTCGGCAACGCGGTGACCAAATATTTCATGCGCGCCATCGATGCCAACGTTGTTTTCTCGCGCCAGGGACACCGGCTGCGCGCCGACATCTCGGTCCATCCCGGCCCGCGCGGCCTGGTCGTGCAGGGCGGCTCGGAGTCGGAGGACGCCTATGCCGCCTTCGACGGTGCGCTCGAGCGCATATCGAAGCAGCTCCGGCGCTACAAGCGGCGGCTGAACGACCACCACAAGAACAAGGGCCGCGCCGAGGACGTGCTGCCGGCGCTGCAATATGTGATCCAGCCCGAGCGCGAGGAGGAGGAAGTCCCCGACGACGCGCAGCCGACCATCGTCGCCGAGATGCCCGACCACATCCACACGCTGACGGTTGGCGAGGCGGTGATGCGGATGGATCTGGCGGATCTGCCGGTAGTGATGTTCCGCAACGCCGCCAGCGGCCGGCTCAACGTCGTCTATCGCCGCAACGACGGCAATATCGGCTGGATCGACCCCAGCGACGACAACAAGAAGAACGAAAAGACCAAGAACAAAGGGAAATGACAATCTGGTGCCGACGTCCGGGCTGCCATTGAAAAACGAGGTGTGCTCATGATGATCAACGATATTCTCGTGCCGGAAGCCGTCATCGCCGACCTGAAAGCGACCAGCAAGAAGCAGGCGCTGCAGGAATTGGCGCGCCGCGCGGCCGAAATCTCCGGGCTGCACGAACGCACCGTGTTCGACGTGCTGATGGAGCGCGAGCGGCTGGGCACCACCGGGGTCGGCAACGGCATCGCCATCCCGCACGGCAAGCTCGCCAACCTCGATCGGCTCTACGGGCTGTTCGCGAGGCTGTCGACGCCGGTCGACTTCCAGGCCATCGACGAGCGCCCGGTGGACCTGATCTTCGTCCTGCTGGCGCCCGAATCTGCCGGCGCTGACCACCTGAAGGCGCTGGCCAAGGTGTCGCGGCTGTTGCGCGATCGGCCGACCTGCGACAAGCTGCGCGGCACCGACAACGCGGAAGCCTTATTCGCCATCCTCACCGAATCGCAGGAAGACCGCGCCGCCTGAGCCATCCTTAAGGCCACGCTTCACCGGCCCCCGGGCGCAATTCCGCCGGGGTGCCCCCCCGCACAACCGCCGACGATTTTCCCAATCGAGTGTCAACCACGCCGAGGCGGCGAATGGGCCACGCGCGTCCGTACATCATGCCATGCCGTCAGTCCTTGCAATTGACGCGTCATTCCGTGCGCACCGCAGCACAAAGTGGTGCGGTGCAGACACGGAATCTCGTCCCGCATCGACGGGATGCCGGATCAGCGATGCGCCACTGCGTGCTGCATCGCATCCGGCATGACGAGCTCTGTACGAGGCTCGTCGATATCAGTGGACGCTGACCGGCTCCAGCGAGTGCTGGATCGCGGCGGCGCGGGCGACGTCACGGTTCTCCGTCACGCCGATCTGCTGGCCGTCGGCGGAGAAGATGGCGGCGACCGGCTGGCCGTCGACGACGACCGGCTTGATGTAGGCGATCTGGCCGACGCCCCATTGGGCGAACGCCTCGGCCGACATCACCGGCGCGTGCTTTTCGGGCGACTGGGTCTTGGTCTGTTGGTCGATCATCTTGAAACTCCCTTCTGTCCACGCCCCGCTTAAGCGGCGGCGGTTCACGGGATTTCCGAAATTCCGGCGTGCCGGCGCTATTCGGTCTGCACGTCGATGGTCTTGCGGCGCTTCTTGCCGCCGTCCGCTTGGCCGCTCTCGATCTCGATGGTGCGGACCTGCGGCTCGGGCACGATGCGATCCAGCTCGATCGCCAACAGCCCGTTGTCGAGGCTGGCGCCCTTGACCTCGATACCTTCGGCGAGCACGAAGCTCCTCTGGAACTGGCGGGCGGCGATGCCGCGGTGCAGAAATACGCGGGTGTCGTCCTCTTCGGTCTGCTGGCGGCCGCGGATCACCAGCTGGTTGTCCTCGACCGACACCGCGAGATCGTCCATCGAGAACCCGGCGACGGCGAGGGTGATGCGCAGCTTGTTGTCGCCGACCTGCTCGATGTTGTAGGGCGGATAGCCCTCGGCGGACGCCTTCGACGCCCGGTCGAGCATGCGCTCGAAATGATCGAACCCCAGCAGCAGCGGGCTGTTGAATACGGACATGCGAGTCATCGGCGTGCTCCTCCAGGCGTTGAGCGAGTACGGGTCGTTCGGGGCCCGGCGATCGGCGCCCCTGCCGGCCGCGCACCCGCGCCGCCGGCGTTCGCCTTAAGATTTGGCGCGAAAACGCGTCCTGTCAATGGCCGGCAAACACCCGGTGGCGGCCCGCCCCGGCGCTGTCCCCGGCGCTGTCCAGGTTCACCGGCTTGTAATAATTCCAACCTTAGGCCGGTGATATTTTTGAAAATCCTGGCCGGTCGCGGATATACTGCCGGCCGCGACAACCATCAGTAACAACCAACTCGAGAGGGGGGGGCTCGATCCCATGACCCATTGGGGACGCTTCGAATACGCAGGCTCGGTCGGCTTCGGCACCATCGAGGGCGCGACCGTCCACGTCCACGAAGGCGACATGTTCGGCAAGCCCAAGAAGACCGGCAAGACGCTGAAGCTCGCCGACGTGAAGCTCCTGATGCCGTGCGTGCCGACGAAGATGATCGCGCTGTGGAACAACTTCCGGGCGCTGGCCAAGAAGATCGAGATGCCCGAGCCCCCGGAGCCTCTCTACCTGCTGAAGGGCAACAATTCGTTTTTGGGCCCCAACCAGGTCATCCGGCGGCCGAAAGCGTATCAGGGCAAGGTGGTCTACGAGGGCGAGCTCGGCATCGTCATCGGCAGGCAAGCGACCAACGTCTCCGAGGCCGACGCGCCGAAGCACATCTTCGGCTACACCTGCATTAACGACGTCACCGCCGTCGAGCTGATCAGCAAGGACAAGACCTTCGCCCAGTGGGTGCGGTCCAAGAGCTTCGACACCTTCGGCGTGTTCGGCCCGGTGATCGCCACCGGGCTGGAGCCCAAAAAGCTGACCGTCAAGACGGTGCTCAACGGCGATGAACGCCAGAACTATCCGATCAGCGACATGATCTTCCAGCCGGCGAAACTGGTGAGCCTGCTTTCCGACGACATGACTCTGATGCCGGGCGACGTCATCTGCTGCGGCACGTCCTTGGGCGTCGGCACCATGAAGGAGCCGAAGAACGACATCTCCGTCACCATCGAGGGGATCGGCACGCTTTCCAACGTTTTCCAGTGAAATCGGCTATACTGGCGAAAGCGGAAAACTTGG